>NZ_JBHTZD010000008.1:140612-307691 GCF_042790455.1 Streptomyces sp. NPDC056734
GCCCAAGGCCGGTCGGCCCAAGGCCGGTCGGCCCAAGGCCGGTCGGCCCAAGGCCGGTCGGCCCAAGGCCGGGTAACCGAAAGCCGGTCGCCCGAGGCCGGCCACCGGTCTCCGGACACCGGACGCCGGTGGCCGGGTGGCCGCAGGCCGGGTGGCCCAAGACCGGTGACCGGGTAGCCAGGTGACCGGAAGCCAGTCGCCGGTCTCCGGACACCGAAGGCCGGTGGCCGCCCGGCCAGGTGACCGGAAGCCGAATGACCGGAAGCCGGGCCACCGAAGGCCAGATGGCCCAAGACCGGTCTCCAATCTCCGATCGCCGGTCGCCCGACACCGAAGACCGGTGACCGCCCGGCCAGCTGACCGGAAGCCGAATGACCCGAGGCCGGGCCGCCGAAGGCCGCATGGCCCAAGACCGGTCTCCAATCTCCGATCGCCGGTCGCCCGACACCGAAGTCCAGTGACCGCCCGGCCGGATGGCCGGAAGCCGGATGACCCGAGGCCGGGCCACCAAGGGCCGCATAGCCCAAGGCCAGTCTCCAATCTCCGATCGCCGGTCGCCAAAGACCGGTGACCGCCCGGCCAGGTGACCGGAAGCCGGATGACCGAAGGCCGTGAGGCCCAAGGCCGGATGACCCAAGACCGGTGGCCGGGTGACCAGGTGACCGAAAGCCGGTCGCCGGATGACCCAAGGCCGGTCTCCGGACACCGAAGGCCGGTCGCCGGTCTCCAGACACCGAAGGCCGGTGGCCAGCGGGCCGGAAGCCGGTGCCGGGTGCCCGCGGTATGGCCGGAGGCCGGTCGCCGCGAGGCCAGGTAGCCGGAAGCCGGACCCGGTGCCCACGGTGTGGCCGGAGGCCGGTGGCGGCTACTCGACGCGGCGCAAGGCGTCCGCCGGGCGCAGTCGGGACGCCCGCCAGCCGCCGAAGGCGCCCGCGATCAGGCCGCCGGCCACCGCGAGGCCCACGGCCATGACGATGGTCGTCATGGACACCGGGGCCGTCAGGGCCACATCGACGGTCTGGGACGCCGTCTGACTGCTCATCATCCGGCCGCCTCCGCCGCCCTGCCCGCCGGAGTTGGCGGCGGCACTGCCCATCTCCGCCTGGAGCGTCGGGCTGATCGCGGTCACCACATAGGCACCGGCCAGCCCGATCGCGATCCCGAGCACACCGCCGACCAGACCGTTGACCATGGCCTCGCCGACGACCTGCCCGGTCACCCGTCCCGACTTCCAGCCCAGCGCCTTGAGCGTGCCGAACTCACGGACCCGGCGCGACACCGCGGACGAGGTCAGCAGCCCGGCCACCAGGAAGGCGGCGATCAGCACCGCGATGGACAGCCACTTGCCGACGCTGGTCGCCAGGTCGGCCGCCGTGGACAGCGACCCGGACACCGTGTCCGCCAGATCCGCGGAGGTCGTCACCGTGGTGTCCGGGATGTTGTTCTGGATCTCGGACTTCACCGTGGAGATCTGCTGGGAGTCGGTCGCCTTGACATAGATCGTGGTGATCTTGTCCGCGGAGTCGCTCAGCGTCTGCGCCTGCTTCAGCGGGACGTAGAGGTCGGCGGTGGCGTCCCCGCTGTCGGCGGTGGCGATGCCGACCACCTCGTACTTGACGCTCTTGATGGTGACGTCCGAGCCGACCTTGAGGTCGTTCTCCTGGGCGTACGCGGAGTCGGCGACCAGCACCTTGGCGTCGGTCTCGGTGGCCTCGAAGGTACGGCCGCTGGTGATCTTCGAGGTGGTCAGCGGGCCCAGGTCGAGCTGGGCGACATCGGTGCCGTAGACGGAGTAGCTGTTGACGTCGAACTCGGCGCCGCCGCCCTGGACCCGGCCGCCACCGCCCCCGCCGCCCCCGCCACCGCCGGGAGCGGTCGGCGCGGTCTCCTCCTCGACCTGGCCCTGGGTGAACTCCCCGTTGACCTTCATGACCTGAAGGCTGAGCCCGCCGACCGCGTCGGCGACCCCGTTCTGCTTACCGACCTCGGCCACGGTCGAGCTGGCCAGGGTCTCGAAGCCCTGCACCATCACGCGGTCGCTGCTCTGCTCCTCGCCGGAGCCGTCCTCCTGTGCGTCGAACTGGAAACGCTGACCACCGCCACCGCCGCCGGCGGCGTCATCGGTGGGCGGTTCTGCGGCCTTGGTGACCGTCATGTCGGTGCCGATCCCGAAGAGGGACGCGAGCACCTTGTCCTGGGCCTGCCCCATGCCGGAAGACACGGAGTTGACCACGATGACCAGCGCAATACCCAGCGCCAGTCCGGAGGCGACGACAAGGGCCGCCTTCCTGCGGCGGCGCAGCTCGCGCCTCAGATAGGTGAAGAACATGCGCCGAAAGGTAGGGAGGGGACGTGATGGCGGAATAAGGCTGGGATAAGAGGAACATGAGAAGCCCGTACTGCGCGCGCAAAGCCTGGTCGCAAAGCGGACCGAACACGCGTATGCCGCCCCCCGGTGGGGAGCGGCATACGCGGAGCGGTCGGGCTGGTCCGGCGTCAGATGGCCGAACCCTCCTGCCACTGCGCCCAGTCCATGTTCCAGCCGTTCAGACCGTTGTCCGGGGCGATGGTCGTGTCCCCGGTGTTCTGGACGATCACCACATCACCGATGATCGAGTTGTCGTAGAACCAGGCACCGGCCGTGCCCGGGTCGTCGGCGCCCTTGGTGTCCGACAGACCGATGCAGCCATGGCTGGTGTTGACGCTGCCGAAGATCGACTTGTCGCCCCAGTAGTTGCCGTGGATGAAGGTGCCGGAGGTCGACAGGCGCATGGCGTGCGGGACGTCCTTGATGTCGTACTCGCCCTTGCCGTCGTCGTCGGTGAAACCGACCGTCGCGCCGTTCATCCGGGTCTCCACGAACTTCTCGGAGATCACCATCTGGCCTTCGTAGGTCTTGGTCTCGGGGGCGCCGGCGGAGATCGGGATGGTCTTGATCGTCTTGCCGTCCTGCGTGACCTTCATCTGCTTGGTCTCGGCGTCGACGGTGGTCACCTGATTGCGGCCGATGGTGAAGGTCACCGTCTTCTGCTGGACGCCGAAGACCCCGGAGGCACCCTCGACACCGTCGAGCGCCAGATCCAGCGTGACGGTGGAGCCCTCCTGCCAGTACTGGTCGGGCCGGCAGTCCATGCGGTTGGCGTTGAACCAGTGGCAGACGACCTCCTGGCCGCTGCTGCTGGAGACGGTGACGCCCTGCTGGACCTCGGCCTTGTTGGTGATCGCCTTGTCGAAGTTGATCGAGACCGGCATCCCGACCCCGACCGTGGAGCCGTCCTCCGGCGTGAACGTGCCGATGAAGCTGTTGTCCGGGGAGACCGTGGTGAAGGACGCGTTCTCATGGGCCGCGCGGCCCTCGGAGTCCGCGGCGGTGACCTGGACCTTGTAGGAGGTGGACCGCTCCAGCTGGGCGGTGGGCGCCCAGCTCGTCTTGTCGGCGGATATCTCGCCCGCGACCGCCGTGCCCTCGGTGGTCGTCATCGTCACCGCGGTGAGCGTGCCCTTGCTGACCGTGACCGCCGCGGAATTGTTGATGGAGGCGTTCGCCGAGCCGTCCTCGGGTGTGATCTTGATCTGGGCCTCGGAGGTCTTCTGCGCCGCCGCCTCGTCGACCTTGGCCTGTGAGCTGTCGCCGCCCCCCTCACTGGCGGCGGCGCTGTCATCGCCACCACCCGAACACGCAGAGAGCACCAGCACACCGCCGAGCAGAGCGGACGCGACCGTCAGGCCCCTGCGCCGCTTGCTGTTCGTCATCACACGCATCTCCATCGTCGCCGATTCCCCAGAACCCCGAGAGTCCCCGTCAAGACCTTCCAACGCTACGACCGGTTCGTCCCGTTCCACATGCCTCGGATGTGTGGGGCACACCACGTCCACAGGACGCGGGTGGCGCAGACCGGCCCGTGCGCTCGCTGAGACGACGAAACCCCGGGCGGCGGTTCCGCCCGGGGCCATGAAGTCCGCGGGATTTCCCGCGGGGTTCGTGTGAAGTGCGTTTCAGCCGTGGGCCCCCGCCCGGACCGGCGCCGCGTAGTCGTCCTCGCCTACTCCGTACTCGGCATCGTCCTCGTCCCCCTCCCAGTCCGGGGAGTCCGGGTCGTAGTCGATCTGCTCGCTGCTCCAGGACGCCTGGTGCAGTTCGACCCCGGGCACCTCGCCCACCAGGTCGAACGGGTCCACGAGATAGGCGAGGGCCTCGGCTGTGTCCTCGCTCACAGTGGCCTCGGCGTGCGCCCGCTCCGCCTCGGGCAGCTCCCGGTCGCCCGCGACCCGGGCCAGCGCGGCGCCGGTCACCGCACCCGGGTCCTCGACCTCCAGCACGAGGTCCACCCGAAGCCGTACAAAACGTGATGTCTCTGGTGTGCTCATGGTCGGAGCGTAAGGCCAGGCGCTCCCGTGACTTTCCCGTGACCCGCACCTTTCACTAACATCGCCCCACACGGCCAATTCGCCAGCGCTACAAGGGGATCGATATTCCGTGTCATCCGCCCGCCGTCCGCTGCTGACCGCCACCGCCGCGGGAGCCCTGCTGGGGGCCCTGTGGTTCGTCCCCTCCGCGAACGCGACGGGCGACGATCCAGCCAGAGACCCCACGCCCTCGGCGTCCCCCACGACCCAGGCCAGGATCGCCACGATCACCTCCGACGCCGCCGCTACGGGCACCGGTCCATCGAGCGGCACCCTCGAACTGGCCAGCACCGGAAGCTTCGACAGCATGCCGTACGTCGCCGGCGGCACGCTGTTCCTGACGCTCGGCGCCGGATTCGTCGTGTACTCGGTACGGCGGGAGCGGCTGGGGCCCTGAAACTCCCGAATGGTCAGACCGTCAAACAATCCGATTTGACGGTCCCTTGACCAATTGTTCATAGTCCGCTCATGAAGAGATCATCGAGGGCGCGGCTGAGCGCCACGGCCGCCGTGGGCGCACTGTCGCTGGCCCTCATCACAGGCTGTTCGGACGAGGGCTCCGCGGACTCCGAGGGAGCCGCGGGATCAGGGGACTCCGGTTCCTCCGCCGCCGCCCCGGCCAAGGCGCTGAGCGCGACGGAGCTGGAGAAGCTGCTGCTCGCGGAGGGCGAGCTGAAGGGCTTCCGGGTCGATCCGGGCGACGACTCCATTCCGGACTCCAAGACCGAGGTGTCGGCCGACCAGGCCGAGTGCGACCCGCTCGTGTGGTCGACCTCGGCCCTTCCGCCCGGCGAGACGGACGCGGGCGCCAACAACCTGGTGGGCGAGGACCCCACGGGCGGCGCCTCCCCGACCGGGCCGCTCACCGAGGAGGGCGTGGACATGCTCATGGAGATGAACATGACCTTCGTGGGCCTGTCCTCCTACGAGGGTGACGGCGCCGAGCAGGCCATGAAGGCAGTGAACGACGGTGTGCGGGCGTGCTCCGGCGGCTTCGCCATGACGGGCGAGGGCGAAACGTCGCAGATCACCGAGGTCAGCGCCTACGAGGGCGCCGACCAGGGCGACGAGTCGGCGGCGTTCACCATGAAGATCGACATGGACGGCCAGGGCACGGCCGCCTTCAACACCGAGGTCGTCCGCACGGGCAGCACGATCGCCACGTTCTACACGGTCGACTTCGGCTCGATCGGCACGGGCGAGGCCACGGACATCCCGGCCGCCCTCGTCGAGGCGCAGATCGCCAAGCTGAAGTAGTCCCGCACGTAGTCTCCTGCGCTGGTCCCGCACATAGGTCCCGCGCCGGTCCCGCACGTAGGTCCCGCGCCGGTCCCGCACGCGCCGAAGGGGCGCTACCGGAGCGGTCCGGTGACCGTCTCCGCCGCCGCGACCAGCCGTCCGTCCCGCACGAAGGCGTCGGCCGCCGCGAGGTCGGGGGCGAGGAAACGGTCCGGGCCGGGCCCCTGGACCCCGGCGGCGCGTACGGCGGTGAGGATCGCCCGGGTCGCCGGGGCGGGCGTCAGGCCCGCGCGCAGCTCGACGGCCCGGGTGGCGGCGTACAGCTCGACGGCGAGGACGCGGGTGAGGTTGTCGATGGCCGTGCGCAGCTTGCGGGCGGCCGACCAGCCCATGGAGACATGGTCCTCCTGCATCGCGGAGGACGGGATGGAGTCCGCCGACGCCGGTACGGCCAGCCGCTTCAGCTCGCTGACCAGCGCGGCCTGTGTGTACTGGGCGATCATCAGCCCGGAGTCCACGCCCGGGTCGTCGGCGAGGAAGGGCGGCAGCCCGTGGCTGCGGTTCTTGTCCAGCAGCCGGTCGGTGCGGCGCTCGGCGATGGAGGCGAGGTCGGCGACGGCGATGGCGAGGAAGTCGAGGACATAGCCGACCGGGGCGCCGTGGAAGTTCCCGTTGGACTCCACCCGGCCATCGGGCAGCACGACGGGATTGTCGACGGCGGAGGCCAGTTCGCGGTCGGCGACCAGCCGGGCGTGCGCGATCGTGTCCCGTCCGGCGCCGGCGACCTGTGGGGCGCAGCGCACCGAGTAGGCGTCCTGGACGCGGGGCGCGTCGTCCTGGTGATGCCCGGTCAGCCCCGACCCCTTGAGCACGGCCAGCATGTTGGCGGCGCTGGCGCCCTGGCCGGGGTGCGGGCGGATCGCGTGCAGCTCGGGGGCGAGCACCTTGTCGGTGCCGAGCAGCGCCTCCAGGGACAGGGCGGCGGTGATGTCGGCGGACAGGTAGAGGCGGTCGAGGTCGGCGAGGGCCATCAGCAGCATGCCGAGCATGCCGTCGGTGCCGTTGAGCAGGGCGAGGCCCTCCTTCTCGCGCAGTTCGACGGGGGCGAGGGCGTGCGCGGCGAGGAGTTCGGCGGCCGGTGCCACGGTCCCGTCCGGGCCTTCGGCGTCCCCCTCCCCCATCAGGGTCAGGGCGCAGTGCGAGAGCGGGGCGAGGTCGCCGGAGCAGCCGAGCGAGCCGTACTCGTGGACGACCGGGGTGATCCCGGCGTTGAGCAGGTCCGCCATGGCCTGCGCGACCTCGGGGCGCACGCCGGTGTGTCCCGAGCAGAGGGTCTTGAGCCGCAGGAACATCAGCGCCCGTACGACGTCCCGCTCCACCCTCGGTCCCATGCCCGCGGCGTGCGAGCGGACGATGTTGCGCTGTAGCCGGGTGCGCAGGTCCTGGCCGATGTGCCGGGTGGCCAGGGCGCCGAACCCGGTGGAGACCCCGTAGACGGGATCGGGCTTGGCCGTCAGCGTGTCCACGATCTCGCGGGCCGCCCGCAGAGCGGCGACGGCCTCGTCGGAGAGCGTGATCCGGGCGCCGCCGCGCGCCACGGCGAGCACGTCGGACGCGGTCGTACCCGTCGTCCCCACCACCACAGTGTGCATATCCATATTCAGGAGCGTACGCAGTGAATTCGAAGATGTCACCAGTGGGGCCCGGGTTCACCCCTTACCGCTTGTGCCTCCTCACCGCCGCGGCTCGTGCCGGCCCCGGAAGCGGCGGCGTTCGGCGGTGGGCCGCATCGAGGGCTCGTCGGCGAGGCGTACGACGGGGTCGTCCGGGCCCTCGCGCCCCGCGACCACCGGTTTCGCCGCCCGTACGGCCTTGGCCCGGTACTGGGCGGCGTCCGCGAGCCGGAACAGGCGCCGGGCGGAGCGGACCGGGCCGATGGCGTCCTGCGTGGAGGCGACCCCGCAGGCCACGCCCTCGCCCAGGTCCAGCTCGGCGGCCCGGCGGCACAGCTCTCCGGCGACCTTCACCACGTCGTCGGCCGGGGGGCCGACCGCCAGCAGACAGAACTCGTCCCCGCCGAGGCGCGCGACGAGGGCGCCGGGGAGCATCGCGCCGCACAGCGAGAGGACGGTGCCGAAGCGTTCCAGGAGCCGGTCGCCGACGGCGTGCCCGTGGGTGTCGTTGACGCGCTTGAGCCCGTTGAGGTCGCAGACCACGAGGCTGACGACCGCGCCGTCCCGGCGGTGCCGGTCCACGGCCTCGTCCAGCCTGCTGTCGACCAGGCGGCGGTTGGCGAGGCCGGTGAGGGCGTCGGTGAAGGCCAGGCGGCGGGCCTCCTCCAGCCGCTCGGTCTGGGCGAGGCCGGCGGCCACGACGGAGGCGAGGACGGTGGCGAACTCGGCGTCCGCCCGCGCGAACACCGGGGCGCCGGTGGGGCGGGCGACGTACAGCTCGCCCCAGGCCCGGCCGTGCAGCACGACCGGCGCGACGACGCAGCAGCCCCGGCCGCGGCGCCTGAGCGCGGCGACGCGCTGATGGAGGTAGCCGGGGCGGCCGGTCCAGGGGCCGTCGGCGGTCTCCACCCAGGCGTTGGGGCCACCGCCGCCGGCCCAGCGCTCGTGCAGGAACTCGGTGATCTCCGGGAACTGATGCACGGGGTACGCCTCGTCGTCCGGGAACTCGTCCTCGTCGGCGGCGAGGTCTCCGACGTTGACCAGGACCCGGAGGCGGCCGCGCTCCCGCTCCCAGGTCGACAGCGCGGCGAAACTCCCGTCCAGCGCGCGGCACGCCCCCAGGGCGGCGGCCCGCCACGACTCCCCTGGCGTCCCCGCCGCGGCCATTCCCTGAGCCAGGGCTACGACTGCGGCCAGCCGTGTGTCCTCTGCCATTCATCCAGGTTAGGGAGGAAAGGGGGGAATGGGGAGGTTGAGTGTGTACGGAGGGTTATGGGGTTGGGTGGGGGGGGTGGGGGGTGGCAAGGGTGAGTGGGCGAGTGCGGGTCGTGTGTGGCTGATCGCGCAGTTCCCCGCGCCCCTTAGGGCAGGGCGGTTGGCGCCCGTTTCCCCCATAGCCGCGGGCAGTCGTGCCGCAGGGCGGCACGGGTGGGCTGGGGGTCCCCCCTCTGGGGGAGGCACCCGCCAACGCGGTAAGTGTCACGCCCCGACGCCAGCCCAGACGCGGCGCACCCTCACTCCCCCGGCCACACCGGCGCCCGCTTCTCCGCGAACGCCGCCACCCCCTCCGCCCGGTCCCCGGAGAACGCCACCGACCGCCACGCCGCGTCCTCCACCTCCAGCCCTGCCCGCAGATCCAGCCCCTGCCCCACCCGAAGCGCCCGCTTCGCCGCCCGCAGCCCCACGGGCGAGTTCGCGGCGATCCGGGACGCCAGCCCCAGCGCCTCCTCCCGGTCCCGCCCGTCCTCCACGAGCACATCCACCAGCCCCAGCTCCCGAGCCGCCGCCCCCTCCACCCGCCGCCCCGTGAAGATCAGCTCGGCGGCCCGCGCCGCCCCCACCCGCCGGGGCAGCAACTGCGTCCCGCCACCCCCCGGAATCACCCCGACCGACACCTCCGGCAGCCCCACCACCGCCGTACCGTCCGCCACGATCACGTCGCACGACAGCGCCAGCTCATAGCCGCCCCCGAGGGCGAACCCGTGCACCGCCGCCACCGTCGGCATCGGCAGCTCCAGCACCCCGGTGTACGCCGCGCGCGCCACCGGCCGCTGCCGCACCAGCTCGGCGTCACTGAAGGAGTTCCGTTCCTTCAGGTCCGCGCCGACACAGAACGCCCGCTCATGGGTCGAGGTCAGCACCACGGCCCGTACGTCCCGGTCCGCCGCCAGCGCCGCGCACGCCCCGGCGATGGACCGGGCCAGCTGCGTCGACACGGCGTTCATCGCCTTCGGCCGGTCCAGCACCAGCTCCGCGACCCGCCCCTCCTCGTGCCGCCGCACCAGCACGAACTCCCCGAACCGCTCCTCGCCGCCCATGACACCCTCCCGGTTAACGTGGGTTAACAACAGTCACCCGATCATCGCAGCCCGGCCGCACGGACAAAAGACCCGTTCGGTTCCCGCCCGACGCTCCGGCACCCCGTTCGAGTGACATCGCGCCCAACCCCGGCCCCTTCACCCACATGAGCGCATAACGTGCGCACGGCCACGGCGGACCGGGGGGTCGCGCGGCACACACCGGGGAGGGGACCCATGACCGACAGGACGACGGACGACCACGCGCACCCGAGTGGGAACGCGCGTGCGCGCGCGAGCGCCGGTTCCGGCGCGAGCATCAGCACCGGCCCGCCCCGCCGCCGCCTGCCCCTGCTGGCCAGCGGGCGGCACCGCAGGCCCCGCCCCCGCAAGGTCCTGCTCGCCGTCGCCGGGCTCGCTCTCGCGTTCGGCGCGCTGAGCCTCGTACCGCCCGGCACGGATTCGGTGACCGCCGGGCCCCGGACGGCCCAGGCGGAGCCGGGCACCGGGCCCGAGCACCCCCCGGCCGACCCCGACCGCTCCACGCACGCCGCGTCGACCCTCCCCACCAGCGCCACCCCCGAGCCCGGCCCGTCGGCGACCTCCGCCATGGAAGGACTCGCCGGTACGCCACTCCCGGACGACGCCGACACCGACGCACCCCCCACCGGCACAAAGACCCCACCGCCGGCCACCAGTAGCGCCCCCGTCCCCCCACAGTCCCCCGCCGAGACGAACCAGCCACCGACGCCCGCACACCCTCAGCCGACGCCCCCCACCACCCCGCCCCCCACCCAAACGACGCCCCCGCCACCACAGCCATCACCGAAACCACCCGCACAGAAGGACCCGGGCCTGTGCATCCCGCTCCTCGGCCTCTGCCTGGGCGCGGTCCTCGGCGACTGAGACACACCACCACACCGGACCGCCCATCCCACCGGGTCACCACCACGAACGAGCCACCGATGCACCGGCGTGGTCAGCCGACGAACCCCACTACCCCGCCCCCAACGAACCGACCACACCACCACAACAGCCGCCCGCACAGGAAGCCCCAGGCCCGTGCATCCCGCACCCCGGCCTGGGCGCAATCTTCGGCGACCGAGACACACGGCCAGACCTGACCGCCATCCCACCGGGTCACCACCACGAAGCCGCCACCGATGCCCCCGCACCCTCAGCCGACGACCCCCACCACCCCGCCCCCGACCGGACGCCTGGGAGGTCCCTCGGACGCGGACTACGCCCGGTCGCCCTCCCGGCGGGTCAGCAGCCAGGGTTCCACGACGCCCATGCCGCGGACCGGGCGCTGCCACATCGGCTGGAGGGCGAAGCGGTACGCGGGCGGCTCCTCGCCCTCCTTCTCCGCCGTGACCGCCCGTTCGGCGGCCTCGGCCTCGGAGACGGGGGCCTCACCGGTGCGGACCAGTTCCTCGGCGAAGGCGCTGTCGACGAGGACGGCGTCACGGGGAGCTATGGACGTCAGCCGGGAGGCGAGGTTCACGGTCGTGCCGAAGACATCGCCCATCCGGGTCGTCACCGTGCCGAAGGCGATGCCGACCCGCAGCTCCGGCATGGTGTCGTCGCCGGACATGGTCTCGATCAGGCGCAGCGCGATCTCGGCGGCCACCCCCGCGTCGTCGGCCGCGTACAGCACCTCGTCGCCCAGGGTCTTGATGAGCCGGCCGCCGCGCGCGGCCACCAGGTCGGCGGCGGTGGTCTCGAACGCCTCCACGAGTTCGCCGAGTTCCTCCTCCTCCAGACGGCGGGTGAGGCGGGTGAAGCCGACCAGGTCGGCGAAGCCGACGGCGAGCCTGCGGTCGACCATCTCCTGGTCGTCCGCCGCCTGCACCACCCGGCCCGTCGCCGCGGCGAGCTGGCGCCGCCAGACATAGACCAGGAACTCCTCCAGCTCCGGCAGCAGCAGTTCCATCAGGGGGTACGTGACCTCGGTGCGGGTCATGCCGGGCTCGGGCGGCTCGGTCAGCCCCTCCAGGAAGGAGTCGATCTGCCACTCGGCCAGCCGGGCGCTGGTCTGCCCCGTGGACCGGGCCACCTGCACCGCCATCGCCTCGCTGAGCAGGCCCGCTTCCACCAGACCGGCGAGCCGGCGCAGCGCGAGGACGTCGGCCTCGGTCAGCGCCCTGGCCTGGCCGATGTCGGCGAAGCCCATGGCCCGCCAGAAGCGGGACGCCAGCTCCATGGAGACACCGGCGCTGCGGGCCGCCTGAAAGGGGGTGTAGCGCCGCTCGGCGCCCAGGATGAGCTGCTCCAGCCGGAGCGCCAGGGGGTCGTCGCCCGGGTCGGTGCCGTCGGGCGCTCGGTCACCCCTGCCGGAGCCCGTGTCGTCGACGGTCACGCCTGCTGCCCTTCCGATCTGCCGCGGTCAGGATCGACCGGCCTCAACTTTACGGTAGCTGTGGGCCAGGTCACTCCGTTGCGAGACGTACTGAGACGTACTGAGAGGTACTGAGACGTAGGGGGCCGTACCGAGAAGCGCTGAGACCTGCTGCCATGGTGCGGGTCCCGCTCCGCCACCGGACGCCGGCGCCGGCCTCTCTGTCCGGACCACCACGGAAAATGCCCCATTCACACCATCACAAGGGTCACACCACCTCGCGGCGACCACGCGTCCACCAGGCGGCCGACAGCCATCACACCCGCCACGACCGCCACAGCCGTCACGCCTCCCTCGACCGTCGCACGGCCCGCTCCCGTCACGCCTTCCGCAGCCCCCGCGCGGCCCACACCCCTCACCGCACCCCCACCCCTCACACCGCCCGCAGATGCACGATGTCCCCCGCCCCGACCGGTTCCCGCACCCCGTCCGCCGTCGCGATCACCAGCCGTCCGTCGCCGTCGACGGCGATCGCCTCGCCGGTGATCGAGCGGTCCCCGGGCAGTTCGGCCCGTACCTCGCGGCCCAGCGTGGCGCAGCCCGCCGCGTAGGTCTCCTGGAGACCGCTGGCGAGCGGGTCGCCGTCGGCGGCGCTCCAGCGGCCGTACCAGTCCGCGAGGGCCCGCAGTACGGCCCTGAGCAGCGGGTCCCGGTCGGTGGTGACCGCCCCGGCCAGGGCCAGGGAACCGGCGGTGGGGACGGGAAGCTCGGTCTCCCGCAGGGTGACGTTGATGCCGACGCCGATGACGACGGCGCTCTCCCCGGCGCGTTCCAGGAGGATGCCGCCGGCCTTGCGCTCCTCGCCGCCGACCGTGAGCAGCAGGTCGTTGGGCCACTTGAGTGCCGTGTCGACGCCGGCCGTGCGGGCCAGGCCGGTCGCCACCGCGACCCCGGTCAGCAGCGGGAGCCAGCCCCAGCGGGCGACCGGGACGGCGGGCTCCAGCAGGACCGAGAAGAACAGGCCCGAGCGGGGCGGGGCGCTCCACTGCCGGTCGAGGCGCCCCCGCGCGGCGGTCTGCTCCTCGGCGACCAGGACGGTGCCGCTCCGCGCGCTGCCACCGGCATAGCGGGCGACCAGGTCGGAGTTGGTGGACCCGGTGCGCTGCACGACCTCCAGCTCCGACCAGAGCCCGCCCTCGCGCAGCAGGGCCCGGCGCAGGGCCGTGGCGTCGAGGGGCGGCCGGTCCAGGTCGGACCAGCGGCCGGCGGGCGGTTCGGAGGCGTCTCGGGGAGTCATATCAGCCACCCTAGGCCCGGTCCCGGGCGCCGCGACGGGGACGCCGGGACGCACACCCTCGGTGCCCGGGGGCCCACCCTCGGTGGCAGGGAGGCGCACGGCACCCGGTGTGATCCGCAAGGCACTCCGGGTGTGGGAAACGCCGCACTGCCGATCGGAAAGCCCCGCACTACTCTACGGATGAGTAACCGTCCCCCCTTTTGAGCAGGCAGGGAGCCGCATCCCGATGTCCGAGCCGGAAGAGCCACAAGGGCCGAAAGAGCCGCACGAGCCGCACGAGATCGACACGCACACCACCGCCGGGAAGATCGCGGATCTCCGGCGCCGCGTCCAGGAGGCGACGCACGCCGGTTCGGAGCGCGCGGTCGAGAAGCAGCACGCCAAGGGAAAACTGACGGCCCGTGAGCGGATCGGGCTGCTGCTGGACGAGGACTCGTTCGTCGAGCTGGACGAGTTCGCCCGCCACCGTTCGACCAATTTCGGCCTGGCGGGCAACCGCCCGTACGGGGACGGCGTGGTGACCGGCTACGGCACGGTCGACGGGCGGCCGGTGGCCGTCTTCTCCCAGGACTTCACCGTCTTCGGCGGCGCCCTCGGCGAGGTCTACGGCCAGAAGATCGTCAAGGTGATGGACTTCGCGCTGAAGACCGGCTGCCCGGTCATCGGCATCAACGACTCCGGTGGCGCCCGTATCCAGGAGGGTGTGGCCTCGCTCGGCGCGTACGGCGAGATCTTCCGCCGCAACACCCACGCCTCCGGGGTGATCCCGCAGATCAGCCTGGTCGTGGGCCCGTGCGCGGGCGGCGCGGTGTACTCGCCCGCGATCACCGACTTCACCGTCATGGTCGACCAGACCTCGCACATGTTCATCACCGGCCCGGACGTCATCAAGACCGTCACCGGCGAGGACGTCGGCTTCGAGGAGCTGGGCGGCGCCCGCACCCACAACACCGCCTCCGGCGTCGCCCACCACATGGCGGGTGACGAGAAGGACGCCATCGAGTACGTCAAGCAGCTGCTGTCGTACCTGCCGTCCAACAACCTCAGCGAGCCGCCCGCGTTCCCGGAGGAGGCGGACCTCGTCCGCACCGACGAGGACCGCGAGCTGGACACGATCGTGCCGGACAGCGCGAACCAGCCGTACGACATGCACACGGTCATCGAGCATGTCCTGGACGACGCCGAGTTCTTCGAGACGCAGGCGCTGTTCGCGCCGAACATCCTCACCGGTTTCGGCCGGGTCGAGGGCCGCCCGGTGGGCATCGTCGCCAACCAGCCGATGCAGTACGCGGGCTGTCTGGACATCGCGGCGAGTGAGAAGGCGGCCCGTTTCGTCCGCACCTGCGACGCCTTCAACGTGCCCGTGATCACCTTCGTGGACGTCCCCGGCTTCCTGCCCGGGGTCGACCAGGAGCACTTCGGCATCATCCGGCGCGGCGCCAAGCTGATCTACGCGTACGCCGAGGCGACGGTCCCGCTGATCACGGTGATCACCCGCAAGGCGTTCGGCGGCGCCTACGACGTGATGGGCTCCAAGCACCTGGGCGCGGACCTGAACCTCGCCTGGCCGACCGCCCAGATCGCCGTGATGGGCGCCCAGGGCGCGGTCAACATCCTGCACCGGCGCACCATCGCCGAGGCGGCGGACCCGGAGGAGGCCCGGGCCCGTCTGATGCGGGAGTACGAGGACGCCCTCCTCAACCCGTACATCGCGGCCGAGCGCGGCTACATCGACGCGGTCGTCATGCCGTCCGACACCCGCGCCCATATCGTCCGCGGTCTGCGTCAGCTGCGCACCAAGCGGGAATCCCTGCCTCCGAAGAAGCACGGCAACATTCCCCTCTAGCCCCAGGAGCCCGCCATGATGTCGATCAAGGTCATACGGGGCAACCCCACCCCGGAGGAACTGGCCGCCGCCCTGGCGGTGGTCAGAGCGAGGGCGATAGCGGCCCAGTCCCAGCAACCCCGTCTCCCGGCCCCCCGGGACACCTGGTCCGACCCCTCCCGGGTAGCCACCCGCCAGGTCCCCCACCCGGGCCCCACCTCCTGGCCCCGCACCTACTGGCCAACCTGACCCCCGCCCTTCAAGAGGCGCGAACGGCATCGGGCCTGCTTTTTTGGGGGCGCGGGGAACTGCGCGAGCAACCACAACACACCCGCACCCGCCAAACCACAGCACCCCCACCCCCTCGGGCGAGGCACACAAACAGCCCCGCACCCATCTGAGTACGCATACTCAGGCGCCCCAACCCACCCCAGCCCCACGCTAGTGGCATGCTGTGGTCCGACCCCGAGAACAAGCCGCCGAAGGAACTCCGCGAAACCCAGGAGATGCTCCGGCGGCTCAGCCTTCTCATCGCCCTCGGCATGGTCCTGGCGATGATCGTGATCGGCCTCGGCTGAGCGCGGGGACCCGCGGGCGGACGACGTAATCTGACCGCATGACCGACCACCCCCGCCGCCGCCTGATCCTCGCCTCCCAGTCCCCCGCCCGGCTCGGCCTGCTGCGGCAAGCCGGGCTCGCGCCGCAGGTGATCGTCAGCGGCGTCGACGAGGACGCCGTCACCGCCCCCACCCCCGCCGAACTGGCGCTCGCCCTCGCCGAGGCCAAGGCGTCCGTGGTGGCCGCCCGCCCGGACGCCAAGGGCGCGCTGGTGATCGGCTGCGACTCGGTGCTGGACCTGGACGGCGAGGCACTCGGCAAGCCCGCCGACGCCGAGGAGGCCACCGCCCGCTGGAAGGCGATGCGCGGCCGGGCCGGCACGCTCCAGACCGGCCACTGCGTCTACGACACCGTCAGCGGCCGGTACGCCTCCGGCACCGCCGCCACGGTGGTCCGCTTCGGCGAGCCCACGGACGCCGAGATCGCGGCGTACGTGGCCTCCGGCGAGCCCCTCCATGTCGCCGGGGCGTTCACGCTGGACGGCCGCTCGGCGCCCTTCATCGACGGCATCGACGGCGACCACGGCAATGTGATCGGCATCAGCCTGCCCCTGGTCCGCCGGCTGCTGGCCGAACTGGGCGTCGGGATCACGGAGCTGTGGGCACCGCCGCAGAGCTGACCGGGACACCGCCCCGCCGCCCGTCGTACGTCGTACACCGCCCCCGGACGTTCGATTCGGGGCGCGGAGACCACCTACGGGTAAACCGAGGGACAAGGCTTCTACGGAGCGCAAAGAATCATTGGGCCATTAGTAGGGATTCCACAAAGAAACCGAGTGGCCCGCAGCACGTGATGACAGAGACCTTGACCACAGAGGGGGGCTAGGGTTTTACGGAGGGTCCCTGCGTACCACGGTGCGACAAGGGCTTTCGCGGGTGGAGCGAGCCTCGTATCACGCTCCGTGTGGGCAAGCTCACCATTGGGGACGGGTCGAACTGTCGTGTCGGCTGTCCCTAAACTCGGCTTGTTTCAAGGAGGGAGCCTCAATCGTGCGCAAGGTGCTCATCGCCAATCGTGGCGAAATCGCTGTCCGCGTGGCCCGGGCCTGCCGGGACGCAGGGATCGCGAGCGTGGCCGTCTACGCGGACCCGGACCGGGACGCGCTCCATGTCCGCGCCGCCGACGAGGCGTTCGCCCTGGGTGGTGACACCCCCGCCACCAGCTACCTCGACATCGACAAGGTCCTGGCCGCCGCCCGCGAATCCGGCGCCGACGCCATCCACCCGGGCTACGGCTTCCTGTCGGAGAACGCGGAGTTCGCCCAGGCCGTCCTCGACGCCGGCCTCACCTGGATCGGCCCCCCGCCCCAGGCCATCCGCGACCTCGGCGACAAGGTCGCCGCCCGGCACATCGCCCAGCGGGCCGGGGCGCCCCTGGTCGCCGGCACCCCGGACCCGGTGAGCGGCGCGGACGAGGTCGTCGCGTTCGCCCGGGAGCACGGTCTGCCCATCGCCATCAAGGCCGCTTTCGGCGGCGGCGGACGCGGCCTGAAGGTCGCGCGCACCCTCGAAGAGGTCCCCGAGCTGTACGACTCGGCCGTCCGCGAGGCCGTCGCCGCCTTCGGGCGCGGTGAGTGCTTCGTCGAGCGCTACCTCGACAAGCCCCGCCACGTCGAGACCCAGTGCCTGGCCGACACGCACGGCAATGTCGTGGTGGTCTCCACCCGTGACTGCTCCCTCCAGCGCCGCCATCAGAAGCTGGTCGAGGAAGCCCCGGCGCCGTTCCTGTCCGACGCCCAGACCGCCGACCTGTACGCGGCGTCGAAGGCGATCCTGAAGGAGGCCGGTTACGTCGGCGCGGGCACCGTCGAGTTCCTCGTCGGCACCGACGGCACCATCTCCTTCCTGGAGGTCAACACCCGCCTCCAGGTCGAGCACCCCGTGACCGAGGAGGTCGCCGGGATCGACCTGGTCCGCGAGATGTTCCGGATCGCCGACGGCGAGGCCCTCGGCTACGACGACCCGGCGCTGCGCGGCCATTCCTTCGAGTTCCGCATCAACGGCGAGGACCCCGGCCGCGGCTTCCTGCCCGCGCCGGGCACGGTCACCCGCTTCGACGCCCCCACCGGCCCCGGCGTCCGCCTGGACGCGGGCGTGGAGTCCGGCAGCGTCATCGGCCCCGCCTGGGACTCCCTGCTCGCCAAGCTGGTCGTCACGGGCGCCACCCGCGCCCAGGCCCTCCAGCGGGCCGCCCGCGCGCTCGCCGAGTTCCAGGTCGAGGGCATGGCCACGGCCATCCCCTTCCACCGCGCGGTCGTCACCGACCCGGCCTTCGCCCCCGAGCTGACCGGCTCCGAGGAGCCCTTCACGGTCCACACCCGCTGGATCGAGACCGAGTTCGTCAACGAGATCAAGCCCTTCAGCGCCCCCGCGGACGCCGAGGGCGACGAGGACACCGGCCGCGAGACCGTCGTCGTGGAGGTCGGCGGCAAGCGCCTGGAGGTGTCCCTCCCGGCGTCCCTGGGCATGTCCCTGGCCCGTACGGGACTGGCGGCCGGGGCCAAGCCGAAGCGGCGGGCGGCCCGTAAGTCCGGGCCCGTCGCCTCCGGCGACACCCTCGCCTCCCCGATGCAGGGCACCATCGTGAAGGTGGCCGTCGAGGAGGGCCAGGAAGTCAAGGAGGGCGACCTCGTGGTCGTCCTCGAAGCGATGAAGATGGAACAGCCCCTCAACGCCCACCGGTCGGGCACCATCAAGGGCCTGTCCGCCGAGGTCGGCGCCTCTCTCACCTCCGGCGCCACCATCTGCGAGATCAAGGACTGACGCCGGGAGTCATCCGGTGCGGGTGCGCGGAGGGGTCGGCCGGGTGGCCGACCCCTTCAGCGTCGCCGCAGGTCCGCGACGCGGGCCCGCTCCGTCCCCGGGGACTGTTCCCCCAGGACCGTGGCGGCGCCGCGCAGCGCGGTGCTGCCGGGGACACCCCGGCGGGGGCCGGGCAGGGGGACGTCCCGCACCTCCCGGCGGGCCGGGCGGGCCGGGGCGGAGTCACCCCCCGCGTTTCCCGACGGGCTGCCCGAGGTGCCGGCGACGGCGATCTGGACGCCCTGGTCGGCCAGAGCCTGCAATTCGGTGGCCGCACGGTCGTCGTGGGCCGGGGGCTCGTCGGTGACCAGCCGGGTGATGATGTCCGTGGGGACGGTCTGGAACATGGTGTCGGTGCCGAGCTTGGTGTGGTCGGCGAGGACCACGACCTCGGAGGCGGCCTGCACCAGGGCCCGGTCGACGGAGGCGGAGAGCATGTTGGACGTGGACAGCCCGCGTTCGGCGGTCAGCCCGCTGCCGGAGAGGAAGGCGCGGGACACCCGCAGGCCCTGGAGGGACTGTTCGGCCCCGGAGCCGACGAGGGCGTAGTTGGAGCCGCGGAGGGTTCCGCCGGTCATCACGACCTCGACCCGGTTGGCGTGGGCGAGGGCCTGGGCGACCAGCAGGGAGTTGGTGACGACGGTCAGTCCGGGCACCCGGGCGAGCCGGCGGGCCAGCTCCTGGGTGGTGGTGCCGGCCCCGACCACGATGGCCTCGCCCTCCTGGACGAAACTGGCGGCGAGATCGGCGATGGCCGTCTTCTCGGCGGTCGCGAGATGTGACTTCTGCGGAAAGCCGGATTCCCGCGTGAATCCGCCCGGCAGTACCGCACCGCCGTGCCGGCGGTCGAGGAGTCCTTCTGCCTCCAGTGCGCGCACGTCCCGCCGTACGGTCACTTCTGAGGTCTGGACGACGCGGGCCAGCTCCCGGAGCGACACGGCTCCGTTTGCTCGCACCATTTCGAGGATCAATTGGCGACGTTCTGCAGCGAACACGAAACTGACAGTAACCCCAACGACCATCTGCTTTCAGCAGTTTGCGCCGAATAACAGAAGTTGTTCGTACGCGAGTACTGGAAGTGGTATAGGAGCCTACGCCTGATGCCTATGCCGTGTGCACGGGCATCGCGGGCGGCAACTCGCTGTGACCAGCGGGGAGTCGGGAGCGGGTCTCAGCCCTCGCCGGTCGCTTTGCGTGTGTGCAATTGCCGGGCCACCTCGGCGATGGATCCCGAGAGGGAGGGATACACGGTGAACGCGTTCGCGATCTGTTCGACCGTCAGGTTGTTGTCGACGGCGATCGAGATGGGGTGGATCAATTCCGAGGCGCGCGGTGCGACGACCACACCGCCGACCACGATCTCGGTGCCGGGGCGGCAGAAGATCTTGACGAAGCCGTCCCGGATGCCCTGCATCTTGGCGCGCGGGTTGCGCAGCAGCGGCAGTTTGACCGCGCGGGCCTCGATGACCCCGGAGTCCACGTCGGCCTGGGTGTAGCCGACGGTGGCGATCTCCGGGTCGGTGAAGACGTTGGAGGAGACGGCCTTGAGGTTGAGCGGGGTCACCGCGTCGCCGAGGAAGTGGTACATGGCGATCCGGCCCTGCATGGCGGCGACGGAGGCGAGGGCGAAGATGCCGGTGACGTCCCCGGCGGCGTACACGCCCGGCGCGGTGGTGCGGGAGACCCTGTCGGTCCAGATGTGACCGGACTCGGTGAGCTTGACGCCCGCCTCCTCCAGGCCCATGCCCGCGGAGTTCGGGATGGCGCCGACGGCCATCAGGCAGTGGCTGCCGCTGATCACCCGGCCGTCGGCGAGGGCGACCTCGACCCGGTCGCCGACCCGCTTGGCGGAGGCGGCGCGGGAGCGGGCCATGACGTTCATGCCGCGGCGGCGGAAGACGTCCTCCAGGACGGCGGCGGCGTCCGGGTCCTCGCCGGGCAGCACCCGGTCGCGGGAGGAGACGAGGGTGACGTCGGAGCCCAGCGCCTGGTAGGCGCCCGCGAACTCGGCGCCGGTGACGCCGGAGCCGACCACGATCAGCTCTTCGGGCAGCTCGGTCAGGTCGTAGACCTGGGTCCAGTTCAGGATGCGCTCGCCGTCGGGCTGGGCGTCGGGCAGCTCGCGCGGGTGGCCGCCGGTGGCGATGAGCACGGCGTCGGCGTCGAGGCTCTCCTCGCTGCCGTCGGCCGCGCGGACCACGACCTTGCGGGAGCCGTCGAGGGCCTGCATGCCCTCCAGGCGGCCCCGGCCGCGCAGCACCCGGGCGCCCGCGCGGGTGACGGAGGCGGTGATGTCGTGCGACTGCGCGAGCGCGAGCCGCTTGACGCGCCGGTTGACCTTGCCGAGGTCCACGCCCACGACCCGGGCGGCCTGCTCGATGTGCGGGGTGTCGTCCGCGACGATGATCCCCAGCTCCTCGTAGGAGGAGTCGAAGGTGGTCATCACCTCGGCCGTGGCGATGAGCGTCTTGGACGGGACGCAGTCGGTGAGCACCGACGCCCCGCCCAGGCCGTCGCAGTCGACCACGGTCACCTCCGCGCCGAGCTGCGCGGCGGTCAGTGCCGCTTCGTATCCGCCGGGTCCGCCGCCGATAATCACGATCCGAGTCACGTACGCATTGTCCCGCACACCTCAGGGTGGTATCGCCCCGGGTGGCCCCGGACACACGGTGACGGCCGCAGTGCCGCAACGGTGACGGCCGCAGTGCCACACGGTGACGGCCGCAGTGCCGCCAAGGTGACGCCACGGCGGCGGCCGCTGTGACGGGAGGGACGGCCGATCCGGCTGTCGTACCCTCGTCGCATGTCGCTCTATGCCGCGTACGCCAGCAACCTCGAAGCGCGGCTGATGTCCCGCCGCGCCCCCCATTCGCCGCTGCGCGCCACCGGCTGGCTGAACGGCTGGCGGCTCACCTTCGGCGGCGAGCACCTCGGCTGGGAGGGCGCCATCGCGACGATCGTCGAGGACCCCCTCGCCCAGGTGTTCGTGGCGCTGTACGACGTGGCGCCGATGGACGAGGACGCCCTGGACCGCTGGGAGGGCGCGGGCCTCGACATCTACCGCCGCACCCGGGTGCGCGCCCACACCCTTGAGGGTGAGGAGTCCGCCTGGACGTACGTCCTCAACGCGTACGAGGGCGGCCTCCCCTCCGCCCGCTACCTGGGCGAACTGGCCGACGCGGCGGAATCGGCGGGAGCCCCCCACGACTATGTGATGGAACTGCGCAAGCGGCCGTGCTGAGCAGCACAGGGCACCTGAGAGCATCGCTCACCACCTCCGGCCCAGGGGCGCGGGGAACTGCGCGACCGGCCCCCACCCACCCGCGCCCGTCCACGGCCGGTCCCCCCACACACACAGCGACTTCCCAAGAAACGACAAGGCAACGATCGGCGTCCCGTGCGCTCCGTCATCTACGCGCGTAGGCCATGACCGGCTACCCTCATGCGCGTGAACGCATCTCTTCTTCCGGACGACCTCCAGGGCGACCCGTACGCCGCCGCCGACGCCGCCGCCGCGCGGCTGCGCGAACTGACCGGCGGCGAGTCCCACGACGTCGCTCTCGTGATGGGCTCCGGCTGGGCGCCGGCCGTGGACGCCCTGGGCGCCGCCGACGCCGAGTTCCCGGTCACCGAGCTGCCCGGGTTCCCGCCGCCCGCGGTCGCCGGGCACGGCGGCACGGTCCGCTCGTACGCGGTCGGTGACAAGCGCGCCCTGGTCTTCCTCGGCCGCACCCACTACTACGAGGGCCGCGGGGTGGCCTCCGTCGCGCACGGCGTACGGACCGCGGTGGCCGCCGGCTGCAAGACCGTCGTCCTGACCAACGGCTGCGGCGGACTGCGTGAGGGTATGCGTCCCGGTCAGCCGGTGCTGATCAGCGACCACATCAACCTCACCGCCACCTCCCCCATCGTCGGCGCCAACTTCGTCGACCTCACCGACCTCTACTCGCCGCGGCTGCGCGCCCTGTGCAAGGAGATCGACCCGACCCTTGAGGAGGGCGTGTACGCGCAGTTCCCCGGCCCGCACTACGAGACCCCGGCCGAGATCCGGATGGCCCGGGTGATCGGCGCGGACCTGGTCGGCATGTCGACCGTCCTGGAGGCGATCGCCGCCCGCGAGGCCGGCGCCGAGGTGCTCGGCATCTCCCTGGTGACCAATCTCGCCGCCGGGATGACCGGCGAGCCGCTGAACCACGA
Source organism: Streptomyces sp. NPDC056734 (assembly GCF_042790455.1). Taxonomy (NCBI): domain Bacteria; kingdom Bacillati; phylum Actinomycetota; class Actinomycetes; order Kitasatosporales; family Streptomycetaceae; genus Streptomyces; species Streptomyces sp. NPDC056734. Next base: position 163,305 of record NZ_JBHTZD010000008.1, read on the forward strand.
GGAGGTCCTCCAGGCCGGCCGGGACTCGGCGGCGCGGATGGGCTCGCTGCTGACGCAGGTCCTCGGCAGGATCTGAGCGGCGGAACGACAGCGCGACTTCGCGGGACCGTCCGTCGAAGACGAGCCGAAGACGAGCCGAAGCAGAGCAGAAGCAGAGCCGAAGAACAGCCGTAGAACAGCCGTAGAACCGCCGTAGAACAGCCGAAGAGAGGTTGACCGATCGTGCACGACGATCTCCTCGCACGTGCCGAGGCATGGCTGGCCGAGGACCCCGACCCCGAGACCCGCGCGGAACTGGCCCGGCTCATCGGGACCGGGGACCGCGCCGAGCTGGCCGACCGGTTCGCCGGCACCCTCCAGTTCGGCACCGCCGGTCTCCGCGGTGAGCTGGGCGCGGGCCCGATGCGGATGAACCGCGCGGTGGTGATCCGGGCCGCCGCCGGACTCGCCGCCCACCTGAAGCGGCAGGGGCACGCGGGCGGGCTCGTCGTCGTCGGGTACGACGCCAGATACCGGTCGGCCGACTTCGCGCGGGACACCGCCGCCGTGATGACCGGCGCGGGCCTCCGGGCCGCCGTGCTGCCCCGCCCGCTGCCCACCCCGGTGCTCGCCTTCGCCGTCCGGCACCTGGGCGCGGTCGCGGGCGTGGAGGTCACCGCCAGCCACAACCCGCCCCGCGACAACGGCTACAAGGTGTACCTGGGCGACGGCTCGCAGATCGTGCCCCCGGCGGACGCGGACATCGCCGCCGAGATCGACGCGGTCGCCGCGCTGGCCGACGTACCCCGCCCGCGGGACGGGTGGGAGGTGCTCGGGGACGCGGTGCCGGCGGCGTATCTCGCCCGTACGGACGCGGTGCTGGCGGCCGGGTCCCCGCGTACCGCCCGGACGGTCTACACGGCGATGCACGGGGTCGGTACGGAAACCCTGCTCGCGGCGTTCGCGCGGGCCGGGTTCCCCGCGCCGGTGCTGGTCGCCGAGCAGGCCGAGCCCGACCCGGCGTTCCCGACCGTGGCGTTCCCCAACCCGGAGGAGCCCGGGGCGATGGATCTGGCCTTCGCCACGGCCCGGAAGGCCGCGCCGGACCTGGTGATCGCCAACGACCCGGACGCCGACCGCTGCGCGGTGGCCGTGCCCGACGGCGACGCCGACGGCGGCTGGCGGATGCTGCGCGGCGACGAGGTGGGCGCACTGCTCGCCGCGCACCTGGTGCGGCGCGGGGCGCGCGGCACGTTCGCCGAGTCGATCGTCTCCTCCTCCCTGCTGGGCCGGATCGCCGAGAAGGCGGGACTGCCGTACGAGGAGACCCTCACCGGGTTCAAGTGGATCGCCCGCGTCGACGGTCTGCGCTACGGGTACGAGGAGGCCCTCGGCTACTGCGTGGACCCCGACGGTGTCCGCGACAAGGACGGCATCACGGCCGCGCTGCTCATCGCCGAACTGGCGTCGGAGCTGAAGGAGCGGGGGCGCGGGCTGCCCGACCTGCTGGACGACCTCGCCGTGACGCACGGGCTGCACGCCACCGATCAGCTGTCGGTGCGGGTGCGGGATCTGACGGTGATCGCCGACGCGATGCGCCGCCTGCGCGAGCGGCCGCCGACCCGGCTGGCGGGCCTGGCGATCGTCGCGGCGGAGGATCTGGCCGAGGGCACGGACCGGCTGCCGCCGACGGACGGGCTGCGCTACACCCTGGACGGCGCCCGGGTGATCGTCCGCCCGAGCGGCACCGAGCCCAAGCTGAAGTGCTACCTGGAGGTCGTGGAGCCGGTCGGCTCGCCCGCCGAACTGCCCAAGGCGCGGGCGCGGGCGGCGGAGCGGCTGGCGGAGATCAAGCGGGATCTGGCGGCGGCGGCCGGTATCTGACGGGCCGGGTCCCGGTTCCCGCGAGCGTCAGCCGGTCGTCGTCGGCTCCGGCTCCGGCTCCGGTTCCGGCTCCTCGGTGGGGGTCGGGGTCGGGGTTTCCGTGGGTGTGGGTGTGGGCTCCGGGGTCTCGGTCGGGGTGGGGGTCGGTGTCGGGGCCGGGGTTTCGACCGGCTCGACCGGATCGGCCGGATCGGCCGGGTCCTCGGTGGGCGGCTCGGGGTCCGGGGTGATCGACGGGGTGGGCTCGGGCGCCGGGGACGTCCCGGTGGGCGTCGGGCTCGGGGTCGGGGTCGGTTCGGCGGTCGTCGCGGTGGGGCTGGGCGTCGGGGCGGGGGTGCTGGGCGGCCGGGTGGGGTCGACGGGCGAGGGGGTCACCGGGCGGGGCGGCGCGGGTACGCCGTCGTCGCCTGCGTCTTCGTCGCCGCCGTCGTCGGTGTCCGCGTCGCCGCCCGTGCCTCCGCCGGGGACCGGCCGGGTGGCCGGGGTGTCGCTGCCCGCGCCGGGGCTGGCCGGGACGACGGCGGTGCCGTCGGGCACGGTGTGCACGCCGCTCAGATAGAAGTCCCGCCAGCCGAGCACGAGGTTGAGGTAATCGCGGGAGTAGTTGTAGCTGAGGATGGCCCGCTCCAGGCCGTCCGCCGTGCCCAGGTCCCGGTCACCGGCGCACAGGTAGTGACCGGCGGCGAGGGCGGCGTCGTAGATGTTGTTCGGGTCGGACGTGCCGTCGCCGTTGCCGTCGGCGCCCCAGGTCTTCCAGGTGGTCGGCAGGAACTGCATCGGCCCGACGGCCCGGTCGTACACCGCGTCCCCGTCCCACGCCCCGCCCTCGCTGTCCAGGATCAGCGCGAAGCCGTTGCCGTCGAGGGCGGGGCCGGTGATCCGGGTGAGGGTGTCGCCGTCGGCGTCCACCGCGCCGCCGCTCGCGTGTCCGGACTCGACCTTGCCGATGGCGGCGAGCAGTTCCCAGTCCAGGCCGCAGGACGGGTCCGTACGGCCGACGGAGGTCTCCGCGCGCAGGTAGGCGTCGAACACGGTGGCGGGCAAACCGGCCTCGGCGGCGGTGCGTTCCCCGGAGAGGGCGGTGAGCGTGGTTGGCGTGGTGGGCCCGGGGGGGCCGGGGGACTCGGTGGCGGCGGGTTCGTCCCCCGCCCGCTCCAGCGCCGCCACGTCCTTCAGGGGCGGGAGTTCGATGTGGTACGAGTCATCGCCCTGGGACGGTACGAGGGGCAGCTCGGCGTCCGGCGGTAAGAATCCGCCGGGCACGCTCGCGCCCTCGTCCCGCGCGGCCGGGACGGCACCGGCGTCCCCCGGCGCCTGGGAACCGGCGGTGAGCAGGGCCGCGGTGGCGGTGGCGACCGTGGCGGCACAGGCCGCGCGCAGGCCACGCCGGGTGCGCAGCCGCGCGCTCACCCGGCGCAGGGGTCCGGACAGCGGACGGGGCATGGGGTCACTCCTGACATCCGGGCGTACGTGGTGGCCACGGGGTCCGGCTCACCAGCCCCGCTCTCCCCACCCGACGCTAGGCGCCACCCCCCGGCACGGGGGCGCCTGGCCGACTCCGAGGGGAGAAGAGGAGGTGAACACCTAGGGTGCGCCCTCCTGGTGAGGCTAGGTCGGGTGGTGCGACGCGTTGGTGCGGCGCGCTGGTCCGGTGTCCTGGGCTCAGCCGAAGCGGCCGTTGACGTAGTCCGTCGTTCTGGGGTCCTGCGGGCTGTGGAACATCGCGTCGGTACCGCCGTGCTCCACGATCACGCCGGGGGTGCCCTGTTCGGCGAGGAAGAACGCGCACTGGTCGGAGACGCGGGCGGCCTGCTGCATGTTGTGGGTGACGATGACGATGGTCACCTCGGACTTCAGCTCGTGGATGGTCTCCTCGATGCGGCGCGTCGAGGTGGGGTCGAGCGCCGAGCAGGGCTCGTCCATCAGCAGCACCCGGGGCCGTACCGCCAGGGACCGGGCGATGCACAGCCGCTGCTGCTGGCCGCCGGAGAGCGCGCCGCCGGGCTGCCTGAGCCGGTCGCGGACCTCTTTCCACAGACCGGCCTTGGTCAGGCACTCCTCGACCAGCCAGTCCCGGTCCGCCCGGCCCGCCTTGACGCCGCTGAGCTTGAGACCGGCGGTGACGTTGTCGTAGATCGTCATGGCGGGGAACGGGTTGGGCTTCTGGAAGACCATGCCGATGTTCCGGCGGGCGTGGGTGATGCGGCGGCCCCGGTCGTAGATGTCGTCGCCGTCCAGCAGGACGCGGCCGGAGAGGGCCGCCGAGCCGACGAGTTCGTGCATGCGGTTGAGGATCCGCAGGAAGGTGGACTTGCCGCAGCCGGACGGGCCGATCAGCGCCGTCACCTCACGGGCGGGCATGGTCAGCGACACCTGCTCCAGGACCTTGTGGTTGCCGAACCACGCCGAGATCGCGTCGGCCTCCAGCGTGGCGGGGTCGCTCCGGGCCGTCGCCGCGCCCGCCTCGCGGGGCCGTACGGCCGCCAGTCTCCGCGTCGGGTCGAGGATCTCGTCGACGAGGGTGGTCTCGGCCGTCGCGCCGGTCCCCGTCGGGGCGGATGTGGCGCTCGTCGTGGCCGGGCCCGGCGTGGCACTCGTGCCGGTCGTGCCGGTGGTGCCAGTCGTGGCACTCGTGCCGGTCGTGCCAGTCGTGCCAGTCGTGCCAGTCGTGCCGGTCGTGTCGGACATGGGCTGGACTCCTCGTGGTTCAGAGCAGGTTGGGCAGCAGGCGGGTGGCGGCGCCGGAGACGGCGAGGCCGAACGCGGCCAGGACGGGCACCCCGGCGACCCAGGTCTGCCAGCGGCCCCAGGCGCGATGGGCGGCCATGGTGAGCAGGGCGGCGATCAGCAGCCCCTGCGACCACAGGAAGACCGGCAGCCAGGCGGCGTTCTCGGTGCCCATGGCCTGCTCGGCGTCGTCGATCCAGCCGGACGCCAGCGGGCGCGGCGGCGCGGGCTGGACGTCGCTGGTCAGTTCGGCGTCGACGCGGAGGGTGCCGGAGGGGGTGTAGGGGCCGCCCTCGGCGGTGATGAGGGTGAGCCGTCCCTCGCCCTCCTTGAGCGCGGGCGGCAGCGGGTCGCCCTCCCGGCGCAGGGCCGTCACCTCGTAGGTCGCCGTGCCCTGTCCCGTCGTCACCCGGATCTCGGTGCCGGGCGGCAGCCGGTGCAGATCGTTGAACGGGCTGCCGTATCCCCACTGGCGGCCCATGAGCACGCTGGTCCCGGGCTGTCCCGGCAGCGGGGTGTCCCGGCGGTGGCCGGGGCCCGACATCAGTACGCCGGAGGTGGTGCCCTCCGCGACGATCTCCTCCAGGCCGAGCACGGGAATGCGCAGCAGGGCCACCGGGGCGCCGGGTGCCAGCAGGTCGCCTTCGTACGTCTGCTGCCCCACGGGGGCGATGCCGAGGGCGAGCTGGCGGCGGAACTCGTCGTACGCCGTCTGCTGGTCGCGGGTGTGCTGGAGGTGGCCGACGAGCGTGAGGTTGGCGGCGAAGCCGAGCAGCAGGGCGGCGAGCAGGCACAGGGCGGCTCCGGCGAACGCGAACCCGGCGCGTTCAGCGGGCGGCGGCCCGGTGTCGGGCGCGGGCTCGGGCGGGGGCACCGGGGCCGGCGGCGCCACGGCCGGCGGGGGCGGGGACAGCACGGTCACGGGGAGCGCTCCTGTGAGGTGGTGGCGATGGGTACGGGGTCGTATGAGGCGGAGATGTACGCGGCGATACGAGCGGAGATACGGGTGCACGGGCGGCGGGGTGGGGGCCCGCCGCCCGTGCACCGGGTGCCGTCGGGCGCGATGCCCTCGGGCGCGGGGCCGTCAGGCGCGGGGCCGTCAGGCGCGCGGCCCGCCGAAGTTCAGCAGTCCGTTGCGGCGGCCGAAGCGCACCGCGAAGATGCCGGCCGCGACCAGGACGATGGCGCCGATCCCGGAGAGCAGTGCGAACTGGGAGCCGGTGGAGGCGAGTCCGCCGCCCGTGGAGCCGGTGGTGCCGCCCGTGGTGGTGTCGCCGCCGGTGGAGCCGGTCGTCGTACCGGAGGTGTCGCCGGACGGGTCGTCGGTCGGGTCACCCGACGGGTCGTCGGTCGGATCGCCTGACGGGTCGTCGGAGGGATCGTCCGACGGGTCGTCGGTGGGGTCACCGGACGGGTCGTCGGTGGGGGTAGGGGTGCCGGAGGGCTCGTCGAGGGTGAAGGGGAGCTGTCCGTTGCCGTCGCCGCACGCCGGGCTCCAGATCAGGGCGTTGTTCCCGGCGACCGCGTCCTCGGGGACCGTGAGCGTCGCCCAGGTCGCGGTGCCGTCGGCGTCGGCGGTGGCGTCGGGGAACTCCGCGTCGTTGCGGTCCAGGGTCAGGGAGAGGGTCGCGCCCGGCTCGCAGCGGCGGACGACCAGCTTGACCTCCTGGCCGCGCTCCAGCCGCGGGTTGCCCGGCAGCCGCTCGCCCTGGGCGTTCTGGAGTTCCGCCCCGACCGGCTGGACGGTCAGCCGGACCGGCTCGGACTCGGAGGCGCCCCACTCGGCGGTGCTCGTCGGGACGAAGCGGGCGGTGAGGTCGTGCTCCCCCGCCGCCAGCGCGGGCGTGGTGAACTCGGCCTTTCCGTCCATCACGGCTGCCTGGCCGAGCGAGGTCCCGCCGTCCAGGAAGGTCACACTGCCGACGGCCTCGGCCGGGGTGACGCTCGCGGTCAGCCTCACCGTCTGGCCGGGCTCGACATTGCCGGTGTCCACGGCCAGCCCGGTGGTGGTGGCCTCCGCGCCCTCGCCCTGCACCCAGGTGTCACCGGTGACGGTGATCTGCTGGGACCAGTACGGGCTGCCCGGCACGATCTCCTCGGGCGGCTTGGCCAGGTCGTAGTTGTCGACGCAGTAGACCCGCAGCTCGTAGGTGCCGTCGCCGGAGATGATGTCGGCGAGGCTCCTGGCCTCCAGGCCGGGATTGTCCGCGGCGGTGAGGGAGATCGCCGGCGTCGCGCCGGTGTACGGCCCGCCGTTGCCGACGGCCTTGAGGACCGTCTCCTCGACGCCGTCCGCCTTGACGACGTAGACGTTGAGGTAGCTGTTCCAGTTGATGTCCTCGATGGTGACCTCGGGGCAGGCGGCCGGAATCCCGAGGGTCGTGCCGATCGGCTCGGGGTCGTCCAGGTTGCCGCCGGACGCCAGGGTGAACTCGCCGATCGACGCCGCCCGGGCGGGCTGGGACTGGGACGCGACCAGGGCCACCACGCCCGCGGCGAGCACGACGCAGGCGGCCAGGATCGCGGCTGCTCTTCGGAAGGGTTGGAGCACTGACATGTGTGGAGCCCCCCGGGGGACGTTGTAGTGGCAGGGACGGGAACGGGCACAGCGCGTGGGGCCGGGCACCTGGTGGGTGCCCGGCCGTCACGCGAGGGGTCGGATGACGCGCACCGCCTACCGGTTGCCGGTGGTGGTGGTGTCACCGCAGTTGGACGGGGCGGAGTCGGCGCTCAGGTCGCCGAAGCCGTAGTTCTTGGTGGTGGCGAGGTTCAGGCAGACCTGGGAGGACGCGCCGACGAACGCGCGCACGATGGACGGGTCGGTGAGCTTCGCGGTCGGGACGACGTTGTACACGTCACGGGCGAAGGTGAAGTTCGGGTTCAGCGCGATCGCCGTACCGGTGCCCGTGGTCGGGGCCACGCCCGCGATGGAGCGCAGCCGGGACTCGCCGCGGCGGTTCGGGACGTCCGAGAAGCCCTTGCCCTGGGCGAGCCACTGGGCGACCGAGTACGGCATGATCTGCGTGCCGTTGGCGATGGCGATGCCGTCGTGCTCCTGCACGCTGTCGTCCACGCAGCCGGCCGCCTTGGCGGTGGTGATCTCCGCCTCGGTGACGCCGATGGAGGAGAGCCAGTAGGTACGGGTGCCCGAACCGGCCTGCGGCAGCAGCGCCTTCGACACAGTCTTGGTGACACCCGCGTCCACGAAGGTGCAGTTGCGGTAGATGGACTGGAGCTGCGCGGCGGTCAGGTTGGTCGGCAGGGTGCTGCCGAGGTCCGTCGCGTAGGTCACCGCGTCCTTGCCGAACGGGATGAAGGTCAGGTTCGTGCCCGCGGTGGAGGGGCCGCGCGAGGAGCGGGCGAAGTCCACACAGTCGGCCTGGGCCGTGTTGTTGACATCGAGGATGAGTCTGTCGATGCCGGCCGAGGAACCATTGGGACGGTTGATGCCCGCGCAGTGGGCGGTGGCGGCGACGGTGCCGTCCTTCGGCGTGATCGTGGTGGTGCCGGTGGCGTTCCAGGAGCCGATGAGCTTGTTGCCGCTGGTGTCGAGCACGACGTCGCCAAGGCCGTTGAGCGCGTACTGCGTGGTGTCGGAGCCGACCCCGGCCAGCGGACGGAAGGGCGGGGTGGGGTAGTCCGCGGACGCCGGGGTGGACAGGACACCGACACCGATGGCGGCGGCGCCGAGCACCGCGGCACCGACCTTGGCGCGAGACTTGACGTTCACTTCTGATCTCCCTGTTTCGGATTTCGAAGACCGGACGTTCAAGAAGGAAGACTGGACGTTCAAGAAGACTGGACGTTCAAGCTGAATCCGGATTTTCCTGCTGCCGACCCGTCGACCGGCCACCGCATACATTTCCAAGATTCCGCTGCGGCGGCCACCAATTCCCAGCGAGGGAAAGGTTACGGGGAGGCTTCCTAGGTGTCTCCTATGGACTCCGGCGATGGGCGAGACGCAGCATTACCGGACCCGAAAGCGCGGCGGATCCGCCGAGAATGAGAACGACGAGAAGAACCCAGCGGATAATCCCCAGAATCTCGCCGGGAGTGAATCCGCCCTGCGCGTCGGCCACATTCTGCTGCGGCCCCGGGGAGGGCGAGGCCGATGCACCGGCCGCGGCCGAAGCGGCGGCCGACGGGTCGTCCGTGGCGCCACCACCGGCCGCGCCGCCCGCCGCCGCGGCCGCTCCGTCGCCGCTGGCACCGGCGGAGTCCGCTCCCGTGCCACCGGCGAGGCCCGCACCCGGGTCAGCGGGGTCGTCCGGGTCCGCGGTGCCCGAGGGGTCGTCGGAGACGGCTCCGCGCTCCAGGTCGTCGGCGGCGGTCGCCGCCCGGGTGCGCAGGTCCGCGGGCAGCGGGGCATAGCCGACCGGCAGTTCCCCCGCGGACGGTCCGGGCGTCTGGCCCGGCCCCGCGGCGTACCTGATGAACTCGGCGTACGCCGCGCGGGCCGCGGCGTCCTGGTCCACGGAGGCCGCGGCGTAGGCCACCGCCGTGAGCGGGTACGCCTGGCCCTCGGCACGTGCCGGGTCCGGCGCGAGCACACCCGGGTCGGCGGCCGACGGCCGCATGGTGTCGACCGCCGCCAGCAGGGTGCTCTCGGACGGGTCGACGAAGGTGCCGTCGGCGTTGCGCAGGCTCGCCACGGGCAGCCCGTAGCGGTCCGCGGAAGCCACGTCGACGATCGCCATCACCGCGCGGTTGCCGGGCCACGGCGGGTCGTTGACCAGCCGGGCGGGACTGATCCCGTCGGCCTGCGCGTACTGGATGGTCCGGTTGTTGTTGCCGCGCCGCGCGCGTACGGCACCGTCGTGCAGATCGGCCGAGTAGGGCGCGATGTCCAGGATGGTGTACGGCAGCTCACCGCCGAATCCCTGCGCGATCCCGGTCGTCGGATCCACCTTGGGGTATTCGTTCAGGGTGGTGTTCCGGTCCAGTTCCAGCTCCTGGAAATAGGGGTTCACCTTCATTCCGCTGGGGTCCGGCTCGCCCGCGAGGAATTCACGGGCCTCCTGGTCCGCCTGGAGCCAGTTCCACACCACCCGGCTGGTGTCCGAGTTCCCGATCGGCACCACAAGACTCATCGGTGAACCGGCGACGTCCGGGAAATCCGGATTGAGTTCCATGAATTCCGGGTCGGCCGTGTAGTCGAGCGGATTGTCTTCGATGTGTTCCGGCGTGGGCATCATCGCGACGTCGTTGCGGTACGAGTGGGTGAGCATCTTGGCGACGAGCCGCGGGGTCAGTTTCATTTCCGTGGCCGCGCCGTTCGGTCCCTCGACGAAGAAGGCGAAGGCCAGAGCTGACACCGCGACGGGCGCGTGCACCACGGCCGGGCCGCCCTCCGCCGGCTGCACGGGATCGACGGTGAAGCCCAGCGTCGGCAGTTCGGCCGTCGTGTTCAGCACCTGGTTCCTGGCCTGCTCCTCACCGGCCAGGGTGAAGCCGAACGTACTGTCCGTGGACGTGCACAGCTTGGGCTGCCACGAGGTGACCGCTTCCGTCACCAGCTCGGATCCGATCGTCGGCCGCTCGGCCTGCCCCGCCGGGCAGAACTGGTCGACCTGGAGGAAGTCCAGGGGGAAGACGATCCGCTGGGCCCAGTTGGTGGCGGACAGCGGCGAGGTGACGAGCGTGCCCTGACCGGTGATCTCGGCGCCGTCCGGATGGTGGTTCCCGCGCGGCACGACCACCAGCCAGCACTTGCGCGGTGTGGGCGTGCTGCCCTCCGGCGCCGTGTTCACGCCGCAGCCCAGATAGTCGGCCTGGACGCCGTCCTGCACCTCGAACACCGCTTCGCCGGTGCCGCCCGCGAAGGTCCGGTTGGCCGGCTGCTCGTTGGTGTCCAGCGGCCCGTAGTACGTGTAGTCGTCCGCCTTCGTCGTCGGCTCCTCGCCGTTGGCCGGGCGGAACGGCACGAAGTTCGAGGCGCCGGTGTACTGGGTCTCGGCGGGGTCACCGCTCGGGCCGGTGCTGGCGACCGACCGGGTGCTGGTCCAGCCGCCGAGCGGCGCGGCCCCGCTCCCGTACACACACTGCTCCCGCGACGGCCCGTCCGCCTCGTCGCCCCAGCACTGCATGATCTGGAGGTAGTTGAACCCGAAGGAGCTGATCGACTGGGTCGGCGCCCCGCCCTCCCAGCTGACCCGCACGCCCTGCGAGCGCAGCCCCTGCGTCTGGTCCACCGTCACCTTCAGCTCGGAGAAGTCGTCGTACTCCCCCTTCGCCCCCGACTTCGTCACCGCCGAGGACGTCTCCGCCGCCACCGCCGCCGATCCCGCCGGAGGCAGCGGCAGCAACGCGACGACCACCGCCGCGATCAGCAGCCCCACCGCGACCGGCAGCCGCGGCCGGCGCCACGCCGAAAGGCCAGGCATGCCCGCCGCGCCTGCGGCGCCTGCCGAACCCGCCGTGCCTGCGGCGCCTGCCATACCGACGGTGCCTGCCGCACCCGCCACGCCCGCCACGCCCGCGGTGCCTGCCGAATCCGCCGTGCCAGCCGTGCCAGCCGTGCCAGCCATACCCGCCACGCCCGCCATGCCCGCCATGCCCGCTGCGCCCGCCGAACCCGCCATGCCTGCGGTACCTGCCATGCCGACGCTGCCCGCGGTGCCCGCCGCACCCGCCCCGCCCGCAGTGTCCATCCGTTCCGTCCCGCCCCTCATCACGACCGCCCCTTGCGCCGGGCCCGGCCCGCCATCGCACGGGCCACCGCGGGCGGTCCGACGACCACGCCGACCAGCAGTACGGCGGACAGCGCCATCAGCGCCGTACGCAGCCCCGGGGAGTCCCCCGTGCCCAGCGACACCGGCGACGCCACCACCGAACTGTCCCCGGCCGCCTGCTCGCCGCTGACCACCTCGCCGGTGTCTGGGTCGACGACCGTGCCGTCGGTGCTCCCGTCCGTGCCGCCGCTCGCGCCCGCCGTACCGCCGTCGGCGTCTCCCGTCGTACCGCCCGAGTCACCGGTGCCGGAGTCCCCGCCGGTCGCGGACGTACCGCCCGTCGCGGCGGAGCCGCCGGTCGAGGTGGCCGCACCGCCGGTGCTGGAGCCGCCGCCGGTCGTCGTGCCGCCGGACGACGTGTTCGTCGGCTCCGTGGCCCCGCCCGTCCCGGTCGCGCACTGCTCGCTGCCCTGCTTGTCACAGGCGGGCGGGTAGGGCGCGTCCTCGATCAGCGTGTTCCTGCCGCCGGCGAACGTCGGGTTGTTGCACTCGTCGATGTCGACGGCCGCGGTCTCGGCGCCCGGGATCTTGCGGGTCTGTTCCATCCCGGCTTCCACCAGGTTCTTCGGCAGCGGCGAATAGCCGAGCTGGTCCGCCTGTTGCTGGCCCTCGCACAGGAAGTAGTGGGTGAAGGCGCTCAGCGTGCGGCCCTTGGCCTCGGTGAAGCCCATCTCCTCCTCGGTCGGGATGATCATGTAGCTGTAGCTGGAGAGCGGGTAGGTCCGCCGGTCGCCGAAGGTGTAGACGCTGTCGAGGTCCTGGGTCAGATAGTCCGCCGAGCGCGGATCGTTGTTGATCTCGGCCTTGGTGAGCGCCACCGCCACACTGGACGCGGTCGGCTCGACGTAGTACCCGGACTCGTTGAGCAGCTTGGCCACCGGGAAACCGGCGTTACGCGCGTAGGAGTACTCGACGTAGGTGATCGCGCCCTCGGCCTGCGGCTGGCGGGTGTAGCCCGCGACGCCGAGCGAGGTGGACTGGGAGACGAAGCCGGAGCCGGGGATGTTCGGGAAGTACGAGGTCAGTCCGCACGGCGTGGCCTTCCCGGCCCGCCCGCAGTAGTCGTTCCACAGCGAACCGTGCTGCTTGGACATCCACTGCGTGAACTGGGCGGTCGTACCCGAGCCGTCGGAGCGGACGACCGGGACGACCTTGCGGGCCGGGAGGGTCAGGCCGGGATTGTCGGCCTTGATCTCCGGGGAGTTCCACATGGTGATCTTGCCGGTGAAGATCTTGGTGAGGACCTCGCCGGACAGCCGCAGGTTGGTGACGGTCTTCCCGCCGATCTTCAGGTTGTACATGAACGCCGTACCACCGGCCACGATCGGCATGTACGCGAACTCGCGGGACGGCGCCGGGTCGGTGTTGCCGAGGTCGGTGAGGCCGTAGGGGATCTCGGAGACCCCGAAGTCGGAGGTGCCGTCCCGGAACTGGTTGCGGCCGATGGTCGAGCCGACCGCCGAGTAGTTCACCGTCATGCCCTGCTGGCCGACGTTGCGCCGCCACTGCTCGATGGCGTTGGCGCTCCAGGTCGATCCCGAGCCGCTGATCTTGGTGTACGTCGCGGCGTGGGCGTCGGGCGGGTTCAGCGCCGGCAGCGCGCACAGCAGGGCGGTGAACAGCGCCAGCGCCTGGTACACACGCAACGCGCGTGGATGTCGGACGGTCGGGGACATCACGGGGTGCTCCTCATCGGTGCGGTGCCGCCGGGCAACGGCGGTACGGAGGGTGCCTTGGCGTGGGCGGTGGCGTGGGCGGTGGCGCGGTCGCGGGCCTGCCGGTCGAAGCGCTGGGCGTCGCGCCGGGAGGCCCGCACCCGGCGGTGCTCCTGACGGCGGGTCAGCCGGCCGGGGCCGCGCCCGCCGAAGAAGCGGGCGAGCACGAACAGGATCAGGACCAGCAGCAGCAGCACGGCCGCCGTGCCGAACCCGCGGGCGATATAGCTCGCCTCGGGCGACTTGACCAGCTCGAACGCGGCGAGCGGCAGCGACACCATCGGGTCCTTGAGCGGATTGGTGTTCAGCTCGGCGGTGTACCCGGCGGTCAGCAGCACCGGCGAGGTCTCGCCCACCCCGCGCGCGGTGCCGAGGATGACGGCCGTGGTCAGCCCGGAGCGCGAGGTGGGCAGCACCACGTGCCAGACCGTGCGCCAGCGCGAGGTGCCCAGCGCGTACGACGCCTCCCGCAGGGTGCCGGGCACCAGCCGGATCACCACGTCCGCCGCGCGGATGATGATCGGCAGCATCATCACGGAGATGGCGAGCGCGGCGGCGAGCCCGGAGCGGTCGAAGCCGAGCGCCAGGATGAAGGTCGCGTAGACGAACAGCCCGGCCACGATGGACGGCAGCGCGGTCATCGCCTCGACGATGGTCCGCACGAACCGGCTGAACCGGCCCGGGATCTCGTTCAGGAACACCGCGCACACCAGCCCGGCCGGGATGCAGATCACCAGCGCAATGCCGATCTGCCACAGCGTGCCGACGATCGCGTGCAGGATGCCGCCGACCCCGAGCGGCTCCAGCGGACCCGCGGCGGCCATCGATTCGGTGTAGAAGTTCAGATGCGGCAGCGCCTCACGGCCCTCGTAGAGCGTGTAGACGACCACGAAGGCGAGCGCGGCCAGCATCAGGACGCCCAGACTCTGTACGACGGCGGCGGCCACCCGGTCACGTACCGCGGGCCCGTCCTCGTCGAAGGAGACCAGCAGCGCGTACAGGCCGATGAAGAGCACATACGCGACGGCGATGAAGCCCAGCGCCCCGTTGAAGGGCAGCAGCCGGTCGAACAGCAGCCAGGTGACGCACAGCGCGGCGGCGCCCGCGCCGAGCAGCGCGTAGATGTCGGTGGCGCGCAGGACGGCCAGATCGCGGCGCGACTCCGCGCGCACGGGCCCGCCCCCGGCGCGGCGGGCGGGCAGCACGGTGGCGGCGGCCGGGGCCCGGCCGGCCGGCTCCTGCGGGGAACCGCCGCCCGGTGGGCTCTGTGGCGTGGTGAGGGTCATCTGGCTCGGTCTCCTCAGGAGTCGCTCGACGCGCCGGAGCGGCTGCGGGCGACGATCGACGACGCGGCGAAGTTGACGACGAGGGTCATCAGGAAGAGCGCGAGGCCGGCCGCCATCAGCGCGGACATGCCGAACTCGGTGGCCTCGCCGTAGCGCAGGGCGATCAGCGCGGACACCGAGTTGGTGCCGTTCTGGAGGATGTGCGGCTGGATCTCGAAGACCGGCGAGATGATCAGATAGACGGCGATGGTCTCGCCGAGCGCCCGGCCCAGGCCCAGCATGGTGCCGCCGATCATGCCGCCCTTGCCGAACGGCAGGACGACGCTGCGGATCATCCCCCAGCGGTGGGCGCCGAGCGCGTAGGCGCCCTCGCGCTCACCGACCGGCGCCTGCGAGAACACCTCCCGCATCACCGAGCAGATGATCGGCGCGACCATCAGGGAGACGACCATGCCCGCGATGAAGGTGGACGAGGTGTACACGGTCGCGGTGGCCAGCGGATCGTCCGGGTCGGTCCCGTCGACCTTGAAGACCGGGATCCAGCCCAGATACGTCGAGATCCACCGCGACACGGTGACCACATGCCCCTGGAAGAAGAACAGCCCCCACAGCCCGTAGACCACGGACGGCACGGCCGCCATCAGATCCACGACACTGATCAGGGTCTGCTTGATCCGGGCGGGCGCGTACTCGGAGATGTACAGCGCCGTGCCGAGCGCCAGCGGTACCGCGAAGGCGATGGCGACGAGCGCGATCAGAATGGTGCCGACCATCACGGCGGCGATACCGAAGTGGTGGCCCTCCGGCTCCCACGCCTCGGTGGTGACGAAGTCCCAGCGGGCCACCTCCAGCGCCTGCCAGGCCCGGTAGGTCAGAAACCCGCCGACGAGCAGCATGATCGCGAGCACCGTGGTGCCCGCGCCGCGCAGCACCCCCCGGAACACCCGGTCGGGCACACCGGGGTCGACGTACAGACGTCTGGGCGGTTCGTCCGCCCGCGCCACCGGTCGCTCATCCATTCGCGTCGTCACATGTGCCGACGCTCCTGAGGCGGGATGGACACCTGCGCACCTAAAAGTGAACTGGACCACTCCGAGGGGCAACTTCGGGTGTTGACGTGAACGCGGCGCATGCGGACGGCGTGCGGGGCAGCCGCGGAGCGGGCGAGGACCCGCCCCCGAAACACACGAGGGGCCGAAGCCCGCCCCCGGTGGGCGACCCCCGACCCCTCACTCCCCCGCTACTGTCTCCCGCTCCAACCCACCACCTATCTACCTACTACCTACTACCTACCTACCCGACGTCGTCCCAGGGAATGGGCCCGCTCGCGCCCAGTTCGCCGAGCAGCGCCCGGAAGCGCTCGTAGGCGGCCTGACAGGTCGAGTGCCGTTCGTAGGCGCGGGAGGACACGGCCAGCGCACCGCCCACCGGATCACGCAGCCGCCAGACCCAGCCGCTGCCCTCCGAGGTGTGATGCACCGCCCCGGGTAAATCCGCGACGTCCAGACACAGCCGCTCGAACGCCGCACGGCACTCGGCGTAGTCGCGGTAGGTCCTCGCCGTGACGGCGATCACCCGCCCGTTCGTCGCCGTGAGCCGCCAGGCATACGTTCCGTCCGCCCCGATGTCTATGTGACAGCGCGTGCCGGGCACAGCAGCGCCGCCCTTTCTTCCCGCCATCCATCCCCACCCCTGAGTTCCCCTGTTTCCCGGCTGTTCCTGACTGTTCCCGACGTCAGGAAGCTGCACGAGTAAGTGCCGGGCCGACGGTCGTGCGGCACACGCAGGCTAGTGAGGCGAGAGTGATATGCGATCGCCCTCGGTAACCGCATCCGGCATGCTTCACGCGAAAGTTGCCCCTTGTTCATGCGGGCGCCGCACAAGGCCCGTTGCCCCCGGGCCGAGCGGCGGCAGTACGCGTAGGTGGGCGCCTGGTCCGCTGAAATTCGGACCGAATTTCCCCTTAGGTTTTCCACCGATTCAATCCACCAGATATTCGACACGAATTCCACCACCAAGAAATCCACAACCCACCCCCAGCCCACCCCCAGCCCACCCCCTCACCACCCCCTCACCACCCACACGAAAACATTCCGGAATCTCCACGGAATGAGTACGCTGCCCACGTCAATTCGGCCCGCCGGGGGATTGGTGCCGGGCCGTTGTGCATTCACATTGGGGAATTCGCATGCGCATCAGCTCCACTGTCGCCGCCGTCTGCGGCGTCGTCGCCCTGTCCGCCCTCGCCGTTCCGGCCGCGCACGCGGACGAGCAGTTCGGCGACACCGAGATCACCGGCGTGACCGTCAACGGTGGTCAGCCCGTCGTCGTGGGTACGAGCGCGAGAACCGTCTCCGTCGAGGTCACCGCGACCGACCCATCCGGCCTGGAGCAGATCAACGCCACCCTGTACCGCGGCTCGGCCGAGTCCCCCGTCGCCACCGTGGCCTCGGACGCCGCCTGCGGTCCGACGGCCGCCACGACGACCACCTGCACACTGACCTTCACCCTGACCCCGGGCACCGCCCCGGCCGACGCCTCGCAGGCCGGCACCTGGCAGGTGAGCGCCTTCGCGATCGCCCCCGACAGCGACGCCGTGTTCCGGGACACCGCCGCCGCCTTCTCGGTGCTGCGTGCCAGTGAGGCGACGGTGGACGCCACGCCGGAGCCGGTCCGGTGGGGCCGCACGCTGACGGTCACGGGCGCCGTGCACCACGCCGACTGGGCGACCGGCACGCAGGCGGGCGCGGCGGCCGGGGAGCCGGTGAAGCTCCAGTTCCGCAAGGCGGGCCGCGGGGACTTCAAGACCGTGCAGACCGTCCAGACCGGGGCCGACGGCACCCTGTCCACCACGGTCCGCGCTGTCCAGGACGGCACCTACCGCTGGTCGTACGCAGGAACGGACACAGCGGCGGGGACGGTGTCGGAGGGAGACTACGTAGACGTCCGCTGACGAACCCCGAGAAACGACCACGGCACCGAGTCGCCTCGCCGGGGGACGGGCGGTTCGGTGCCATGAGCACCCTCCGGCCGGCCACAGCCAACCAGCCCACACCCCCGGTCACCACCACCCACATCACCCCACCCACATCACCCCACGGCCAGCACCACAGCGAGCAGCACCACACCCACCACCACCGGCCCGGCGATCTCATAGGCCCACCGCACGCCGACCTCACCCTGCGCGGACGCGGCCTTCTCCCGGGACTCCAGGATCTGCCGCAGCTCGGCCATGATCCGGTCACCCTCGGCCAGCCCGGAACCGTCGTCCGCGTCGGCCCCGCCATAGCCACCGAGCCCGGCACCGAACAGCCCGCCGCGCACCTTCCTGCCGCTGGCCGCCGCCTCCCGCTCGGCCCGGCGCCGGTCCTCACGCCGGGCGGCCCGCTTGCGCCCGCGCAACGACACCGGGATCGCCCACAGCTGGAACTTCGTGCCGGAGTTGGCGATGACCTCATTGGTGTACCCGGACCGCAGCGAGGCGACCTCGCCCCAGGGCAGCACGATCACGCGGAGCGGATTGCGCACCCGCAGCCGGTCCTCGCCCGCGTACACCGCGGGGCGCAGGGTGAACGCGGTGACGACCGGCACCAGGATCAGCAGCACGGCAAGAGCCAGCCACCGGGTCCGCCCCTCACCATTGACGATCGCATCGACACCGAGCCACACCGAGAGCCCGAGCACCAGAGTCCCGCCCACCAGGGCCATGGGGGAACGGTAGATACGGTCGTTGCCTGAGGTCATACGACAGATTCTGCCCCACTGCCCAACACCGCCCCCACCCACGCCCAAAAGGGGCGCGGGGAACTGCGCGCTCAACCACACACAACCCGCACCCACAGCCCCACAGCCCCACCCACCCCCTCAGGGGCGCGGGGAACTGCGCAACAAGCCACACACGACCCGCACCCACAAACCCACCCCACCCCACCCACCCCACAAGAGCCCCACACCGGGGTGTACAGCCGCTACGCGCGTAGATATGCTCGTCTGGTGACCATGCCCACCTCGGTACCCACACTCACGGACGTGGCGGCCTCGAACAGCGCACTGCGCCGCTTCCTGCACGGCCTCCCCGGCGTCGACGCGGTCGGCCTGGAGGCGCGTGCCGCCTCGCTCGGGACCCGCTCGATCAAGACGACCGCCAAGGCGTACGCCATCGACCTCGCGATCTCGATGGTCGACCTGACGACACTGGAAGGCGCCGACACTCCCGGCAAGGTCCGGTCCCTCGGCGCCAAGGCGGTCCACCCCGACCCCACCGACCGTACGGCCCCGGCCACGGCCGCCGTCTGCGTCTACCCCGACATGGCAGCCATCGCCAAGGAGGCCGTCGCCGGCTCCGGCGTCAAGGTCGCCTCCGTGGCCACCGCCTTCCCGGCCGGACGCGCCGCGCTCTCCGTGAAGCTCGCGGACGTGCGCGAGGCGGTCGCGGCCGGTGCCGACGAGATCGACATGGTCATCGACCGCGGCGCCTTCCTCGCGGGCCACTATCTGAAGGTGTACGAGGAGATCACCGCCGTGAAGGAGGCGTCCGGCGCGGCCCGCCTCAAGGTCATCTTCGAGACCGGCGAGCTGTCGACGTACGACAACATCCGCCGCGCGAGCTGGCTCGGCATGCTGGCCGGAGCGGACTTCATCAAGACCTCCACCGGCAAGGTCGCGGTCAACGCCACCCCCGCCAACACCCTGCTCATGCTGGAGGCGGTCCGCGACTTCCGCGAGCAGACCGGCGTGCAGGTGGGCGTGAAACCGGCCGGAGGCATCCGTACCACCAAGGACGCGATCAAGTTCCTGGTGCTGGTCAATGAGACGGCGGGCCCGGACTGGCTGGACAGCCACTGGTTCCGCTTCGGCGCCTCCTCGCTCCTCAACGACCTGCTGATGCAGCGCCAGAAGCTGGCCACCGGCCGCTACTCCGGCCCCGACTACGTGACGGTGGACTGATCATCATGGCTTCCGTATTCGAGTACGCACCGGCACCCGAGTCCCGGACGATCGCCGACATCGCCCCTTCCTACGGCCTGTTCATCGACGGCGAGTTCACGGACGCGGCGGACGGCAAGGTCTTCAAGACGGTCAGTCCCAGCACGGAGGAAGTGCTCTCCGAGATCGCCCAGGCCGGTCCCGAGGACGTGGACCGCGCGGTGCGGGCGGCCCGCAAGGCGTTCGAGAAGTGGTCGGCGCTGCCCGGCGCGGAGCGCGGGAAGTACCTGTTCCGGATCGCCCGGATCATCCAGGAGCGCAGCCGTGAGCTGGCGGTCCTGGAGACCCTGGACAACGGCAAGCCCATCAGGGAGACCAGGGACGCGGACCTCCCCCTGGTGGCCGCGCACTTCTTCTACTACGCGGGCTGGGCGGACAAACTGGACCACGCGGGCTTCGGCCCCAGCCCCCTCCCCCTGGGCGTGGCGGGCCAGGTCATCCCCTGGAACTTCCCCCTCCTGATGCTGGCGTGGAAGATCGCCCCGGCGCTCGCGACCGGCAACACGGTCGTGCTGAAGCCCGCCGAGACGACCCCCCTGTCGGCCCTCTTCTTCGCGGACATCTGCCGCCAGGCGGGCCTCCCGAAGGGCGTCGTCAACATCCTGCCCGGGTACGGCGACGCGGGCGCCGCCCTGGTGGCCCACCCGGACGTGAACAAGGTGGCCTTCACCGGCTCCACGGCCGTCGGCAAGGAGATCGCCCGCACGCTCGCGGGCACGGACAAGAAACTCACCCTCGAACTGGGCGGCAAGGGCGCCAACATCGTCTTCGACGACGCCCCGATCGACCAGGCCGTCGAGGGCATCGTCACCGGCATCTTCTTCAACCAGGGCCAGGTCTGCTGCGCGGGCAGCCGCCTCCTGGTCCAGGAGTCGATCCAGGAGGAACTCCTCGACTCCCTCAAGCGCCGCCTGTCCACCCTGCGCCTGGGCGACCCCCTGGACAAGAACACGGACATCGGCGCGATCAACTCCGCCGAGCAGCTGGCCCGTATCACCGCCCTCGCGAAGACCGGCGAGACGGAGGGCGCGACCCGCTGGACGGCCCCCTGCGACCTCCCCTCCTCCGGCTACTGGTTCGCCCCAACCCTCTTCACGAACGTCACGCAGGCCCACACCATCGCCCGCGACGAGATCTTCGGCCCGGTGCTGTCGGTCCTCTCCTTCCGCACCCCGGACGAGGCCGTGGCCAAGGCGAACAACACGCAGTACGGCCTGTCCGCGGGCATCTGGACGGAGAAGGGCTCACGCATCCTCGCGGTCGCGAGCAAGCTCCGCGCGGGCGTGATCTGGTCCAACACCTTCAACAAGTTCGACCCGACGTCGCCGTTCGGCGGCTACAAGGAGTCGGGCTTCGGCCGCGAGGGCGGCCGGCACGGCCTGGAGGCATACCTCACCCCGTCGAACCCGAAGGGTGAGCGCTGAAATGAGCACTGTTGATCGCCTGTCCGTCTTCAAGACCTACAAGCTGTACGTCGGCGGGAAGTTCCCGCGTTCCGAGAGCGGCCGGGTGTACGAGGTGACCGACTCGAAGGGCAAGTGGCTGGCGAACGCGCCCCTGGCCTCCCGCAAGGACGCCCGGGACGCGGTCGTGGCCGCCCGCAAGGCGTTCGGCGCCTGGTCCGGCGCCACCGCCTACAACCGCGGCCAGATCCTCTACCGCGTGGCGGAGATGCTGGAGGGCCGCAGGGACCAGTTCGTCCGCGAGGTCGCCGAGGCCGAGGGCATCTCGAAGTCCAAGGCGGCTACGGCGGTGGACGCGGCCATCGACCGCTGGATCTGGTACGCGGGCTGGACCGACAAGATCGCCCAGGTGACCGGCGGCACCAACCCGGTGGCGGGCCCGTACTTCAACCTGTCCTCCCCCGAGCCCACGGGCGTGGTAGCCGTACTGGCCCCCCAGGACTCATCCTTCCTGGGCCTGGTCTCGGTGCTGGCCCCGGTGATCGCCACCGGCAACACGGCGGTGGTGGTGACCAGCGAGAAGTTCCCGCTCCCGGCGCTGTCCCTGGCCGAGGTCCTGGCCACCTCCGACGTCCCCGGCGGAGTGGTCAACATCCTCTCCGGCCGTACGCCGGAGATCGCCACGCCCCTGGCCTCCCACCAGGACGTCAACGCGATCGACCTGGCGGGCGCGGACGCGTCCCTGGCGAAGGACCTGGAGATCGCGGCGGCCGACAACCTGAAGCGAGTCCTGCGCCCACAGCCTGTGGACGACTGGACCCAGACCCCGGGCACCGACCGCATGACGGCGTTCCTGGAGACGAAGACGGTATGGCACCCGACGGGGGCGCTGGGCGCGGCGGGTTCGTCGTACTAGACGCCGTACCGGACCTCGTACGGGACCTCGTACGGGACAAGGACCGCACCCCTGGCCGCATGGCGCCAAAGGCAGCCATGCGGCCGGCCCCCGCCAACCCGCACTAGCCGCCCAGCAACTGCCCCACCAAAGGCAGACTCCCCACGGACGGAGCCTGAGCGACCGGCCCCGTCAGCATCTTCGAAGTGACCGGCTGGAAGTCGGCGAGCTGCGTTCCCACCCCGTTGTCGAGAGGATCGACCCCCGTCCCCGCCAGCGGATTCGGCTTGAGCCCGGCCACCGGCCCGGTCACATACGGCAGGACGCCGATGGCCGCGGCGAGCCCGGCCTGAGGATCGATGTTTCCCAGCGAGGTCGGACGCGTACGCATCACATCGACCACCGGCTCACCGTCGGCCGCGGCGGCGGCACCCGAGGCCGCGCCCACGGCCGCTCCCGCCAAAGCCAGCACAGCGAGCGAATTCTGGCGTAGGGACACCAGTGCCACCTTTCATCACACGTCAGACATCACACGAGGTAACCATTTCAGCACAAAGGGTAGTTGAGATGTGACGCGCGCTTCAAAGCCGACCCGCGGTCTCGTGGGGCGGCCACCCATGCCGCACACTGAGGTCCCGTGAGTTCCCATCCGCCCATACCCACCCGGGTCGTGCTGCTCTGCGGCCCGTCCGGCTCCGGCAAGTCCCTTCTCGCCCAGCGCTCCGGCCTCCCGGTGCTGCGCCTGGACGACTTCTACAAGGAGGGTGACGACCCGACGCTGCCGCTGGTGGCGGGAAGCTCCGACATCGACTGGGACCACCCCGGCTCCTGGGACGCCGACGCGGCCGTCAGCGCGATCACCGCCCTGTGCCGCACGGGCCGTACCTCCGTCCCGGTCTACGACATCGCGCGCAGCGCCCGCACGGGCGAGGACAGCGTGGACATCGGCCGCACCCCGCTGTTCGTCGCGGAGGGCATCTTCGCCGCCGAGATAGTGCGGCGCTGCCGGGACCTCGGGGTCCTCGCCGACGCGCTCTGCCTGAACCGCGGCCCGGTCCGGACGTTCCGCCGCCGCTTCCTGCGCGATCTCAAGGAGGGCCGCAAGTCGGCGGCGTTCCTGCTGCGCCGCGGCTGGCGGCTGATGCGCGCCGAGCGCTCGATCATCGCCCACCAGACCGGCCTCGGCGCCCACCCCTGCGACCGCGACGAGGCGATGGGCCGCCTGGCGGCAGCGGCGGCGGGCCGCTGCACCAGGGCTGGCAGTACACCGTAGAAACCGGACAACAGAGAGCGGGACTGGATGGACCCCCCGGCCCTCCAGTCCCGCTCCCTGTGGTGCTCCCCCGTGTTCCCCCGTGTTTCCCTTCTCTCTTTTCTTGCTACCCCCGTAGCTCCCCCGTACTTTCCCCCGTACTTCCCCCCCCAGGGCCCATGCAGTGCCAGGTGCTTCCCCCGGACCCGTAGACAAGACCCCCGTACCGTCCCCCTGATACACCCCCCGAGGAACTTTTTTCTTTCTTCCCCCGAACCTTCGGGTGACCGGTCAGGCGACCAGTTCGCCGAAGGCGTCCTCCTGGTCACGGCCGAAGCTCAGGACCTCGTCGTCGCGCAGCCGGCGCAGCGAGCGCCAGATGCTGGACTTGACCGTGCCCACACTGATGTCGAGGATCTCCGCGATCTCCGGGTCCGTGCGGCCCTCGTAGTAGCGCAGGACCAGCATGGTGCGCTGGAGTTCCGGCAGCCGGGTGAGCGCCTGCCACAGGACCGCGCGCAGTTCGGTGCCGCGCATCGCGTCCGTGTCGCCGGGCGTCTCCGGCAGTTCCTCGGTCGGGTACTCGTTGAGCTTGCGGCGGCGCCACGCGCTGATGTGCAGGTTGGTCATGGTCCGGCGGAGATATCCGCCGACCGCCGCCTTGTCACTGATCCGGTCCCAGGCCCGGTACGTCGAGAACAGCGCGCTCTGCAACAGATCCTCGGCCTCGAACCGGTCACCGGTGAGGTGGTACGCGGTGGCGTACAGGGAGGCGCGGCGCTCCTGGACGTAGGCGGTGAACTCCACCTCCGACACCGAGCGCCGCTCCCCCGATCCCTCCCTGTACGCGTCCCCCCCGTGCGCCTCCCCCGTGAAGGCGTCAACCACCGTCATATGGACGGTGTGCTGACGCCCGGCGCCACGAGCGCACCCCCGCCCACCCGTGACGCCGGACTTCTCGGAACCCCGGCCCCCGTTCAGGTCGTGCAGACGCGTGACCACTGCGCTGGTGCTGGTGCCGTGCAGCGTGTTCATCTCGCGCCCCCCGTCGTGGACTTCCGGTGTTCGGCCCTCGGTGTCCGGCCCGGCCGGGCCGTACTCCTGTGCTCGTGCCGAGAAGCTTGCCCCGGCACTTTCATCGCTGTGTCCGCCGACTGTCACAGACCTGCAACAGGGGTCTGTGACCGTAACTTCCAAGATCACGCACAGGGTTCATATATGCGTCCCCCACGCCCTCTCCACGGTTGATCCCCACCCACAGGTCGAACACCGCACCCTCCATGGGCCAGAATGAGCCCTGTGCCTTCCCTGTTGCTGATCGAGGACGACGACGCCATCCGGACGGCCCTGGAGCTCTCACTGACGCGCCAGGGACACCGGGTGGCGACCGCTGCCAGCGGTGAGGACGGTCTGAAACTGCTCCGTGAGCAGCGGCCGGACCTGATCGTGCTGGATGTGATGCTGCCCGGGATCGACGGCTTCGAGGTGTGCCGGCGGATCCGGCGCACCGACCAGCTGCCGATCATCCTGCTGACCGCGCGCAGCGACGACATCGACGTGGTGGTCGGTCTGGAGTCCGGTGCCGACGACTACGTGGTCAAACCCGTGCAGGGCCGGGTGCTGGACGCCCGGATCCGCGCGGTGCTGCGCCGCGGCGAGCGGGAGGCGAACGACGCGGCGACCTTCGGCGGCCTGGTCATCGACCGGGCCGCGATGACCGTCACCAAGAACGGCGAGGATCTCCAGCTCACCCCGACCGAGCTGCGGCTGCTCCTGGAGCTGAGCCGGCGGCCCGGTCAGGCGCTCTCCCGCCAGCAGCTGCTGCGCCTGGTGTGGGAGCACGACTATCTGGGCGACTCGCGGCTGGTGGACGCCTGTGTGCAGCGGCTGCGCGCCAAGGTCGAGGACGTGCCGTCCTCCCCGTCGCTGATCCGTACCGTACGAGGTGTCGGCTACCGGCTGGATCCGCCTCAGTGACCCAGCCGGAACGGGGGGTCCGCGGCTGGGCCGCGGCGCGCAGGACGGTGCTGTCCGGGCTGCGCTTCACCACTCTGAGGCTGCGCCTGGTGGTGGTCTTCGGGCTGGTCGCGCTGACCGCGGCGGTGTCGGCGTCGGCGATCGCCTACTGGCTGAACCGCGAGGCGGTGCTCACCCGCACCCAGGACGCGGTGCTGCGCGACTTCCAGCAGGAGATGCAGAACCGGGCGGGTTCGCTGCCCGAGCAACCGGGACAGGCCGAGTTGCAGCTCACTGCGAGCCAGATGGCCGGCAACAGCAGCCAGCGCTTCACCGTGCTGCTGGTCGCGGAGAACGCCCAGGACCGGACCGTGTCCGGCAGCTCCGGCGGGCTGAGCGGCTTCAGCCTCCAGGACGTGCCCGAGTCGCTGCGTACGGCGGTGGACAAGCGCCAGCCGGTCAGCGACGGCAATACGGCCCCGTACCACCTGTACTGGCAGCGGATCGTGGACGACGGCACGCCCTATCTGGTGGCCGGGACGCGGGTGATCGGCGGTGGGGCGACCGGGTACATGCTCAAGTCGCTGGAGCCGGAGGCGAAGGATCTCAACTCGCTGGCCTGGTCGCTGGGGATCGCCACCGGGCTGGCCCTGATCGGCTCGGCGCTGCTGGCGCAGGCCGCGGCCACGACCGTGCTCAAGCCGGTGCAGCGGCTGGGGGTGGCCGCGCGGCGGCTCGGCGAGGGCCGGCTGGACACCAGGCTGCGGGTGTCCGGGACCGATGAACTGGCGGATCTGTCGCGGACCTTCAACAAGGCGGCCGAGGCACTGGAGAAGCGGGTGGACGACATGGCCGCCCGTGACGAGGCGTCCCGCCGGTTCGTCGCCGACATGAGCCATGAGCTGCGTACGCCGCTGACCGCGATCACCGCCGTCACCGAGGTGCTGGAGGAGGAGCTGGACTCCGAGAGCGGCGGCCTCGACCCGATGATCGAACCGGCGGTACGGCTGGTGGTGAGCGAGACACGCCGGCTGAACGACCTGGTGGAGAACCTGATGGAGGTCACCCGCTTCGACGCGGGCACCGCCCGGCTGGTGCTGGACGACGTGGACGTCGCCGACCAGATCACCGCCTGTATCGACGCCCGCGCCTGGCTGGACGCGGTGGACCTGGACGCCGAGCGCGGCATCCACGCCCGGCTCGACCCGCGCCGCCTGGACGTGATCCTCGCCAACCTGGTCGGCAACGCCCTCAAGCACGGCGGCTCCCCGGTACGGGTGTCGGTGCGCGTGGAGCAGACCGACGGCGAGGAGGTGGTGATCCGGGTGCGCGACCACGGCCCCGGCATCCCCGAGGACGTCCTCCCCCATGTCTTCGACCGCTTCTACAAGGCGAGCGCCTCCCGCCCGCGCTCCGAGGGCAGCGGCCTGGGCCTGTCCATCGCCCTGGAGAACGCCCACATCCACGGCGGTGAGATCACCGCCGAGAACTCCCCTGAGGGCGGCGCCGTGTTCACCCTGCGGCTGCCGCAGGACAGCACCGAGGTGGCGCTGGCGGACGAGGAAGAGCGCCCGCGCGAGAACGGGACCGAGAAATGACCGCACGACGCCCCCAGCGGCCTCCGCTGTCCCGCCTGCCCCGCCCGTCCCTCCGGTCCCTCCTGTCCCTTCCGGTGCTCGCCGCGCTGCTCACGGGCTGCGGGATCCGGGCGACGGAGGTGCCGACCGACTTCGGGGCGGCCCCCTCGCGGGCGCACTGCTCGCTCACCGGGGAGGAGGTCACCTCCCGGACCGCCCTGGGCTTCCCTGCGCAGCTGTTCCTGCTGTGCGGGTCCTCGCTGGTGCCGCTGGACCGGCTGGTGGAGATCTCGCCGGACGCGGTGGCGGCCCCCCGGCGGGTCCAGGTCGCGCAGGGCCTCCTGGACCAGCTCGCCCAGCCGCCGACGGCCGCCGAGAAGGAGGCCGGCTACACGACGGACGTCCGCTACGGCCTGGTGGTGACCGGCCCGCAGGGTGACGACCCCGACGACACCCTGCGCCTCGACGTGCCCCCCACCGACCTCACCACCTACGCCCTCGCCCAGATCGTCTGCACCTTCTCCGACTCCGAGGCCGCCGAGGGCGACGGCTCGGTCATCCTGGGCGGCCCCCACGGCACCCCGCTACGCCGCTACGAATGCACCGACGAGGTCCGCAACAGCCCCGCCGCCCAGGACCCCCCGTCGGAAGAAGTGACGGCAGGCTGAGACAGGCGGGCGTGCCGGGAGACTGTGCGATGGGCGCGAGCACCAACGCCCCAAGGGGCGCGGGGAACTGCGCGACCAGCCCCCACCCACCCGCACCCACACCACAACCGAACGCCCCCACACCGATGTGTCGTACACCTCACCCCCCGCTCCCCCACCCCCACGGAACCGATCCCACCGCCCCCCGCGTCTAGGGGATCGTGCAGCGTCAAGGCTCGATGGGCGGCGGCAGCAGCTCCCGCATCCGGGCGACAGGAGCCGTCCTCCTCGTCGCACACCTCGCGTTCGTCGGATGGCTGACGCTGCGTCCACTGGACGTCCCCTGGGTCGCGCCCGCCAATCTCCACCCGCTCGCCGGCATCCGTGCCGACCTCGCACTGGGCTGGCCGCAGGCCGCATGGCGCATCGGCGCGAGCACGGCACTGCTGGCCCCGCTGGGCGTCCTGCTCCCGGCGGTCGGCGGACGCCTGTACGTCTCCCCGCTCGCGTCGATGCTGCGCACCATCGCCGCCGGGACCCTGATCTCGCTCGGCATCGAACTGCTCCAGACCGGGGTCCCCGGCCAGGTGACGGACGTCGACTCGCTGCTGCTGAACACCGCCGGGGTGCTGCTGGCGCACGTCGCGATCGTCCCGGCCGCCCGCGCGTCGCTGCGCCGCCGCGCCGCCCGCCCGCCGCTCCGACCGGGGGTCGAGGGCGGTGCCCTCCCCCAGGACGAGGCCGCTCAGGGTCGTACCCCGACGATTCCCAGGGTCGGGATCGCCCCGTAGAGCGACGCTCGGGCGGGTTCGTCTTCGTACGGTGGATACCAGATGAGGCCCCGGATCGAGGGCCCGTAGCGACGCTCACGAAGGAGCAGCCATGTCCCGCCTCGCCCGCCCCACCAACGGCCGCGTCATCGGCGGTGTGTGCGCCGCGCTGGCCCGGCGCTTCGGCACGTCCGCGACGACCATGCGTGTGATCTTCCTGGTGTCCTGTCTGCTGCCGGGCCCGCAGTTCCTGCTGTACCTCGCCCTGTGGATATTCCTCCCGTCGGAGGAGAAGGCGGCCCGTACGGCCTGGTGAGGGCGGCGCGCTCCCGGTGGGCTCCCGGTGGGAGCGTGCGGAAACGGCGCCGGGGCGCACTCCACATGATGTGGGGTGCGCCCCGGCGGTCGGGGATCGGCGGGCGGCCGGGTCAGCCCAGCGGAATCCCGTTCAGCGGCAGGCCGTGCGTGGGCAGGCCCTTGACCGGCAGACCGCCGAGCAGACCGGCGGCGGGCTGGGTCGGGCCCTTGGCGAGGACGCTCTGGGCGGCCGGCTGGGCGGCGGCGAGGCCGGTGCCGAGCGCGTTCTGGCCCTGGTGCAGGGCCTCGCCGGCGCCGGGCAGCACCTGGGCGATGTTCTCGGCGGGGAGGGTGCGGGTGACGGTGTCCAGCGCCTGCGTGGCGTCGGGAAGGGCTGCCGGGGCGGCGTTGGCGGCACCGGCGCCGGTGGCGGCGAAGGCGGCACCGAGAGCGGCGACACCGAGGGTCTTGGCAGCAGACTGCTTCATCGTGAATGCGTCCTTGAAATGAACGGAACAGGGATCGAGAACGGGCCCCGAACGTAAACACGCGAACGCCCCGGCCGCAAACATCGAAATGCGGACGAGTGGTGAACACCCGCCCGCATTCGGGGACCCGCGGGGTCGCCCGTTCAGCCCTGACCGTCGACAGAACCGCTGGTGGAGGCGGTCTGCCGGAACAGCCATTCGGATTTCAGCTCGGCGTAACCGGGCTTGATCACGTCATTGATCATCGCCAGTCGTTCATCGAAAGGAATGAATGCTGACTTCATAGCATTGACGGAGAACCATTGCATGTCATCGAGCGTGTATCCGAATGCGTCGACGAGGTGCTCGAATTCCCGGCTCATGCTGGTGCCGGACATCAGACGATTGTCGGTGTTGACGGTGGCGCGGAAGTGCAGTCGCCGCAGCAGGCCGATGGGGTGCTCGGCGTAGGAGGCGGCGGCGCCGGTCTGGAGGTTGGAGCTGGGGCACAGCTCCAGCGGGATGCGCTTGTCGCGGACGTAGGCGGCGAGCCGGCCGAGCGTCACCCCGCCGTCCTCGGCGACCTCGATGTCGTCGATGATCCGGACGCCGTGGCCGAGCCGGTCGGCGCCGCACCACTGGAGGGCCTGCCAGATGGAGGGCAGTCCGAAGGCTTCTCCGGCGTGGATGGTGAAGTGGTTGTTCTCGCGCTTGAGGTACTCGAAGGCGTCGAGATGACGGGTGGGCGGGTAGCCGGCCTCGGCGCCCGCGATGTCGAAGCCGACGACGCCCAGGTCGCGGTAGCGGTTGGCGAGTTCGGCGATCTCCAGGGCGCGGGCGGCGTGCCGCATGGCGGTGAGCAGGGCGCCGACCCGGATCCGGTTCCCGTCGGCGCGGGCCCGCCGCTCGCCCTCGCGGAACCCTTCGGTGACGGCCTCGACGACCTCTTCGAGGGTCAGGCCCTGCGCGAGGTGCTGCTCGGGGGCGTAGCGCACCTCGGCGTAGACGACTCCGTCGGCGGCGAGGTCCTCGGCGCACTCGGCGGCGACCCGGACCAGCGCGGCACGGGTCTGCATGACGCCGACGGTGTGCGAGAAGGTCTCCAGATAGCGCTCCAGCGACCCGGAGTCGGCGGCCTCGCGGAACCAGATGCCGAGTTTGTCGGCGTCGGTCTCGGGGAGGGCGCTGTAGCCCGTGTCACGGGCGAGGTCGACGATCGTGCCGGGGCGAAGGCCGCCGTCGAGGTGGTCGTGCAGCAGAACCTTGGGTGCCCGGCGGATCTGGTCCGGGCTCGGGATGGTCCGCATCCGGTCAGTCTGGCTCGTCATTGACGCACTCTAACTCCTACGCGCGTAGATCACCGCTCCGCAGTGCCGTCGATACGTAACAGTGACCCCGACGACGGGTCGGGTACACCGTCTCTTCTGACACTGTTCTGTCATGGCACAGCAAGCGACGCCGGTGCGCCGCGCCCGGCTGGGGCGGGCCCTCGGCCCGGAGCCGACGGCGGTCAGCGCGGTGGTCCTGCTCCTTCCCGGCGGTGACGCGGTCTCACACCGCAAGCCCTCCCCCATGTTGGCGACGGCATCCATGCGCGGTCTGGGCCGCCGGCTGCTGCGCGCCGGACGGGACGAGGGTCTGACCGCGCATGTCGTCCACTACCGCTACCGCGGCTGGAACGGCACCGATGCCGTCCTCGCGCACGACGCGCTGTGGGCCGCCGACGAGGTGGTGCGGCGCTACGGCGATGTGCCGATCTGTCTCGCCGGGCTCGACATGGGCGGGCGGGCCGCGCTGCACGCGGCCGGGCACGAGGCCGTCAACTCCGTACTGGCGATTGCCCCCTGGCTGCCCGAGGAGGATGTCGCGGCGTCGCCCGAACCGGTGAAACAGCTGGTGGGGCGGCGGGTGCTGATCGTGCACGGCACGAATGACGAGCGGACGGATCCGGAGCTGTCCTTCCGGCTGGCGGCGCGGGCGAAGAAGTCGAACCGGGATGTGTGCCGGTTCGAAGTGCACGCGGATCGGCACGGGTTGCATCAGTACCGGGATGAGGTGCTGGCGTTGTCGTCGGATTTTGTGATGGGGGCGTTGTTCGGGAAGGCGTTCGCGCGGCCCGTGCGGGATGCGCTGGCCGCGCCGCCGCCGTTGGGGTTGCGTATGCCGCTGGCCTCTGGGTTTGGGCGGGCGTATCGGTAGGCCGTTGCGGGGCGGTTGTATTTCGGGTGCGGGTTTGTTGTGGCTGGTCGCGCAGTTCCCCGCGCCCCTGTGTGTGTGTGGGGGCGGTCGTTCTTTCGGTGCGGGTTCGCTGTGGTTGTTTGCGCAGTTCCCCGCGCCCCCAATAGGGGGCGTTGCCGCTCACGTGGGGAGCAGGTTGCCTCTTCTTGACAACAGGAACTTCTTGAAAGCTGCCACCGGTGGGGTGTCGGGGCGGTCCGCCAGCCAGGCGACGCCGATCTCTCGGGCTGCTCTGGGGGCGGTGACCGTGAGTTCCGCTACTTCGGGGCGGGGGACCGTCGGTGGGGGGAGCAGGGCCACGCCCAGGCCCGCGGCGACCAGGCCGCGCAGGGTTTCCGTCTCCTCGCCCTCGAAGGCGACGCGGGGGCGGAAACCCGCCTCGCGGCACAGGTCGTCGGTGATGCGGCGCATGCCGTAGCCGGGTTCCAGGGTGACGAAGGTTTCCTCGGCGGCCTCGGCCAGGCGGATGCGCCGGCGGGTGGCGAGACGGTGGTCGCGGGGGACGACCAGGCGGAGTTTCTGTTCGTCCAGGCGGCGGGCGACCAGGTCGGGGGCGTCGGGGACCGGCGAGGTCAGACAGAGGTCGAGTGCACCGGCGCGCAGGGTTTCGAGCATGGCCTCGCCGTGGTTCTGGACCAGGGAGAAGCGCACGCGGGGATGGTCCGCGCGGAAGGCGTGCAGCAGGCCGGGGACGGTCTCGGCGCCCATGGTGTGCAGAAACCCGAAGGCGACCTTGCCGGTGGCCGGGTCGGCGTCCGCGCGGACCTCCTCGGCGGCGCGCTCGATCTCCGCGAGGGCGCGTTCGACGGAGGCCAGGAAGGTGTGACCGGCGGTGGTCAGGGCGACCGTACGGCCGCGGCGGGCGAACAGGTCGACGCCGAGGTCCTGTTCGAGGCGGACCAGGGAACGGGAAAGGGTGGACTGGGGGACGTTCATCTCCTGGGCGGCCCGGGTGACGTGCTCGGTGCGGGCGACTCCGGCGAAGTGGACCAGGCGGGGGGCGAGCAGGGCGACGATGTCTTCTGTGTCACTGCTCGGTGACAGTCGCCCCTGTGACCTCTGCTGATGCTTCATGGGAACGATTATGACGATTCCATGCATTGGACGGATGAGCGGGGCGGGGAGCACGCTTCTTGGCATGACTCCCGCCAGTACCGGGGCGTCCAGCACCCTGGGCGCCGCCCCCTCCGTCCCCTCAGTCCCCTCCGTTTCCGATGTCCCCCCTCCCGCCGATGCGCGGCTGTCCCCCGGCGGGCCCGGCTACCGCCGGATGAGTTTCGCCCTCTTCCTGGCCGGGGTCGCCACCTTCGCGCTGCTGTACTCGACGCAGGCGCTGCTGCCGCTGATCTCCGCGGACTTCGGGGTGAGCGCGGGCGAGGCGAGCTGGACGGTGGCCGCGTCGACCGGCGGGCTGGCGCTGTTCGTGATCCCGATGAGCGCCCTGTCGGAACGGTTCGGCAGGCGTACGGTCATGACCGCGTCGCTGGTGGTGGCGGTGGCCGTCGCGGTGGTGATCCCGTTCGCGCCGTCGCTGACCGCGCTGGTCGCGCTGCGCGCGGTGCAGGGCGCGGCGCTGGCGGGGGTGCCGGCGTCGGCGACGGCGTATCTGGCGGAGGAGGTCCGGCCGAGGGCGCTGATCACGGCGATCGGGCTGTTCGTCGCGGGCAACAGTGTGGGCGGCATGAGCGGCCGGGTGCTGACCGGCTGGGTCGCGCAGGAGTGGGGCTGGCGGGTGGCGCTGGGCGCGCTGGGGCTGATGGCGGTGGGGTGCGCGGTCGCGTTCCGGCTGCTGCTGCCCGCGCCGCGGAACTTCACGCCGGGATCGCTGCGGCCGGGGGTGCTGGTGGCGACCGTACGGGGGCATCTGGCCGATCCGCTGCTGCGGCGGCTGTACGCGATCGGCGCGCTGTTCATGACCGTGTTCGGCGGGGTGTACACGGTGATCGGGTACCGGCTGACCGAGGCGCCGTTCTCGCTGCCGCAGGGGGTCGTCGGGTCGATCTTCCTGGTGTATCTGGTGGGTACGGTGTCGGCGTCCACCGCCGGGCGGCTGGTCGGCCGGCTGGGGCGGCGCGGGGCGCTGTATCTGGCCGGGGGGACCACGGCGGCGGGGCTGACGCTGTCGTTGTCGGACTCGCTGGGGCTGGTGCTGGTGGGGCTGGTGCTGATCACCGCCGGGTTCTTCGCGGGGCACGCGGTGGCGTCGTCGGCGGTCAGCAAGACGGCGACGGTGGGGCGGGCGCAGGCCGCGGCGCTGTATCAGTCGGCGTACTACGTCGGCGCCAGCGCCGGGAGCACGGTGGGGGCGGTCGCGTTCCACGCCGGGGGGTGGGGCGGGACCGTGGGGGTCGGGTTGCTGGCGGTGGTGGGGGTTGTGGGGATCACGGGGGTGGGGTCTCGGGCCGCGCGGGTCGCTGCGCGGGCTTAGCGGGGGGGCTGGGGGCGTCCGGTTCGGTGTTCGGGTGCGGGTTTGTTGTGGCTGGTCGCGCCCACGCGGCGGAGCCGCACATGGATACAGCCCCGCGCCCCTAGGGCGTTGCCGTCGCGGCCGTTGCCAGGTCTGGGCCGGTCGCCGTTGCCAGGTCTGGGCCGGTCGGGGGTGCGCGCCGCGGGAGGGTGAGATGTACCCCCTCTGAGCTGGGCGTTTGGTTGCTGCGGGGGCCATTGTCAGTGGGCTGGGGTAGCTTCCAAGGTGCTGGGCGCAATGAGGCGTGTGGCGGAACGGAACGGCCGCAGGGGTGGGTGGACGATGACCAAGGGCACGGCGACGACCACGACGGACATCGACTCGACGCTGGAGAAGCACCGGGTCGAGCTGACGGGCTACTGCTACCGGATGCTCGGGTCCTCCTTCGAGGCGGAGGACGCGGTGCAGGACACTCTGGTGCGCGCGTGGCGGAGTTATGACAAGTTCGAGGGCCGGTCCAGCGTCCGCTCCTGGCTCTACCGCATCGCGACGAATGTGTGTCTGGACATGCTGAACGCGGGGAACAAACGGGCCCGGCCCATGGATCTCACCGCGGCGACGCCGCTGGCCCAGGCCGCGCTGGCGCCGCGCCCGGACCACACCTGGCTGGAGCCCGTACCGGACTCCCGGGTGCTGCCCTCGACCGCCGACCCGGCGGAGGCGGCGGTCGCCAAGGAGTCCGTGCGGCTCGCCTTCATGGCGGCGCTCCAGCAGCTGCCGCCCAAGCAGCGCGCGGTGCTGATCCTGCGCGAGGTGCTGGCGTGGAAGGCCAGCGAGGTCGCCGAGCTGCTCGGTACCTCCGTCGCGAGCGTCAACAGTGCCCTTCAGCGCGCCCGCGCGACCCTCGCCGAGCGCGAGGACAAGGGCGCCGACGCGGCCGTGTCGGACCCGCTGGACGAGGAGCAGCAGAAGCTGCTGGAGCGCTATGTCGCCGCCTTCGAGGGGTACGACATGGCGGCCCTGACGGCGCTGCTGCACGAAGACGCGATCATGACCATGCCGCCGTTCGACCTGTGGCTCACCGGCCCGGTGGACATCACCGGCTTCATGACCACCCTCGGCGCGGGCTGCGCGGGCTCCAAGCTGCGCTCGGTGCAGGTCAACGGCCTGCCCGGGTTCGCGCACTACAAGCCGGACCCGGAGGCGGGCGGTTACTCCCCGTGGGCGGTGCAGGTGCTGGAGGTCTCAGACGGGCGGATCACTGGATTCCACTGCTTCCTCGACACTCAGCGCTGGTTCCCGCTGTTCGGGCTGCCCCTCCATCTCGAAGCGGAGGCCGACGAGATCGAGGAGGGCGCGTAGGGCGAGGTCCGGGGCGCGGAGCCGGATCCGGCCGCCGGAGCGGCGGGCGGCGAGTTCCAGCCGCGCCAGCAGGTCGACGGCCGCCAGCCCCGGTGGCCCGAGCCCCGCGACATCGCACACCACCGCCGGGGCGCCCGTGGCCGCCAGCAGCGTCCGTACGTCGTCGCACAGCCCGGTCACCTCGTCCCGGGTGACAGGGCCGGCGAGCACGATCTCGGCAGGGGGCATGGCGTCCACGTGCGGTAGACCGGCGCGGCGGGCGTAATTCATCGCGGGTGACGGCAGGGGTTGGCCCGGTGTGCCGTGAGACGGCCTTGACCTGGGCGGCTCCCTCCCCCGAGGGTTGGCTGTATGCCCCAAGGATCACCCCCGCCCGCGATATCCGGAGCCCGACCTTCCGTCATGGGGGTGTCGTGCAGGGGGTGTTGAGCGGGTTCGCGGTGATCGCGGTGGTGATCGTCGTCGGGTATCTCATCGACGTACAGGGGCATCTCGGTGAGCAGGGCCGCGAGGTGCTCACCAAGCTGGCCTTCCATGTGGCGTCGCCCGCGCTGCTGTTCACCACGCTCGCGGCGGCCGACCTCTCGGTGATCTTCTCCAGCCGGTTGCTGGTGACGGCGCTGAGCACGGTGGCGGTGGCGGCGGTGTTCGTGGCGGTGGCCGTCGTACGCCGCTGGGGTGTGGGCCGCACCACGATCGGTGCGCTGTGCGCCAGTTATGTGAATGCCGGGAATCTGGGCATCCCGATCGCGGTGTATGTGCTGGGGGACGCGTCACTGGTGGCGCCGGTGCTGCTGTTCCAGCTGATCGGGGTCACGCCGATCGCCATGACGATCCTGGACCTGACGCAGGGCGGCGGCGCGAAACGGCCGCTGTGGCAGGTGCTGCTGACGCCGCTCCGCAATCCGATAGCGGTCGGTTCCCTGGCCGGGGTGGCGGTGTCGGCGACGGGTGTGCGGGTGCCGGGTCCGGTCCTGGACCCCCTGGTCCTGATCGGGAACATGTCCGTGCCCGCCGTGCTGCTGGCCTTCGGCATCTCCCTGCACGGCAGCACCCTGCCCCTGCGGGGCGCGGACCGGGCTCCGGTGCTGCTCGCCGTCTCCCTGAAATCCCTGGCCCAGCCCCTCCTCGCCTGGGCCCTGGCGGCGGCCGTCTTCGGCCTCAAGGGCGCGGCCCTGCTCGACGTGGTGGTGACCTCGGCCCTCCCCGCCGCCCAGAACCTCTTCACCTACGCGAGCCGCTACCGGGTGGGGGAGGTGCTGGCCCGGGAGTCGATCCTGCTGTCGACGGTGCTGTCGGTGCCGGTGCTGGTGGTGGTGGCGGCGTTGCTCGGGTGAGCCGGGGCTCCACCGTTCCCGTTCACCCGTACGAGTCCCGCCCGCCCCGCCCGGCTCAGGCGATCCGCTCCAGCACCACCGGCGACGCGGTGAACGTCGTCCCCGGGGGCGCGATGTCGTACGCGTCCGTCAAAGACTCCAGGGCGTATTCGAAGCGGTCCGCGGTGTCGGTGTGGAGGGTGAGGAGGGGGTGGCCCTCCGTGATCAAGTCGCCGGGCTTGGCGTGGAGTTCTACTCCGGCGCCCGGCTGTACCGGGTCCTCCTTGCGGGCGCGGCCCGCGCCCAGGCGCCAGGCGGCGACGCCGATGTCGTAGGCGTCCAGGCGGGTCAGGACGCCGGTGGCGGGGGCCCGTACGGTGTGGTGTTCGCGGGACACCGGGAGCTGGGCGTCGGGGTCGCCGCCCTGGGCGGTGATCATCCGGCGCCAGACGTCCATCGCCGAGCCGTCGGCCAGGGCCTTCGCCGGGTCGGCGTCGGGCAGGCCGGCCGCGGTGAGCATCTCGCGGGCCAGGGCGAGGGTCAGTTCGACCACGTCGGAGGGGCCGCCGCCGGCCAGGACCTCGACCGACTCGCGGACCTCCAGGGCGTTTCCGGCGGTGCGGCCCAGCGGGGTGGCCATGTCCGTGAGGAGGGCGACCGTGCGGACGCCGTGGTCGGTGCCGAGGCCGACCATCGTGGCGGCCAGTTCACGGGCGTCGGCGAGGGTCTTCATGAAGGCGCCGCTGCCCACCTTGACGTCCAGGACCAGGGAGCCCGTACCCTCCGCGATCTTCTTGGACATGATGGAGGAGGCGATCAGCGGGATGGCCTCCACCGTGCCGGTCACGTCCCGCAGGGCGTACAGCTTCTTGTCGGCCGGGGCCAGGCCGTCGCCCGCCGCGCAGATCACCGCTCCGGCGCCGTTCAGGACCGACAGCATCTCGTCGTTCGACAGGGATGCCCGCCAGCCGGGGATGGACTCCAGTTTGTCCAGGGTGCCGCCGGTGTGGCCCAGACCCCGGCCGGAGAGCTGGGGGACGGCCGCGCCGCACGCGGCCACGAGGGGGGCCAGCGGGAGGGTGATCTTGTCGCCGACGCCGCCCGTGGAGTGCTTGTCGGCGGTCGGGCGGGACAGCGCCGAGAAGTCCATGCGCTCGCCGGACGCGATCATCGCCGCCGTCCAGCGGGCGATCTCGCGCCGGTTCATGCCGTTGAGCAGGATGGCCATCGCGAGCGCCGACATCTGTTCGTCGGCGACCTCGCCGCGCGTGTACGCGTCGATGACCCAGTCGATCTGCGCGTCGCTCAGCTCCCCGCGGTCCCGCTTGGCGCGGATGACGGAGATGGCGTCCATGGCCATGGGTGAGGTTCCTTCCAGGACTTTCAGAACTTCCAGGACATCTAGGGCATCCAGGATTTTCCAGGACTGAGGGGGCGGCCCCTCCGGGTGGGGGGCTCGGAGGGGCCGCGGGGAGCGGGCTATCCGGCGAGGTGGCCGGGCCCGAAAGCCTGCGGGAGCATGTCCGACAGGGGCAGGATTCCCGCCGGGGTGTCCACCAGCAGGCCCGGGCCGCCGAACTCGTACAGCAGCTGGCGGCAGCGGCCGCACGGGACGAGGAGGTCGCCGTTGCCGTCGACGCAGGTGAAGTGGGTCAGCCGGCCGCCGCCGGTGCGTTGCAGCTCGGAGACCAGCCCGCACTCGGCGCACAGGCTGAGGCCGTAGCTCGCGTTCTCCACATTGCAGCCGGAGACCGTGCGGCCGTCGTCGACCAGGGCCGCGACCCCTACCGGATAGCCGGAGTAGGGCGCGTAGGCGTGGGTCATGGCCTCGCGGGCGCGTCCGCGCAGCGCCGCCCAGTCGGGCCCGGCGGCGGCGGTGCTCGCCGGCCCGCTCACTTGCCCTGTCCCTTGCGGTACGGCATCCCGTCCGCCTTCGGCATCCGCAGCCGTTGCGCGGAGAGCGCGAGGACGACCAGCGTGATGACGTACGGCGTGGCCGAGACGACCTGGTTGGGGACCTCGTTGGTGCCCGCGTACCAGGCGAAGACCAGGGCGCCGATGACGAGGGTGATGGCGGCCTTGACGTATTTCTTGCGTACGGCCATCCAGATCGCGCCGATGATCAGCAGCAGGGCGGCGAGCAGCAGGAGGGCGTGGACGTTCTCCGAGCCGCCGCGCAGATTCAGGCTGTCGGTGTAGCCGAACAGGCCCGCGCCGATGGCGAGGCCGCCCGGCATCCAGTTGCCGAAGATCATCGCGGCGAGGCCGATGTAACCGCGCCCGCTGACCTGGCCCTCCAGATAGAAGGGGTTGGCGACGATGGACAGGAAGACACCGCCGAGGCCCGCCAGGCCGCCGGAGATGATGACCGCCAGGTACTTGTACTTGTAGACGTTGACGCCGAGCGACTCGGCGGCGACCGGGTTCTCGCCGCAGGAGCGCAGCCGCAGGCCGAACGCGGTGCGCCACAGGATCCACCAGGTGGCGGGGATCAGCGCGACGGCGATCAGGGTCAGCCAGGAGACATTGGTGACCAGACCGCCGAGCAGTCCGGCGATGTCGGAGACGAAGAACCAGCCCTGTTCGTTGAGATCCCGGAGCCAGTCGGACAGTCCTGGCACGGTGAAGTGGCCGAGCGACTCGACCGGCGGGGACTGCTTGGCGGAGCCGCCCTGGTGGCCCTCGAAGGCGAGCGGCGCGAGATAGCGGGTGGCGCCCAGGGCGAGGATGTTGATGGCCACACCGGAGACGATGTGGTTGACGTTGAAGGTGACGGTGACGATGGCGTGCAGCAGTCCGCCGAGGCAGCCGCCGATGATGCCGACGAGGACACCGGTCCACGGGCCCCACTGGAATCCGGCCCAGGCGCCGAACCAGGTGCCGAGGATCAGCATGCCTTCGAGGCCGATGTTGACCACGCCCGCGCGCTCGGCCCACAGTCCGCCGAGACCGGCGAGGCCGATGGGCACGGCGAGCTGGAGGGCGGTGGACATCTGGCTGACGTTGGTGATGCCGTCGGCGCCGGTGATGATCCGGACGAGCGAGGTCAGCGCCAGTCCCCCGGCGATGATCAGCAGCAGGACGGGCAGGGTCAAGCGGCGGCCGGTCGGCGCCGCGGGCTGCCGCGTGGGCTGGTTGAGGTCGGTCACGGTCGTCATCGGCCAGCCACCTCCTTCGTGGTGTTGTCGGTGCCGGTGGCGCCGAGGACATGACCGGCGGCGAGTTCGGCGCCGACCCGGCGCTGCTGGCGGCGCAGGCCCCACTCGCGGACGGCCTCGTAGGAGACGACGACCGAGAGCACGATCAGGCCCTGCATGATGACGGCGATCTCCTTGTCGTACCCGTGGAAGTCCAGCTCGGGCGACGACTTGTCGAGCCAGGCCCACAGCAGCGCGGCGAAGGCGATGCCGACCGGGTTGTTCCGGCCGAGCAGGGCGATGCCGATGCCGAGGAAGCCGATGCCGGTCGGGAAGTTCAGGCTGTAGGTGTGGGTGTCGCCGAGCAGGATCGGCAGGCCCGCGAGTCCGGCGATGGCACCGGAGATCAGCATGGCGGTGAGCACCATCCGCTTGGGCTCGACGCCGCTGGCCGCCGCGGCGGTCTCGGAGGCGCCGGAGGCGCGCAGGTCGAAGCCGAAGCGGGTCCGGTTGAGGGTGACCCAGTAGCCGATGCCGAGGAGGACGGCGAGGACCACCAGGCCGTAGATCTCACCGGCCGCGCCCATGTCGATGCCGGGCACCCAGCCGGACTCGTACATCTCGCCGGTGGTGTTGTTGTTGCCGACCTTGACGCCGAAGACGTCCGGCAGCCACATGTAGGCGATGACGGCGGTGGCGATGGCGTTGAGCATGATCGTCGCCACCACCTCGCTGACCCCCCGGGTGACCTTGAGGACACCGGCGATGCCGGACCAGAAGGCGCCGGTGCACATGGCGGTGAGCAGCAGCAGCGGGATCTGGATGACGGCCGGGAGGTTGGCGTGGGCGCCCACGACGGCGGCGGTCATGGCGGCGAGCTGGTACTGGCCGTCGACGCCGATGTTGAACAGGTTCATCCGGAAGCCGATGGCCACCGCGAGGGCGGCGATGTAGTACATCGACGCCTGGTTGATGATCAGTACCTGGATGTCGGAGAAACCGGCCTGCTCGAACATCAGGGCGAACGGCTCGACCGGGTTCTTGCCCGAGGCGATCAGCACGATCGCGCTGAGCACGAAGGCCACGGCGAGCGCGATGACCGGTCCGGCCACCGCGAGGAGCATCCGCTCCTTGTCGAACTTCTTCATCAGCGGGCCTCGTCTTCCGGAGACGCGGGGGACGGTCCGGTCTTGCCGGTCGCGGTGTCGGTGCCCGTCGCGGTGTGGGTGGCGGTCACGGTGTCGGTGGCGGTGTCGGTGTCGTTCGCGGTCACGGTCACGGTCGCGGTCGCGGTACCGGAATCGGTCACGGTCGCGGTGTCGGTCGTGGTGTCGGTCTGCGGGGCACCCAGGGCCTCGGGTGTCCCGGGTGCCTCGGGTGTCCCGGGCGTCCCGGGGGCCTCCGGGTCGCCCAGCGTCTCCGGGCTGTCCTCGTCCAGGTGGCCGGTGGAGGCGCCGGTCATCGCGGAGCCGAGTTGCTCGGGGGTGATGTCGGCCGGGTTCGCGTCGGCGACGAGGCGGCCGTTGTAGATGACCCGCAGGGTGTCGGAGAGGCCGATCAGCTCGTCCAGGTCGGCGGAGATCAGCAGCACGGCCAGGCCCTCGCGGCGGGCGTCGCGGATGTGGTCCCAGATCGCGGCCTGGGCGCCGACGTCCACGCCCCTCGTGGGGTGGGCGGCGATCAGGAAGCGCGGCTGGTGGCTCATCTCGCGGCCGACGATCAGCTTCTGCTGGTTGCCGCCGGACAGCGAGGCGGCGGTGACGTCGATGCCGGGGGTGCGGACGTCGTACTCCTCGACGATCCGGCGGGTGTCGGCCTGCGCGGCCTTGAGGTCCAGCCAGACGCCCTTGGAGTTGGGCTTCTCGGTGACATGGCCGAGGATACGGTTCTCCCACAGGGGCGCTTCG
This sequence comes from Streptomyces sp. NPDC056734, assembly GCF_042790455.1. Taxonomy (NCBI): domain Bacteria; kingdom Bacillati; phylum Actinomycetota; class Actinomycetes; order Kitasatosporales; family Streptomycetaceae; genus Streptomyces; species Streptomyces sp. NPDC056734. Next base: position 204,244 of record NZ_JBHTZD010000008.1, read on the forward strand.
AGGAGCAGTCCGTGCCGGTGGCGGTCCTCGGGGATGTAGCCGATGCCCTGCTCACGGCGCTTGCGGGTGGCCCAGGAGGTGATCTCCTGTTCGGCCAGGACGATGGTCCCGGAGTCGGCGGAGCGCAGACCGATGAGGGCGTCCACCAGTTCGGTCTGGCCGTTGCCCTCGACGCCCGCGATGCCGAGCACCTCGCCCGCGTGGATGGTGAAGGTGATGTCGTCCAGCAGGGCCTTGCCGCCGGGGGCGACCAGGCGCAGCTTGTCGACGGCGATGACCGGCCGGTCGGTGACCGTGGAGTCCCCGGTGTGGGGGGTGGGCAGCTCGCTGCCGACCATCATCTCGGCGAGCTGCTTGGTGGTGGTCTCGGCGGGGACGGCCGTACCGACCGTGGTACCCCGGCGTATGACGGTGATCTCGTCGGCGACGGAGAGCACCTCGCCCAGCTTGTGCGAGATGAAGATGACCGACAGGCCCTCGGCGGTCAGCTCGCGCAGGTTCACGAAGAGGGCGTCGACCTCCTGCGGGACGAGGACGGCGGTCGGCTCGTCCAGGATCAGGGTGGTGGCGCCCCGGTAGAGGACCTTGAGGATCTCCACACGCTGACGGGCGGCGACGCCCAGCTCCTCGACCAGCAGATCGGGCCGGACGTCCAGGCCGTAGCGCTCGGACAGCTCCTTGATCCGGCGGCGGGCGCGGGCGCCGATGCCGTACAGCTTCTCGCTGCCGAGGACCACGTTCTCCAGGACCGTGAGGTTGTCGGCGAGCATGAAGTGCTGGTGGACCATGCCGATGCCGCGGGCGATGGCGTCGGCGGGCGAGGAGAAGGTGACTTTCTCGCCATCGACGGCGATGACGCCCTCGTCCGGTTTCTGCATGCCGTACAGGATCTTCATCAGCGTCGACTTGCCGGCGCCGTTCTCGCCGACGAGGGCGTGGACGGTGCCCTTGCGGACGGTGAGGTGGATGTCGTGGTTGGCCACGACGCCGGGGAATCGTTTGGTGATCCCGGCGAGTTCGACGGCGGTCGCCTGACCGCCCGCCGCCGCAGAGGCCGGAGGGCTGCTGGACGCGTTGATGGCGCACTCTCCCATGCAAACGGGGTCGAGGGGGGTCATCTACACGCGTAGCGCCCCTACGGCATATCTACGAGGGGGGCCACGCACCGAGACAACGGGGTACCGGGAGACAGCCTCCCCGTACCCCGTTGAGCGGACGTGACCCCGTGGTTACACGCTGCTCAGAATGCTCGTACCGCTGATGCCGGTACCTCCGGTATCAGAGGTACCGCTGATGCCGCTCGGTGGTGCTCAGCTGCTCTTCACCGTGATCTCGCCGCTGATGATCTTCTCCTTGGCCGTGTCGATGGCGGTCTGCAGCTCGGCGTCGTCCGCGAACTGCGGGTTGGAATCCGCCAGTCCGACCTCGCCGGTCTTCAGATCGCCCTTGACGATACCGGTCTCGGGCTTGCCGTCCTCGACGGACTTCGCGAGGTTGAAGACCGCCTTGGCGACGTCCTTCGTGGCGGAGGTGAGGATGGAGTCCTTGTACTGCGCGAGCGCTTCCTGCTGGTACTGGTCGGAGTCGACACCGATCGCCCACACCTTGCTGGCGGAGGCGGCCTCGATGACGCCCTGACCGGACAGACCGGCCGCGGCGTACACCACGTCGGCCTTCTTCTCGATCTGGCCCTCGGCGGCGGTCTTGCCCTTGTCCGGGCTGGAGAAGCCGCCCTCCTCGGCCGTCTGCGTCAGATACTGGGTGAGCACCTCGACCTTGGGGTCGGTGTCCTTGACGCCCTGCTCGAAGCCGGCCTGGAACTTGTGGATCAGCGGGATGTCCACGCCGCCGACGAAGCCGACGACATCGCTCTCGGTGCTCTTGGCGGCGGCGACACCGGCGAGATACGACGCCTGCTCCTCGGAGAAGACCAGGTCGGCGACGTTCGTCGCCTCGATCGTGGAGTCGTCCACGATGCCGAAGGTGGTGTCCGGGTACTTCTCCGCCGCGGCCTTCAGGGCCGTCGCGTAGGCGTAGCCGACCCCGACGACCGGGTTGTAGCCCTGGCGGGCCAGGGACTCCAGACGCTGCTGCTTGTCCGCGTCGGTCTCGCCCTCGGTGGGCTCGACGTCCTCGGTCTGGTAGCCGAATTCCTGCTGCGCCTGCTCCAGACCGGCGTACGCGGCGTCGTTGAAGGACTGGTCGCCCTTGCCGCCGACGTCGTAGGCGATGGCGAGGCCCTTGTCCGCGCCGTCCGACTCGGAGGACGAGCTGGACGAGGACGAGGTGCCGCCGCAGGCCGCGAGGGCGAGGGCCAGCGAGGCGGTCGCCGCGCCTGCGACCGTGATCCGGGAAATCCGGCGCATGAGTGGTGCTCCTGTCGTACAAGCGCCGGGGGGGTCCAGCCAGGATCGGCTTCGGCGCTGGTTTCGCCGCAGATTAACGCGCGTAGACCAGCCTGAAAACCCCTTCTGTCCACCTTGTTATCCGGCCGTGGCCAATGCCCTGCGGGCGGCGGGTGGGTATTGCCGGCCGGCTGGCTGCCGGTTTCCTGCTGGCTGGCTGTCGGCTGGCTGCTCGTTGGCTGTCGCGAAGGGGCGGCGGGCCGGGCGGGAACGCCGAAGCGGGCGTGGGGGCGGGTCGGCCAGGAAACGCCGAAGCGGGCAGGACGACCGGCCCCACCCGCTTCGTACGGCTTACTGCCGCTTTGCCAGACTTTTACGTCTTCAGGACAGCTGTACGGCCGACTACTCGGTGTCGACCTTGATGGTGCCGTCGATGATGCCCGCCTTGGCCGCGGCCACCGCGTCGGTCAGGCCCGCGACCTCGGCCATCTTCGGGTTGCTGTCGGCCAGGCCCACGCCGTCGACCTTGAGGTCGAAGGTCTGGGTGCCGGTCAGCGGCGTGCCGTCCTCGACGGACTTGCTCAGCGCGTACACCGCGCCGCCGACGTCCTTGAGGGCAGAGGTGAGGATGTAGTCCTTGTACCCGGCGAGGGCTTCCTGCTGGTACTGGTCGGAGTCGACGCCGATCGCCCAGACCTTGGCGGTGGCGGCGGCCTCGATGACCCCCTGCCCCGACAGCCCGGCCGCCTGGTAGACGACGTCGGCGTCCTTCTCGATCTGGCCCTCGGCGGCGGCCTTGCCCTTGTCCGGGCTGGAGAAGCCGCCCTCCTCGGCCGTCTGCGTCAGATACTGCGACTCGACGGTGACCTTGCCGCCGGAGGTGTCCGCGACGCCCTGCTTGTAACCGGCCTCGAACTTGTTGATCAGGGGAATGTCCACGCCGCCGACGAAGCCGACGATGTTGGTCTTGGTGGCCTTGGCGGCGGCGACACCGGCGAGGTAGGACGCCTGCTCCTCGGCGAAGACCAGGGAGGCGACGTTCGGGCCCTCGACCACGGAGTCCACGATGCCGAAGGTGGTGTCGGGGTAGTCCTTGGCCACGGCCTCCATCGCGGGGCCGTAGGCGAAACCGACGCCGATCACGGGGTTGTAGCCCTGCCGGGCCAGCGAGGCGAGCCGCTGCTCCTTGTCGGCGTCCGTCTCGCCCTCGGTGGGCTCGACGTCGGCCGTCTCGTAGCCGTACTCCTGCTGCGCCTGCTCCAGACCGGCGAACGCGGCGTCGTTGAAGGACTGGTCGCCCTTGCCGCCGATGTCGTAGGCGATGGCGAGACCGAGTTCCTCGCCGCTGGAGCTGCTGTCCGAGGCGGTGTTCTCGTCACTGGTTCCACCGCAGGCGGTGGCGGCGATTGCGAGCGACGCGACCCCCACCGCGACGCGGGTCAGTTTGGAAATCCGACGCATCTGAAGTTCCCCATTCTCCAAAGCCCCGCAGTGGGTGCTGAGTTCGGCGCACATTAACGCGCGTAGACCATCCTGGGAACGGGGTATCGCCGTGCTGTTATCCATTCGTGCCGATGGCCGGTTACGTCCTTGTGTCCGACCGGGTCGAAAGGGATGGCGGGGGGCTTATCGCGCGGGGGGTGGGGGTGGGGGGTGGTTGGGGGCGCGGGCGGGTGCGGGTCCGATGTGGCTGGTCGCGCCCACGCGGCGGAGCCGCACATCGATACAGCCCCGCGCCCCTTAGGTGGGCTGGTCCTCAGCCTGTGATCAGTGCTGCGGCGGTGAACAGCTCGACGCCCACCGTGATCGCGTGCTCGTCGACGTCGAAGTCGCCTTGGTGCAGATCGCGTACCGCGCGCTCGCCCGGGGTGCGGACGCCGAGGCGGGCCATGGCGCCCGGGACGTGTTCCAGGTACCAGGAGAAGTCCTCGCCGCCGAGGCTCTGCTCGGTGCTCTCGACGGAGTCGGCGCCCCGGCGGACGGTCATGGCGTCGCGCAGCAGTTCGGTGACGGCGGGGTCGTTGACGACGGGCGGGACGCCGCGCACGTAGGTGATCTCGGACTTGGCGCGGTGGAGGGTGGCGACCTCGTCGATCGCGGCGTGCACGATGTCGGGCGCCTGGCGCCAGGCGTGGATGTCCAGGCAGCGCACGGTTCCGGACAGCTCCGCGTGCTGCGGGATGACGTTCGGGGCGTGGCCGGATTCGATGCGTCCCCAGGTGACGGCGAGCCCGGCGCGGGTGTCGACGCGGCGGGCGACGAGCGCGGGGACGTCGGTGACGACCCGGGCGACGGCCGTGACCAGGTCGGTGGTGAGGTGCGGGCGGGCGGTGTGGCCGCCGGGCCCGTCCAGGGAGATCTCCAGCCGGTCGCAGGCGGAGGTGATGGCGCCGGTACGCAGTCCGATCCGGCCGGCGTCGACGCGGGGGTCGCAGTGCACGGCGATGATCCGGCCGACGCCGTCCAGCACCCCGCAGTCGATGGCGTCGGCGGCGCCGCCCGGGAGCACCTCCTCGGCGGGCTGGAACAGCAGCCGCACGGGACGCGGCAGCCGCCCTTGCCGGTGCAGGTCGGCGAGGACGAGCCCGGCGCCCAGCACGGCGGTCGTGTGCACGTCGTGGCCGCAGGCGTGGGCGCGGTCGGGCACGGTGGAGCGGTAGGCGCAGTCGGTCTTGGCGTCCGGGATGGGCAGCGCGTCGATGTCGGCGCGGAGCGCGAGCATGCCACCGGGATCTCCGGGGATGTCGTCCGGTACGCCGATGTCACACACGAGTCCGGTGCCCATGGCGAGTACGCGGGGCTCAAGGCCCGCCTTCTCCAGCCGGGCCTTGATCGCGGCGGTCGTACGGAACTCCTGATTGCCCAGTTCTGGGTGCATGTGCAGGTCGCGACGGAAGGCGACGAGTTCTGCGCGCAGGGCCTCCGGCAAGGTGCCGGGCAGGGCGTCTCCGGGAAGATCGACCTCGGACTCTGGGGACATCAATTGCTTCACCCTCTGAAGGGTAGGCCGCCCGCACGGTCAACTGACCCACGATCAACAAAACTTCAGCCGGTTAGGGCAAAAAATCTGGCCGTACGGGGCTTAGGGGTGGACTTGGATGGGTAAGCTTGCCGCCTTTTCCTGCGGCGCTCCCTACGAGGACAGTACGCGTCCCCACCAGGACAGCACCCGGAAAAAACGTCCCACCCTCCACCTTTACCACGCCCGCCTCCAGACTCGCCGAACTGTTCATCTGACGGGACAGGGCGATGGGAGGGCGCCGTCCGGGTGACTTCGGTAGCGTGCGGCGACGTGACGAACACCAGCGAGGGGCTGCCCGCCCAGGATTTCGTGCCCAGCACGCGTGACGCGTACGACGCGATCGCGGTGGAGTACGCCGATGAGCACGCCGACTGGCTGGCGGACCGCCCGCTGGACCAGGCACTGGTCTCGTCATTCGCCGACCTCACCCGCGAACACGCGCCGGCGCCGGTGGCGGACCTGGGGTCCGGACCGGGCTTCGTAACGGCCCGGCTGCGTGATCTCGGCGTCCCGGTCTTCGGCGTGGACCTCTCCCCCCGGATGGTGGAAATGGCCCGCCGCGCCCACCCTGACCTGCGGTTCCATGTCGGTTCGATGACCTCGCTCGACCTGCCGGACGGGACGCTGGGCGGGGTGGTGGCGCTGTTCTCGATCATCCACGTCCCGGATCACCACCTGGTCGGGCTTTTCGAGGAGATACGGCGGGTGCTGGTCCCGGGGGCACCGGTCCTGCTGAGCTTCCAGTCCGGGGACCAGGACGAACACGTACACCTGACCGAGCGCTACGGCCACGAGATCGCGCTCGACTACTACATGCGGGCCACCGGGACGGTGACGGAGGCGCTGGCCAAGGCGGGCCTGACGGTGCGGTCACAGACCGTACGGGAGCCGCAGGGCGAGGAGAAATGGGCGAAGACGTTCGTGGTGGCGTCGAGGCCGTAGCCCGTCAGGCTCCCTTCAGCTCGCACCAGACGTACTTCCCCCGGTCCCTGACCTGCCAGCCCCAGTGATCCGAGCACGCCCGTACGAGTTCCAGCCCGCGTCCGTCCTCCAGATCGAGGGCCCGCCCCAGGAGGCAGGGCGGGTCCGGCGGCGCGGGGTCGGTGTCCCAGGCCCCGATCCACACGGTGCCCTCCGGGTTGCGGCGGACCCTGAGCGCGGCGGGCCCCTTCGTATGCCGCACGGCATTGGACACCAACTCTGCGGCGAGCAGCTCCGCTGTGTCCACGAGGGTGATGAGTCCATGCAGGGTGAGGATCAGACGGAGGGTGCGGCGGCAGACGGTGACGGCTCTTAGGTCGTTGGGGATGAAGAGGGTGTAGTCCCAGGTTTCGACGCCGTTTTCGGGCATGGGGGATCAACTCCGGTGGGGGGTGGTGGTGTTGGTGTGCGGTGGCAGTGCCGCGGCCGTCCGGGCAGGGCGGGGCGGTGCGCTTCCGCTGCGCGTTTGGTACGTCACTGACGGTAGGGCATACTTTTCATTCACGGCAAGCGGGTCGCCCTATCTGACCCCGAACGCGTGGCCTTGCCAATCCCGTTGAGGAAAGAGGAACACCGTGCCTGCACGACGGCACCCCACTGCACGTCAGATGCGTCTGGGCATAGAGCTGCGACGGCTGCGAGAGGCCGCCGGACTCAAGGCCACGGAGGCCGCGAACCTGCTCGGGACGACGTCTGTGCAGATAAGCCAGATCGAGTCCGGGATCGCGGGGGTGAGTGAGCAACGCGTACGGCGCCTGGCGGCCAACTACGCCTGCGAAGAGGCGGAGTTGATCGACGCACTATCAGCGATGGCGACCGACCGCACGCGGGGTTGGTGGGAGGAGTACCGGGGGCAGTTGCCCACGCCCTTCCTCGACCTTGCCGAGCTGGAACATCACTCGACCTACCGAAGCGACGCGGAGTTCATGATCATCCCCGGTCTGCTTCAGACGGAGGACTACGCCCGCGCGGTGTTCTCCTCCAGGGTGCCGGGCCTCCCGGAAGAGGAATTGGACCTGCGCGTCAGACACCGGATGCAGCGCAAAATCATCCTCTTGGGCTCCGCCCCCACTGCCTACCAGGTGGTCATCCATGAAGCTGCTTTGCGCATCCGGGTCGGCGATCGCGCCACCTCGCGGGCCCAGCTCGCCTGGCTGCTGGAGCTGTCCGAGGCGGACCACATCACCGTCCGAGTCATTCCCTTCGAGCTGGACGGCTTCGGCGGGAACTGGAACGCGATGATGCTCGCGGGTGGTGCCCTACCCAGGCTGGACACCGGAACGCGCGACGCACCCGATGGCGTTGGCTTCATCGATTCCGAGGCTCAACTACACGTCTTGCGAACGCTCTTTCGTAAGCTGGAAGGTATGTCGATCGACGCAACCCACTCGCGTGATCTCATCCACGCACTGTCCAGGGAACTGTGAGGCCACTGTGACTGCCCCCGACAATTGGCGGAAGTCGTCCTTCTCTCAGGCCGGCGACGGCAACAACTGCGTGGAGATCGCCACCCGCCCCACCCACATATCCATCCGCGACTCCAAGACCCCTGGCCGAGCGACCCTCAGCTTCCCCCCGGTTGCCTTCACTCCGTTCGTCAGAGCCCTGAAGAACGCCCAGCTCCCCTGATGTTCTGGTCCCCGGAGTCGGAACTGATCATCACCGGCTGGCTGCTGGCGTTCTTCGCCGTGGACGTCGCCCTACGGGTGGCCAGGTGGCGCGGCGCCCGTACCGACCGTGCGGTCATCCGCCAGGCCATGGCAGAGGGCGTCTCCCCCGTACAGGCGGCATATCAGCGTGCCCGGTGGATACCGGACGCGGCGGAGGTCGCCGTCTGCGGTCTCCTCACGGACGGGGTCGCCCAGGTCTCGGACGACGGAATACTCACCGTGGCGGCGTCGGCGCCGATACCGACTGATCCGGCACTCAGGGCACTCGTTCAGGCACTCAAGGCGCGGAGCGAGACCGGCACCCGGTTCTACGAGGTGCTGAGCGAGGACGACTTCGCGGCGTTCCGGGCCCGGGTGACCGAGGGGGCGTTGCCCCTGAAGCAGTACAACGGGTCGGAGCGCATGGGGCTGATCTGCTACGCCTTCCCCGTGGTCTTCGGGATGGCGATGCACGGGGGCTTCTCCGACGCCCCGGCACCCGGTGGGATCGAGGTGGCCGAGTTCTGGGCCTCGCTGCCGGTGATCGCCTGGCCGGTGCTGTGTCTGTGGGCGGTCGTGACCTGGCCGGACTCGTCCACGCCACGCTGGCCCCGGTTCAACCGCCACTGCTGGCAGATCGCTGACACCGAGGTGGCGCGGACGCCCGTACGGGATCTCACCGCACTGCGGCTCCACCGGTTCCGGCCGAGAGGGCCGCGAACGTCCGGGGCTGGCGCCGGTGGACGGACACGGGGTGGCGAGGACGGCGACGTAGGGGACTGGGGCGGGGACTCGGACGGCGGGGGCTTCGACGGCGACTGATGCCGGATGTACGGATCGTAGGATCTGGAGATGGCGACAACCTCAGGGACCAGATTCGGTGGCGTGATCTTCGACTTCTTCGGGGTTCTGACCTTCAACATGGTCGAAGTGATCTCCTACTTCGAGGATCGGGAGCGGCTCGCCCGGGGAAGTTTCCTCCGTGCCTGGGCCGACCCGACGGGGCAGGAGCTGTTCCGGAAACTCGAACTCGGTGAGATCACCCAGACGGACTGGAACGACGGGTTCGCCGCGCTGATCGGCGTCGTCCCCGACAACCTGATGGCCCGCTACCTCCACGACGCATTTCCGGCCCACCCGGTGCTGAAAGCCGCCCGGCAGGCACGAGCCACCGGAATCAGAACCGCGGTGCTGTCCAACAGCCTCGGGCGGGAACCGTTCGACCCCTACGCCGGATTCGACCTGCACCACACCTTTGACGAAGTCGTCCTCTCAGCAGAGCACGGCTTGCGCAAGCCCGACCCCGCCATCTTCCGCCTGGTGCTCGACAAACTCGGCGTACCGGCAGAACAGTGCCTGTTCGTCGATGACAGCGAGGAGAACCTCGCCGCTGCCCACAAGCTCGGCATCACCCCGCTTCTGGCACTGGACGAGGAAGTGGTGGCCAGGCGTCTGCGTGAGACGCTCGGGCTATCCGGCCTGTAGGAACTCGCGTACGGCGGCGTACGAGACGTGCGGGGACAGTTTCTCGCGGAGTGACTTCAGCTCGGTCGCGGAGCGCGCGGAGTCCACAGAGCCGAGGCACCTCACCGCATGACGTGCGCCGGCCACCGCGGCATCCAAGTCGTGCAGGGCAATGTGCGCTTCGGCGGCGCGGGCCAGGTAGATCGCGTGGCTGCGTGGGTACTCGTCGTCGCCGGGATACGACGCCTGCACGGCGGCCTCAAAACGGCGTACCGCTTCGGCCGGGTCCCCAAGATCCAGGGCGGCCGAGCCGGCGATCATTTCGATCTCGCCGTGGTCCACCCAGTACAGGGTCCTGGGGTCGTCGTCGTGTGTTCCCTTGTCCAGCGCTGCACGGGCTAGGTCGAGTTGGCGGGCACACTCCCTTTTCGCGCCGGTCTTGGACAGCGCGCGGGCGGTCCTGGCCGCCAGCATGGCCTGCATACGCGGGGTCGCCCTCCGTTTCACCCGCTCCTGCGCTGTCTCCAGCAGCGATACCGCCCGGCCTGCCTGACCGGGGGTGGAATAGCACTGGATGGCAGCGAACGACAGGCCGTAGGCGCCGCTGATCGGATCACCGGCCTCGGCCGAGGCACGAAGAGAACCGTCGAAGAAGCGCTGGGCAATACCGGGGCGTCCCTGATCGAAGGCCGCCCAGGCGGTCTGTCGGGCGGCTTCGGACGCCATCGAATGCAAGTAGGCCATGGTGGGACCGTCGTAGCGACACGACCTGATCAGTCTGACGATCAAGGACAGTTCGCTGCGGGCCAGTTGATACACCACGCCGCTGCCGAGTTCGTCGTCGAGATGCCTGAGATGGTCGAGCCGGTCCTCCACGTGGGTCAGCAGCGCCGGTCCGTCGGCCACCGATGCCGTCGTCGCGTGGATCGGCTCCCACGCCATGGACCAGTTGCCTGCCGAGACCGCCAGTGCCGCACCGGCCGAGAGGATGCCTCGGCGATCCACGCTGTTCCCCTCCAGCAGGCCGGTGAGAACCGCCAGGCTTCCGGGCCGGTCCCACGGCAGGTCCGTGACCGAACCGGTCTCGTGCAACGCCGCCATGAAGACGTCGCCGGTGTGCAACACCCTGTCGTAGGCGGCGGCGACCGCGGCGGTCACCGACCGGTTCCCGTTCTCCACGTTGCGCAAGTACGCCTCGCCGAACCCCGCCTCACGGGCGAACCGCGCCCACACCATGCCGGACGCCCTGCGCGCCTCCCGCATGTCGTCGCGAAGCTGATCGGACATCGGAACGCCCTTCCCCCTTGGGATCGGTGCTGGATCGGACCACTCCATTGTCCGCCGCCCGATGACGGTGTGTGCTCGTATCGGCACCTAAAGCGAGAGCGATGATCGGAGCCGTGGCGGCATTACTGTGCCGGACACCTTTTGCCGCCGGACCATCCGCCCGGGGCAGCCCACGAGCCAGGAAAGCCAGGAGGAACGCCGTGTACGAGATGCGTCCGGCCGTCGCCGAGGACCAGGAAGCGATTGCCACGATGGTGCGGGCGCGCATGGCCTGGATGCGCGAGCGGAGCGTTCCCGACTGGCCCCGGACCGATGACGACGTGAACACCATCGCCTCGCAGGCCGCCGACCCGCACTTCCCCGTCTGGGCACTCGTCGACGACGGCCGGATCATCGGCTGCACCACCGTGTTCACCACAACGCCGCAATGGGGCTGGACCCCCGAGGAACTGGCCCAGAGCGCGTACTTCCTGGCAACGTCGTTCACTCACCCCGCCCGCCGATCAGACCAGCCCGGCCGCCTGATGGCGTGGTGGGCCCTGGACCGTGCCGCACGCGAGGGCGTCGAGTGGGTGCGCCGCGGCACCTTCGCAGAACGGCTCATGACCTACTACCGCGATGTGCAGGGCTGGGAGTTGGTCCATACCCCCCGGCGCAGGAACCGCACCGCCTACCTCATGGCCCGCCGGGCAGAGCTTCTGCCCGCGATCACCTCAGTGATCAAGGACACCGGCACTCCGACGGAGTGACGGCTGCACCACACATCCCATTCCGACGAGAAAGGCGATCGACATGCAGCAGACGACTCCCTTCGAGGGGCTGTTCGCCGACCAGGAGATCCGCGAGATCCCGGGCCTGGACCTGCTCTACACCAAGAAGGAGGGCAGCTCGGACACGCAGACCGAGACCGACGACATCTGACAGTCCTCGGTGGTGGGCCGGGCAGCATGCGCCCGGCCCATCCACAGGCCAGGAGGCACGCGATGATCAAGATGCAACTGACGGGGCCTCCCGACGCGGGCGGCTGGCAGTGGACCGGACACCGGTGGGTCTCCGGCCGATCCTGGATCGAGCCCTTCGCGCACCCCGCGATCGAGCACGTTATGGTCACCGCGCCCGCATCCGGCCGGTCGTGCCTGATCGCGCGCGAGACCGCCCGCGACCGGCAGCCGGTCACGATGCTGCGGTGTGTGACGCGCGATCCGTACTACCGGCGGCAGGTAGAAGAGGCCGCCGACTGGCCCCTCCAAGCGGTGCGAGTGGAGCTGACCGCGGGGCAGGGCGTGCGGATCACGTGCGGGGAGCGAGGTGTCGCACCCCTCTACCTCCGCCCCGCCGACGGAGAGTTGAGAGTCTCCTGGGACCTTCTCGACCTGGCCTCCGGCGCCGATGAGTTGGACGCCCGCGAAGCGGCCGCGATGCTTGCCTACCGCAGCCGTTACAGCACCGCAACGGTCTTCCGGAGCATTCACCGGCTCACCGAACGCGCGACCGCCGCCTGGGATCCCACGGCCGGGCTGAACATCGCCTACCCCACCCCGGCCCTGCATTCCCTGCCACGCACCCTGCACGCCGACGCGGACCCTGTGGACGCGTTCAGAGATCTACTGCGACGGGAGGTCACCGCCCGTCCGCTGGCCACCGACGCCTGCGCGGTCGAGCTCTCCGGCGGCATGGACAGCGCCATGACCGCCCTCGCCCTCGCCGAGACCGCCGGACCGGTCCGTACCGCGGCGCTGCTGCTCGGCGGCGAGGTCGGCGAGCAGCAGCGTCGGCGGCGCCGCGAGATCTCCGCACGTGCCTGCCTCGGCCGCGACCTGACCGTGCCCGTCGGGGAGTTCGCGCCCTTCCACCCCACCGGGCCCCGCGCCCGTGGCCTGCCCACGAGTCCCACGGACGGCACCTACGTCGAAGCCATGAGCGAGTTGTACGGCCGTCTGAGCGCCGCCGGTGTCCGGTGGGTGTTCACCGGGATCGGCGGCGACGAGCTGTGCTTCCAGCGGCCGGAGGAACGCGCCCTCACCGGCGACCCGTGGAACCTGCACCCCCTGCCCGGTCATCTCGGCCCCCGCGCCCGGGATTCGCTGCCGTACCTTGAGGACGACCTGGCGCCCGCGTCGGTCCTCCACGCCTCCACCCTCCTCGCTCTCGCCGTCCACAGCGCGACCGCCATGCGTCATGGCCTGTGGCCCATCAGCCCGCTGGCCACCCCGCTCGTCCTGCGATTCGGTGAGTCCCTGCCGCCTGCCTGGCGGCGGGGAAAAAGGCTGATGCGTCTCCGCCTGCGACAAGCCGGGTACTCACCCGAGGTCGTCGACCCACCGCTCCGGGAGAACTTTGCGGCCACATGCGAGACGGCCATGCGTCAGGACGGCTTGCCACTCCTCCGCCGGTGGCTGCCCGATTCGGTCCTTGCCCTTCACGGCCTGCTGGATCCCGTCGCGCTGGAGGCGGAATGCACCACCTCGGCCACCACTGGTCAAGGTGCCAGCGCGATGTATCGGCCCCTGGCCTTGGAGGCCGCCCTACGATCCCTGGCCACACCTGCGGCGGCGCCGACACTATGAGGAGAGCATGCCGTCTCCGGCTTGCGGGATACGCTCGACGCGATTCGAATGGCGACTCCAAGTAGGCCGGATCACCGGCCCCGGCCTCTACGAGTGCCTCGTCGATGCCCCTCGCGGGCCTGCGGGATGCCAGGCGATGTGCGCCGCTGCGGCAGGCGTGGGGGTGGCCGGCCTGTCCGGTGACCAACTCGCGGCCGAGGCCGTCGCCGCCGCGTTCGCCCTCAACGCCGAGATCGAGGCGGCCAACCCCCACCACACCACGGCCCACCTGAGCACCGAGCGCATCGCCTCGCATCTCGTCCAGCGCTGGGGGCTTCCCCAGGGATGCGGCGAGGCCGTGCTGGACGCGGCGGCCCGGGACCGGGCGTTCCGCGACTTCGCCGGTGCCGTCGAGGTGGCCCGCGCGTTCTACCTCTCCGCCCGTGCCGGGCTCACGGCCTCATCGGCGTCCTCCGTCGCCTCAGGCGCGAAGCAGAGCCCCCGGACCTGAGCGATGGCCAGCGGTACGACGGCGGCGGCCGTGATGATCAGGGCGCCCGTCGCCAGGGTGGGGCGGAGCCCGAACAGGTGGGCGGCGGGACCGGCGAGGAGATAGCCGAAGGGCACGGGCAGGATCTGCCCGAGTGTCGAGTAGGACAGGGTCCGGCCCAGCCGGTCCGCCGGAATCCGCTCCTGCACCAGCGAGGCCCATACCGTCATGCTGACCGCCAGTCCCGTGCCCGCCACACCCATGGCGACCGCGAGCACGGGCAGCGGCACCGCCGCCGCCATCGCCGCCAGCGGCACCGCCATCGATCCGGTGCCCGCGCAGACGACGACTCCGACCCGGCGCGGCTTCCACATCAGGGCGACCGCCGCCCCGGCCACCAGCCCCGCGGTGAAGCCGGACACCACCACACCCCACGCGGCGGCACCGCCGAGAAGCCGCTGTCCGTACACCGGGCCGAGGAGCTGGTAGCCGACCAGCCACACAGGAACGATCACGGCGGCCTGGCAGACCATCACCCACAGCCAGCGGCGGGAGCGGAAGTCGTCCCAGCCCTCGCGGAGATCGGCGGCGAACCCGGCCCGGACCTTCACGTTCTTGGCCTTGAGGCTGATCCGGGAAAAGAGGAGGGCCGAGGCAGCGAACGTCAGAGCGTCCCATCCGAGGGCCCAGCCAGGCCCGGCCACGGCGACCAGGACGCCGCCCAGGGCGGGCCCCGCGACCTTCACCGTGTTCTGGCCGATCTTCAGCAGAGCATTGGCCGCGTGCCGAAGTTCGGCCGGGACCACCTCCACGACGATGCCCCCGGCCGCCGGGGTGAAGAAGGCTCCCGCCGCCCCGCAGACGGCCGACATCGCCACCAGGTGCCAGACCCGGGCCGTGCCCGAGAGCAGCAACACCACCGCAGCCGCCTCCGCGACCGCGCAGACCATGTTGGACCACACCATGACCCGATCCCTGGGCAGCCGGTCGGCGACGACCCCGCCGACGAGCAGCAGCAGAATCTGCGGTACGACACTCGCCGCGAGAACCGCGCCCAGCGCACCGGGTCCACCGCCGATCTGGAGCACCGCGAAGGCCAGCCCGATGGGGGCTACGGCCGATCCGGTCCAGGAGAGCAGGCGAGCGGTGAAGTGCAGCCGGTACGGCCTGACGGCCAGTGGAGCGCCTGCCTCCCGGCACCGGGCCGCCCAGCTGATACGAGGGACGGGCCCTGCGGCGTTCCGGTCGTGCAGCCGCGCCTTACGCAAGATCCAACTCCGCCCGGAGAACACGAAATCCCGGCAGCCAAGCGCCACCGGGAAGGTCGTCCCGACTCTAGAGCAACCCCGCAGATCGCATGACGCAGGCGCACCAACACACTTCGGATCTCACGCAGGACCCAGCTCAACGAGCGGGACCTCAACGACCTGGAACTACCGGCGTCGGGTTCCGGCAGTTCACCACTCCTCCGACCACCACGCGATGGATGCCAGATCCCTCGGGTCGATCCGTGGGGGGCGGGTCATGTCCGGGTGGTCGGTCGTGGGGTGGGCCGTGTAGTGGCGAGGACGGCGACGTAGAGGACTGGGGCGGGGACTCGGACTGCGGGGGCTTCGACGGCGACTGATCACCGATGTACGTCGGGCAGGCCGGAGTGAAGATCACTCCCCTTCAATCCACCATCAGCCCAGTCCGCTGAGTGAAGTTGCGCTGCCTTTCGCTGTGGGGGGCGGGCCTCACATGAGGGCTGCGGCTCGGGTCCTGAGTTCTTGGGCTTCGGCCATGTCCGGGAAGCGGCGTAGGCGAACTCGCATGTCCTGGACAGCGGTGCGGATCTTGACGGATCGGACGCCCTCGGCGCAGTCGACGAAGTCGGACCAGGTCGACACGGCGCCGTCGACATCGCCTTGGCGCAGGCGGACGGCGCCGAGGTCGGCCAAGACGATGGCGCGGGTGCGGCGGCGGTCGAGGCCGTGGATGTCGAGGGCGAGGTGGAGGTGTTCCTCGGCGGCGGTGAGGTCGCCGAGACGGCTGTAGATCATGCCGGTCTCATGAGCCCAGCGGCCCGGGGAGTAGTGGGCTGCCCACGAGTCGCCGGGCCCGGTGGTGGGCTTGCCGATCGCGGTCTCGGCGAGGGCGAGATGCCATTTGGCAAGGGGGTGATCATCGTCCTGGGCAGCGGCGTTGGCGAGGGTGGCGTTGTAGTAGGACACGGCGCGTGGGTTGGGCAGGTTGCGGCCGTAGTGGACGCAGGCTTCGCCGAGCTGGACGGCTTCGGCGCGGTAGCCGAGAACGATGCACTGGACGGCCAGCCCGCGCAGTGCAGTGCCGGCGAGTTCGGGGTCGCCGGCCTCGTCGGCGAGCCGGTAGGCGTGGGCGTAGTAGCCCTGGGCGATGCCCTGGAGCTCGGGTGTGTCGCCTTCGTCCTGGGCCATCCAGCCGGCGAGGTGGGCGAGTTGGGAGGTGGCGGCGAACAGCTCCCTGCCGGTGGCCTCGGTGTATCTGCCGTTCAGCCAGGGCGCGACGTCCTCAGTGAGGTAACGCACGGCGAGGTGGCGGGCGTGGCCGCCACCCAGTTCAGAGGCGGAGTCACCGAGAGTCTTGATCATCACCCTGATGGCGTCGACCTCGCCGCGACCGACACGCAGGGCGCCGGGCGGGGTGGTGTTGACGCGGCGGGTGATGCTGTCCGGGTCAGGCAGGCCGAGGGTGGCGAGGGCGTAGGCGCTGGACGCGGTGAGGAAAAAACTCCGGCGGTCCACGTCGAGGTCGTTCCTTCCCAACTCGATGACTGAGGCCACGGTATCGGCGTGGACCAGCGCGAGGGCGGGAGATTGACGGATGGAGTGTGCCCCGGGATCGAGCTCAAGGACGCGGGCGATGTAGGGCCACCAGTAGTCGGGCGTACGTTCGCCGGTCATCCATTTGCGGGCGTACTGGCGCTGCAGGCGGCCCGGCCCGCTGCCCTCGGCCTGACCAACGGCGCGGGCCAGGTCACTGGGCGCATACTTCCGTCGGCCAGCACGGCTCATCACTGGGCAGATGCGGCCCGACTCATCCGCGTGACCCGAAGCAGCCCCTTCCACAGCACCGACATCACGAGGATCTTGGATGCCTTCCGCTCCTGACCCGACCACAGCCCAGCGAATGCGCAAGGCGTTCGAGTACGCCGCCTCCGTCTTCGGCCTCCGCCCGGCCGGGGATGCAGAGACCTGGGGATGGGACGGCAAGACGCTCAGCGGCCCCGTGACGAGCGGTCGGTGGCTCCGCGTCGCGGCGACACTGACGGAGAAGGCTGCTCGGGCCGCGTGGGACAGGGCGGAAACCGCGCAGGAGGCAATGCCCGACAGCGTTCCCCGGCCCCGTCTGGAAAGCGTCCGTCACTGGTCGGAGGCCACATACACCTACCGGGCGGAGATCCACGAACGCATCGAGGGCTGCCTCATCAGCTCGACCGTCATGCCCCCTCGGGGCTCGACCTCCCCGATGCCTGGTGGGGCTCACTCCGCAATGCCCTCGGCGCGGTCTCCGAGGTCCCCACGGGCAGGGTGACCATCCGCCAGGAGCGGCTTCACTGGGCTATGCCGGAGTTCCTGGGCATCCAGGTGGATACCGGGATCCCGGAGTGGGCGACGCTGCACGCTGACATTCAGTGGTCGAATCTGGTCGGGCCCGAGCTGTGCATCCTCGGCTGGGAGCGATGGGGCTTGGGCCCGGCGGGATACGACGAGGCCAATCTCTACATTTCCAGCCTGCCCGAGCCCTCTGTCGCCGATCGCGTCCAGCGCGAGTTCGCCCCTGCACTCGCATCCCCCTCGGGGCGCTTCTCCCAGTTGGCTGTAGCCAGCGAGTACCTCCGAGGCATCGGGCGCGGCAACAACCTGGAGCTGGAAGCGCCCGTGCGGGAACTCGTCGCCCGTCTGCTCGGCTGACCCTTTTCCCCGCGAGAAACGCCGACCGGACCTCTACTCGGGCACCCGCACCACGGCCACCGTGGTCATTCCGTTGTACTCAAGGGCGATCGGGTCCAGTTCGACGCTCTGAACCAGGACTCCGGGAAAGTCCTTGAACCGGTCGAGGGCTTCAGCGATGGCCTGAGTCAGCGTCTCGGCCGCGAATGAGCAGGTGAACCACGACCGCTCGGGAGATTCGACCAGCGAGATCCGACCATCATGGAAGCCGGCCACCTGCGCCAGGGCATCAGACTGCTCCTCCGTGATGATGTCCCGCAGAACCAGGTTGAAATACCAGTTACGCGCAGGCGCGGTGCTGCCTGACGAATCCATCGATATGCCTCGCTTCTTCGCTCGGGTTCTGTGGCGTGGAGGAAACAGTGCGCCGCTGGCTGCACGGACAGCACAGCACGTATCCCCATCTGTGGCCGCCTCCCGTGCGAGTCACCTTGAGCCCGGCCGCCTCCGCCCTCTTGAGCGCGGCTTCCACGTCCTTCTTCTGATGCCGGTCGCCGATTCCCATGGCCGTACGTACTACTCGCCGACCGGGAGGAGGATACGGAACCTGAGGCGAAACCGCCCGATCGCGCCAACCCAGCCCGCCCGCAGCCATGAAGCCGGGAGGCGTTCAGCCCTCCCATCCGCGCTCGCGCCGGGCAGCGCGCACGGTTACGGGACCGACGCACCCACCCGCCTCACCCCCACCACCCCGGCTCACCACCCCTCCGACCACCACGCGATGGACGCCAGACCCCTCGGATCGATCCGTGCCGGGCGCGTCATGTCGGGGTAGTCGGTGACGGGGTGGGCCGAGTAGCGCGGGACCAGGTCGGACCAGTCCAGGACGCCCCGGATCAGGCCGCCCAGGGCGGTCAGGTAGGTGCGGGTGGGCGGGCTCAGCGTGGGGGACACCTCCGCCCTCAGGCGGCAGAACTGGTCGATGATGCGGTTGCACAGGTGGACGGCCTCGGTCGTCGCCTCCGCGCGGGTGCACGCCAGCTCGTGGGCGATGACATTGACGATGTTGTAGTCGAGAGGGCCCTCCTTGGAGGCCGAGCCCAGGTCGCCGAAGAGGGACATCACGATGGACGCGGCGTCGGTCAGGGCGTGGACGGACGGGGTCTCCAGCTCGGTGGCGTCCGGGCCCGGGCCCGCGCACAGGTCGACCAGTGCCGCGCCCGCCGCCCCGGCCGCGGTGTACATCCGCAGGTAGAGGAAGTCGTCGAGGGTGGGCAGCACGCCCCGTTCCGCGTCCAGCAGTTCGCGGGCCACGCCCGTCATGTACCGGGCGTGCGAGTCCACCCAGCGGCGGATCTGCGGCGCCGAGACGCGGCCCTCCAGGTACAGCCGCATGTCCCGGAGCAGCAGGATCACCGGGTGCAGGCCCTCGGGGCGGCGCCAGGGGTCGTTCAGGGTGCGGACCAGTTGGGGGGCCAGCAGGGCGTAGTTCCGCTTGCGGTCGGCCAGTTCGCCGTGGTCCAGGAGCGTGTCGAACAGCAGGCCCCAGACGATGTACGCCGAGGAGAAGCGGAGCAGGTCCTCGGGGGCGTCCGGGGTGAGCATGCAGGCGCAGTGGGCGGGGGCGCAGGCCACCAGCATCTCGCGTTCGGCGGCGCTCGCCCCGAACCCGAAGCGCGCGAACCAGTCCAGGGTGTGTTTCTCGATGCTCCCGGCCCGGGTCGGCGGGGCGTACGGAATGGGGCACTTGATGTGCGAGAGGGATGGGTGAGGGGAGGTCAGGGGGGTGGGGGGCAGGGGGTTGCGGTGTGCCGTGTTCATGGGGTGCTCCTCACGCCCTGTCTCATCTCGGGTCCGGTGGCGGCACACCCCGTACGCTCAAGCGGCGGGCCGCGTGCAGCAGTACGGCCGTGTAGGCGTGGTCGTCGGAGCGGAGACGGGCCAGGGCGGCGCAGGCCAGGTCGGCCTCTTCGTGGACCATGGCCCGTGCCGTGTCGAGCGCGCCCAGCCGGTGCAGCAGCGCCCGCATCGTCGTGAGCGCCGATGCCGGGTCGTCGCCGTCCAGCAGCGCCCGGCGCATCGTGTCCCGGTCGGCCGGGCCCGCCCCTCGGTAGGCGAGCAGGACCGGCAGCGTGGGGCGCCGGTTGCGCAGATCGCTGACCGGGGGCTTCCCCTCCGTATCGGGCGCGTCGTACGGCAAGAGGTCGTCCCGTAGCTGGAACGCGACCCCGAGATGGTGGCCGAACCGGCCGACCGCGTCGATCACGGGCTTCTCCGCCCCGGCGAGCACGGCCCCCACCCGGCACGCCGCCTCGAACAGCACGGCGGTCTTGGCCTCCGCCATCCGCAAGTACTCCTCCACGGTGCTGTCGATCGCCCCGGCCATGGTGATCTCGTCGTACGCGCCCCCGCAGACCCGGCTACCGGCCGCCGACTGCACCTGCATCGCCAGCGCCACCCGGTCCACCGGGATGCCCCGCCGCGCGCACTCGGCGAGCGCCGAGAACCACTCGAAGTACAGGGCGTTCCCCGCGACGATCGCCTTCCCCGGGCCGAACACCGTGTGCGCCGCCGGACGGCCACGGCGTTCCCCGTCCTGGTCGATGATGTCGTCGTGGAGCAGGCTGCCGACATGGGCCGCCTCGAAACCGACCGCGGCCGGAACGGTGGCGTACAGCGTGCCGCCGGTGGCGAGGGCCGAGCAGAGCAGCAGTACGGGGCGCAGGAGTTTGCCCGGGGGGAGCATCGCGTGCCGGTGCAGGGTGGCCATCCCGGCCCCTGCCCCGCCCGTCGTACCGGCCGCTGCCCCGCCGGTCGTACCCGCCCCTGCCCCGCCGGTCGTACCCTCTGCCGTCCCGCCCGTCACCCCGCCCGTCACCTCGTCCGCCTCGCGCGGCCAGCGCCAGCCGATCTCGTCCGCGACGGCGCTGCGCAGGGTCCGGAAGGTGGACAGCGCGCCGGGGTCGTCGTAGTGGGCGACCATGACGACCTCCTCTCACCTCGCGGACCCGGCCGTGGGCACGTGGTCCGGCACCGGGCCCCGCCGGGTCAGGTCGAAGTGCAGTCGGCGCGGGATGTTGAGGGCCATCAGCGGGGTCAGCCGCAGATCGGCGCCCGGTACGGGGGTGGTGTCCCAGCGGCCGACGATGGTCGCCAGGCCGATGACGGACTCCGTCATGCCGTAGACATCGCCGATGCATTTACGGGCCCCGGCGCTGAACGCCTGGAACGAGCCCTTCGGCATCGCCGACCGGGCCTCGGGCAGCCAGCGGTCCGGGTCGAAGTGCTCCGGGTCCGCGAAGACATCGGCGTTGAGATGGACGGCCGGAGGGCAGATGAGGATCGGGGCTCCCTCGGGCAGGCGCACGCCGCCGAGATCCACCGGCACGGTCGTCGCCCGGGTGAACAGCCAGGCCGGGGTCCGCACCCGCAGGGTCTCCCTGATGACCCGTTCGGTGACCACCAGCGCGGGCAGATCGTCCCAGCCCGCGGCCCGGCCCTTGAGTACGTCGTCGGCCTCCGCCTGCACCGCGCGGGCGATGTCGGGATGCTCGGAGAGCAGATACAGGGCCCAGGTGAGGGTGGTGGCCACGGTCTCCGAACCGCCGGCCAGCATGGTCAGGATCTGCGCCTCGATCTCCTCGTCGCTGAGGCCCGGCACGCCGTCCGTCCCCTGGGCGCCGTCCGCGCCGGGGTCGCCCGCCGCGATCAGCATGGAGAGGAGGTCCCCGTGGTCCGTACCGTCACGCCGGTAGTCCTCGACAATGCGCTTCACCGTGCCCCGCAGATAGGTCATGGAACGGCGGTGGCGCCGATAGGCCGGAAGCGGCAGTCGGTGCAGGGCGTCCGGGAAGAACATCCACTGGAAGAATCCCGCGCTCAGTGTCTCGAAGGCATGCCGGACCCCCTCGACGGTTTCTTCGTCGGCATGGGCTGAGAAGAGGGTGCGGATGACCGTGCGCAGGGTGAGCCGGTTCATCGTCGCGTAGGCGTCGATCCGTTCCCCGCCGGACCAGGAACGCGTCAGTTCTTCGATCTCCTCCTGCATGACGGAGGCGTAGTACGCGATGCGGTGCCGCTGGAAGGCGGGCTGGAGCAGTCGGCGCTGCCTTCGGTGCTCGGATTGCGGGCAGGTGCCGATACTGTTCCCGAACAGATCTCGCGCCTTGCGGTAGAAAGGGCCGCCTTTGTCGAAGGTACGGTCGTCCGCCAGAATGCGCCGGACTAATTCCGGATGGCAGGGTACGTAGGCGCGGGTGGGGCCCAGCCTGACTTCGACGAGATCGCCGTACTCCCGTAGCGAGGCCAGGAATTCGACCGGGCGGCGGATCAGTGGCAGGGCGTGTCCGGCGATCGGCAGGGCGCCGGGGGCGCGTCCGCCGATGAAGGTGGGTGTCATAGGGATTCCCTTCCATTCTCTTCTTTGGATCGTAGGATTTTCTTACACATTCCCTTCCTGGTGCCGCCTCCGCGCTCCTGGTCTTCTCTGCCGCCGAAAGGGCGGTGATCACCCCTCCGGCCGAAGGGATTCACTATTCCCCTGGAGAACCTTCACCGATGAATACCCCCGGTGAATTCCCCCACGAATGCACCCTTGTCCGGGCAGTCCGCCACGGATACGCTTGACAGCCGTGCATAAATCACATTTACGCGTGGGAGTTTTCACGCCACCCTGGCTGCTCCCGCTGACCTCCGATCCGACCCTCGCCATCCGCCGCGAGATCGACCTCATCGAGTTTCTGGACCGTCTCGGATATGACGAGGCATGGATCGGGGAACACCATTCCGGCGGAATGGAGATTATCGGATCTCCCGAATTGATCGTGGCGGCGGCAGCGGAGCGGACCCGGCGCATCCGGCTGGGTACGGGCGTCATCTCGCTGCCGTTCCACCACCCCCTCACCGTCGCCGACCGGATCGTCCAGCTCGACCACCAGACCCGGGGGCGCGCGATGTTCGGGTTCGGCCCGGGGCTGCTGCCCGGCGACGCCCATATGTTCGGGGTGCCCGCCCAGCAACAGCGCGCCAGAATGGCCGAATCGCTGGACATCGTCATCCGGCTGCTGGACGGCGCGACGGTGACCCGGCAGGCCGGACCGCACACCCTGCGCGACGCCCGGCTCCAGCTCGGGCCGTACACCAGGCCACGACCCGAACTCGCCGTCGCCAGTGCCGTCACCCCCTCCGGCGGCAGACTCGCCGGGCGGTACGGCATCGGCATGCTCTGCCTCGCCGCGGCGACCGGCCCCGGCTACAGCGTCCTCGACGTGAACTGGGCGAACGCCCTGGCCGCCGCCGAGGAACACGGCCAGGTCATGGACCGCTCGGCGCTGCGCCTGGTCGCCCCCTTCCATCTCGCCCCGACCCGCGACCAGGCGATCCGCGAGGTCGAAGCCGGCTTCCGGCGCTGGGCCCGGCACGCCGACCGGGTGATCGAGGGCGGCCCGGCGACGGTCGGATACGCCGACTTCGAAACGTTTCTGGCCAGCGACGGGGTCACGGTCGGCACCCCCGCCGACGCGGTCGCCGCGCTCGCCCGGTACTGGGACAAGTCGGGCGGCTTCGGCGCGATCCTCAACCAGATCACCCACTTCGCCGACGACGAGGCGAGCAGACGTTCCCATCTGCTCCTCATCGACCAGGTGATGCCCGCCTTCACCGCCCGCTGCGGCCCCCGCCTCGCCTCCCACGACTGGTCCGGCGCCCATCGCACCACCTGGTTCGGCGACACCTTCCGGGCGGCGGA
Source organism: Streptomyces sp. NPDC056734 (assembly GCF_042790455.1). Taxonomy (NCBI): domain Bacteria; kingdom Bacillati; phylum Actinomycetota; class Actinomycetes; order Kitasatosporales; family Streptomycetaceae; genus Streptomyces; species Streptomyces sp. NPDC056734. Next base: position 227,685 of record NZ_JBHTZD010000008.1, read on the forward strand.
GGCGGAGATCCGCAAGCATCTCGACGGGGGCCGCGCATCCGGAGATCCGCCCGAATCGGGGATCGGTCCGGGCGGCAATCCAGGTGTCGGTCCGGGTATCGGCACCAGCTGACCCGAAAAGCTGTGCAACCCTCCAGGTGAGTCATCGGTCCAACGTGGGCGAATTCCCGTCGCCCAGCACTAGGAACCGAATTGAAGACATCACCCTGCGAGGGTCGCGCATCGTTACCCTCCATATCCCCGACACCCCCCTCAAGTCCACCAGAAATTCATCCACTCCAGCACCTTCGGCCCGATATCCAAGGGCTCCGCGCGGTGGCCGTCTCGCTGGTCGTTCTCTCGCATGCCGCCGTTCCTCCCTTCAGCGGTGGATATGTCGGCGTCGATGTCTTCTTCGTCATCTCGGGCTTTCTCATCACCTCCTCGCTCCTGCGCGAGTTGTCGACCACGGGCCGGATATCGATCCGGACGTTCTACGCCCGCCGCGCGCTGCGGCTGCTCCCCGCCTCGACGCTCGTGGTCGTCGCCACGCTGGCCGGCTCCTGGCTGTTCCTGTCGAAGGCCCGCTTCACCGAGTACGCGGGGGACGCGCTGAGCAGCGCCCTGTACGCGGTGAACTTCCGGTATGCGCTGAGCGGCACCGACTATCTCGCCGAGGGAAGCCCTCCGTCGCCGTTCCAGCATTTCTGGTCGCTGGCCGTGGAGGAGCAGTTCTATCTGCTCTGGCCGCTGCTGCTGATGCTCAGTTGGCAGGCCATGGGCCGACGCCGGTTCCTGGCCGTACCGCTCATCGTGCTCTGCCTGGTCTCGCTCGGGCTGAGCGTCCTGACGACGAGCGGTTCGCCGTCATGGGCGTACTTCGGTACACATACGCGTTTCTGGGAACTGGGCATCGGCGCGCTGCTCGCCCTGTTCGCCACGCGGCTCGGCAGGCTGCCCGCAGGGATCGCCGCGCCGATGGCCTGGGGCGGCGTCCTGTGCATCCTGCTGTCGGCCGTCCTGTACGACGACGGCACCCCGTTCCCCGGCCCCTACGCGCTCCTGCCGGTGCTCGGAGCCGTCCTCGTCCTGGCGGGCGGCGGCCACCCGGCTCCGTACGGCGCCCGGTGGCTGCTCGCCCGGCGGCCCGCGGTGTGGATCGGCGGGCTGTCGTACAGCTGGTATCTGTGGCACTGGCCGTTGCTGGTCATCGGCCCGCTGGCCCTGGACCGGCCCGCGGACCTCCCGCTGGCCCTGGGGCTCAGTCTGCTCGCCCTGCTCCTGGCGTGGGCGACCCTGCATCTGGTGGAGAACCCCGTACGGTTCCACGCGGCCTTGCGCGGCCGACCCGGCCGCGGGCTGGCGCTCGGCGCGGTGCTGTCCGCGGCAGCCGCGGTGACGGCCCTGACGGCGTCCTTCTTCCCGCCGCCGATCGACTCCGGCAAGGTGGGGCCCGCACTCCGGCAGGAGACGGCGACCGCCCCGGATCCGCTGCCGCGGTTGCAACAGCTTCTGGAGACCTCGGGTACAAGCCTGCCCAGCAATCTCACCCCTGCCCTGACCGAGGTCAAGGAAGTGAAGTCCGCGGTCTACCGGGACGGCTGCCATGTGGGGTACGAGAGCACGCAGACGCCGTCGTGTGTCTACGGCGACGTCCGGTCCGAGAACGTCATCGTGCTCTTCGGTGACTCCCACGCCGCCCAGTGGTTTCCGGGGCTCAACGAACTCGCGCTGACGCACCATTGGAAACTGGTGTCCTTGACGAAGGCATCGTGCAAGGCGGCCATGGTGACCACTGTTTATCAGGGGCAGCCCTATTCGGCCTGCGACGAATGGCGCACCGAGGCGATGGCACAGATTAAGGCCCTTCAGCCCTCGCTGGTGATCGTTTCATCCTCGGAGGCGAGTGATCTGGCGTACCCCGACGGTGATCCCGTTCAGCAGTGGACCGATGGATTCCGCGAAACCTTCGACGCTCTTGGGGAATCGGGGGCACGGGTCGCCGCGCTGCTCGACACCCCCTGGCCGAAATCGGACGCGGTCGACTGCGCGGCGACCTATCCACTGGAACTGGACCGCTGCGCGAACCAGTTGCCCGAGGCGGTGCACGACCCCTCCCGCAGGAAGGCGGTCCAGGACGCGGCGGAGGCGGCCGGTGCCCTGGTGATCGATCCCCTGCCCTGGCTGTGCACCAGCGCCGGCACCTGCCCGGTACTCGCGGGCAACACCCTGGTCTATCGCGACGACAGCCACATGTCCGACGCTTACGCCGAGGCCCTCGCCCCCGTTCTCGGCAAGGACCTGATCAACCACTTCGGGGAGGATCTCAGTCGCTGAACGGTGAGCGACGACGGGTTCGGCAAGTTCCGGCCAGAGATTCAGCTTCAGGTCATCTCCACATTGATTCCCCTGTGAAACAAAAATATGGTGCCAAACTCCTGGCGGCGTTTCCGGCTCCTTGGGTGAAGGAGCCCGCTGCTCTCCTAGGACGTTCTTCCGTGAATACCATCCGGCGTACCAGGCCGTCCGAAAAGGCCGCGCCAATCCAGCCACCGCCGCCCGACCTGTTCATCGCCGTCGGGGTCCCCGCTCTCCCGGCGGCGGTGATGCTGGCCCTGAGTGTGTGGGGACTCGATCGCGGAATGTGGTGGGACGAGATCACCACGTACGAGGCCGCCACCCGCGAATTCGGCGAGTTATGGAAGCTGCTCCACACGGTCGACGCCGTGCACGGCCTCTACTACCTGCTCATGCACGCCGTCCTGCCTCCGGGTGAGGGCGACGCGGTCCTGCTGAGGCTGCCCTCGGTCCTCGGAATGACGCTCGCCGTCGCGGGCACCGCGGCGATCGGGCGCAGGCTCGCCGGGGCACGGACGGGTGTGCTGGCGGGACTGGTTCTCGCTCTTTCCCCGCTCGCCTCGCACTACGCCCAGGAAGGGCGGTCGTACGCCCTGGTGACGGCCGCCGTGGTGCTCGCGTCGCTGCTCTTCCTGCGCGCCGTGGAGAAGCCGTCGGCCGCGCGGTGGGCCGGCTACGCCGCCGCGGTGATCCTGGCGACCGGGCTGCATCTGTTCGCGGTACTGATCCTGCTCCCGCACGGGGTCTGTCTGGCGGCGGCCCGCGCACCGTGGCGGACCGCACGTCGCTGGCTGATGGCCGCCCTGGCCGTCGCCCTGTGTGTACTGCCTTTCGGGCTGCTCGCCCGGCGGCAGGCGGGCCAGGTCGGCAGGCTCGATCCGACCAGTGTGAAGAGCGTCGGCTTCCTCGTCCACGAGTTCATCGGGCCGGGTATCGCCGCGGGCGCTCTCATATCGGCACTGGTGATCGTCGGCATACGGGGCCCGGCCGGGATACGTGTGCTCGCGCTGCCGTGGCTTGTCGTTCCTTCGGCCGTGCTGCTGACGTACTCGTTCTTCCAGCCGGCTTTCCACCCGCGCTATGTGCTGCACTCACTGCCCGCCCTGGCGCTCCTCGCCGCGGCCGGGATCGATACCGTCGCCCGAGCCGCGGCACGGCGGCTGCCCCGGCGCCTGAACGTCCGCCGCGGTGGACGGCCGGTCGTCGGCTTCGGGCTCGTCCTGATTGCCGCGCTGCTGGTGCTGCATCTGCCAGGCCAGCTGACGGAGCGCACCGCCACCTCCCGTAACGACGACCAGACCGCCGCGGCCGAGCTGATCGGCGCATTCGCCCGGAGCGGCGACGCGGTGGTGTTCAGGCCGGCGACCAAGCGCGGCCTCACCTCTGTCTACCGACGTGAATTCTCCCTGGTCAGTGATGTACTGCAAGTGACTACGCCAGCGGATGCCGGAAACCTTTCCGGACAGGAGGCCCCTGCCCACGACATACGGCGGCTGCTGCTCGGCCATGACCGGATCTGGGTCCTCGACCGATCCGGAGTGACTGCGGACACCAGCGCCGCGTGGCAGGTCAAGGAACAGGTGCTGCGGGACGAGTACCGCCGGACGTGGATGCGTGAGGTGACCGGTCTGCGGGTCTCCCTGTACGTCCGCAAGAACACGAACTCTCCCTGAGGTGAGTACCGGGCGGGGATTGCGGTGCCTATTGTTCAAGGCATCCGAGATCGTCGTCGGCCCATCCCGCAGTGTAATCCGTGATTCGAGCTGGGCCGGCTTGAGGCGAGAGGAAAGACACACATGGCAAGAATTCAGGTCCGGGCACTGCGCTCGGCCTTTGTGGCCATCGCTGTCGGCGGAGTCATCGCCGCGGGCGGCGGTACCGCCAGCGCTTACACCAACTACTACGATTCCCTCAACTTCGGGAGGGACGACGGCAATTACGGCGTCCTGCGCGAGGACGGCGTCGACTGCAACTGGGCGAACGACTACTTCTCCAACTCGGAGGTGGTGAACAACGACATCACCTCCATCGACAGCTGGGACAGCCGTGGTGACTACCTCTTCAACGGTACTCAGGAGAGCGGTTGCACCAGCGCGTCGTACAGCGGCTGGGACCTCTACGTTGCTCCTTACGCCACCATCACCAACCTGAATAACTACGGGTTCAACAACCTGGCTGGTGGCCACATCTACAGCTGACGGCGGCACCGCCGAGGGCAATTGACCGATCAGCTTCTGGCGGCGGTACGCCGGAGAATGTGCGTACCGCCGCCAGGAGTTGCGGATCGAGGGGTTTCATCGAAGGTGCTGAGAAAAGCCGCAGCAATCCTTGTTCTCGCGGGCGCCGTCTCCGGCTGTGGTCTGATGCCGGGTGGCGGAGATGACGACAGGCCCGCGGCACCGCTCACCACGCCGGCCGCGGAGCAAGACGTCGAGCTTCCGCTGGAGTCCTACTATCCCACCCCTGAACAGGACGCTCTGCTCACCAGGGCACGCGGCCAGCTCATCCTGGAATGCATGCAGAGCTTCGGGCTGACATTCGACACCGGGACTCAGACAGCGAGTGCCGGGGACCCGTATCGGACAGATCGCTTTCTGCTGAGCGATGCGAAACTCGCGGCGGACCACGGCTATCACTCAGCGCCGGAGGTGTACGCCGCACAGGAACAGGCCGAGGCGGCTGCCGAGGAAAGCGGCTGGAAACCCACAGCGGATGAGAAAATGGTGTACGGCGGCGCAGGGTCGAACACCTACCAGGGCAAGCAGATTCCGGACGGCGGCTGCCGCGAGAAGGCATTCGAGACCCTCTCCACCCTGCCCGTCGGCGAAGGACAGGAGGCTGATTCCTCGTCCGGCTCGGTCCCACCGGACATCTATTTCGTGCAGGGGCTGCGATACCAGGCGAACGAGAAGACCGCGCAGGATTCACGGGTGCTCGCCATGGAGGGTTCCTGGAGTTCGTGCATGCAGCAGGCAGGGCATCGATACGACACACCCGCACAGGCCGCGAACGACCCGCGCTGGCAGGAGGGAACGGTGCCCCAACCGGGCGAAGTCCACGTGGCGACGGCCGATGTGAAGTGCAAGGAGCAGGCCAACTACCTCGGCGTCATGACACAGGCCACCACGGAATACCAGATGGCGCTCATCGAGGAGAACGCCGAAGCGCTGGACCAGTTCCAGAAGGACTACGACGAGCAGCTGAGACGAGCCACCGCGACTATCGCCGGTGAGCCCGTTGCATAGCTGAAGGCCACCCAGGGACGTGTTGTGTCTGATCTTGAGCGATCCGAACCGGTCACGTTGGAGGGAAACGGGGCGCCGGTGCCACTGCGGCGGCGCCGGTGGCTGCTGCTGGTGGCCGTGACCGGCGCTGTCGGCCTGTCCGTGGGCGGGCTGGGCGCGTCGACCTTGGTGAAGTCACCGGCACAGGCGGCGGCCGAGGCGGCGGCGCCCACCCCGTCGGTGGTGACGGCGGAGGTCGAGCGGCGGGTGCTGTCGCAGACCGTTGTGCTGCGCGGCACGGTGGCGCCGGACCGGACGGTCGAGGTGATGCCCCCGGCCGCGGAGGACGCCAAGGCCGTCGTGACGCGGCTACCGGTGAAGCAGGGACAGTCCGTACGAGCGGGAACGGTGGTGGCGGAGATCTCCGGACGGCCGGTGATCGCGCTTCCGGGACCGATTCCGCTGTACCGGGACATTCAGCCGGGGATGGCGGGGCCGGATGTCGAGCAACTCCAGTCCGCGCTGCGTGAACTGGGCTACTCGGTGACGGACGAGGAGGGGACCTACGGGCCGTCCACGGAGATGGCCGTCAAGGAGTTGTACGAGGACCGCGGGTACGCACCGCCGACGCGGACCGAGACCGTCGAACAGCCGTCGGCACCGGAGCAGGAGCCGGAGCCGGAGCCGACGGCAGCCCCGGACCCGGCAGGTGGCCTGCCGGCCACCGAGGAGCCCGTCCCCCAGGAGCCGGTGGAGCGCACCAGGTACTGGCTCAGGGCCGGTGAGGTGGCGTTCGTCCCGTCGCTCCCCGCACTCGTCGCGACGTCCGGAGCGGGTCTTGGCACGGAGGTCACCGGCAGCGTGCTCACGCTGTCGGTGGGAGACCTCGTGGTGCGGGGGACGCTGCCCGCGGCGGACCGGAAGCTGGTGAAGGAAGAGATGGACGTGCAGATCCTCTCGGAGGAGACGGAACTACAGGCGACCGGCCGACTCACCTCGATCGGCGCGTACTCGGCCGGCGGCGCGAGTGAGGAGGACGACTCCGCCGCGGACACGGGGGACACCGCCGAGGCGCAGCCGGGTCATCCGGTCGTCGTGAGGGGGGTGAAGCCGTTGTCCGCGCAATTCTCCGGCCAGGACGTCCGGTTGACGATCGAGGCGGCGTCGACGGACGGAGAGGTTCTGGTCGTGCCCGCGTCGGCGGTCTACGCCACGGCGGACGGTTCGACGCAGGTGATCGAGTTGCTGTCCGACGGCAGCCGTCGTCCCGTTCCGGTGACCGCGGGCGCGTCGGCGGCCGGGTACGTCGAGGTCCGGGGCGACGGCCTCGCCGAGGGCGACCGGGTGGTGGTCGGCAAGTGACCGGCGTGGATGACATGGGCCCCGCGGTGAGCGTCGGGACCGGGCCGGGGAGCGCGGCGCCGGCGGTGATCGAGTTCGCCGGAGTGGGCCGGACGTTTCCGGGGCCGCCTCCGGTGCGGGCGCTGCGGTCCGCCGACCTCACCATCGGCAGGGGCGAGTTCGTCACGGTCGTAGGCCCGTCCGGCTCCGGAAAGTCGACGTTCCTGAACGTGGCGGGGCTGCTGGACCGGCCGTCCGAGGGCGTGTACCGGCTGGACGGCATCGACACGGTGGGGTTGAGCGAGCGGGACCGTACCGCGTTGCGCGGGCGGCGGATCGGGTTCGTCTTCCAGTCGTTCCACCTGCTGTCGCATCGGTCCGCGATCGACAATGTCGTCCTGTCGCTGCTCTACACGGGCGTCTCGCGCAGGAAGCGACGTGGGCTCGCGGCCGAGACACTTGAGCGAGTCGGGCTGGCCCATCGTATGGACGCGCTGACCGGACGGCTGTCGGGCGGTGAGCGGCAGCGGGTCGCCATAGCCCGGGCTCTCGTCAACCGGCCGAGCCTGCTGCTGTGCGACGAACCGACCGGCAATCTCGACACCGCCACCGCGCGCACCGTGCTCCGGTTGCTGCACGAACTGCACGCGAGCGGTTTCACGGTGCTGGTGGTGACACACGATCCGGGGGTGGCGGCGCTCGGCCAACGGGCGATCGTGATCCGCGACGGCACGGTACGGGAGGCGGACCCGGCGAGCCTCACGGCGTCGGCCGTGCAGACCGTCGGGAGCGGGAGCGAAGGCCCGGCCCGGCCGGCGGACGGCGGTACGGCGTTCGAGGCGGCCGGGGTGGGGCGATGAGGGCGGCCCGTGTCCCGCGGCCGTGGCGGCGGGCGTCCCGCGTGGTGGAACCGACCCGGCTGAGCGTGTCCGACGCGGTGCACGAGGCATTGGGGGCCTTGCTGAACCGCCCCGCCCGAGCAGCGCTGACGGTACTGGGGACGCTGCTGGGGGTGGCCGCGTTCGTGGCGGTGCTCGGGCTGACCTCGACCACCTCGGGGCAGATATCCCAGCGCTTCACCGCACTGGCGGCGACCGAGGTGACGGTGGAGGACGCTCCCGCCGACCCGTCGACGGCCGATGCCCCGTTCCCGGCCGACACCGAGCGGCGGCTGACCGCGCTGAACGGCGTGCAGTCGGCCGGGGTGTACTGGACGGTGACCGGTGCCGGCGGGGCGGACGGTCAGGGGGCGATGGTGTCGGCGCGGCCACCTTCCATGGACGCCGAGGGCGGGCAGCCCCTGACCGTGCTGGCGGCCTCGCCCGGCTACCTGGAGGCGGTGCACGCCTCCGTGTCGTCCGGACGGCTGTACGACAGCTTCCATCAGAGCCGGGCCTTGCGGGTGTGCGTGCTCGGGAAGGCGGCTGCCACCCGGCTCGGGATCACCCGGCTGGACACCCCGCAGGCGATCTTCGTGGGAGATGTGGCACTGACCGTCGTCGGAATCATCGACGATGTGCAACGGCAGCCCGAGAACATGCTGTCGGTCATCGTTCCCGACAGCACTGCGGAACTGCTCTGGGGAGAGCCGGGCGGCGGTGACGGCAGCACTGCCAAAGTACTGATCGAAACCAGGCTGGGGGCGGCCAAGCTGATCGGTGGGCAGGCGGCGTTGGCACTGCGGCCGGATCAGCCGGAGCGGTTCAAGGTGACGGTGCCGCCGGACCCCAAGCAGTTGAGGGAGCAGGTCGATACCGATCTGGGCAGCCTCTTCCTCGCGCTGGCGGCCATCTGTCTCGTCATCGGCGCCGTGGGAATCGCCAACACCACCCTCGTCGCCGTTCTGGAGCGCACACCCGAGATCGGGCTCCGGCGCAGCCTGGGTGCCCGCGGCCGGCACATCGCCGCGCAGTTCCTGTCGGAATCCGCCGCTCTCGGAATGCTGGGCGGGCTGATGGGAACGGGCATCGGCGTGGCCGTCGTGGTCGCGGTGGCGGCTGCCGAGCAATGGACGCCGATCCTTGAGCCCATGACAGTGCTGCCCGCTCCGCTGGTCGGTGCGGTCACCGGCCTGATCGCGGGCCTGTACCCCGCGTGGCGCGCGTCCCGTATCGAACCCGTCGAAGCGCTCCGCCGCTGATCGGACGCGGCGGAGCGCTCCCATGTCACTTCAGCACAGGCTGGGTCCGCAGCACATTCCTTCCTTGATGATGCGTGCCTGGAGTTCTCGAATGTTCGCGCATCCCAGTCGCTGAAGTCCGCGGCGGACGTGATAGGCGGCCGTGGATTCCTGGATGAACAACGTCTCCGCCGCCTCGGCACGTGTCATTCCCGTGACCATGAGGACGATGACCTGCCGCTGTGCGTCGGTCAGATGCTCGACGCCGGTGAAGTCGAGTGCGGCACCGAACGACTTGCCGGTTTCCAGGAATAGGGTTGCCACCTTGGGAGATATCCAGTTGCTCCCACCAGCGACTTCCCGCACCGCGGTACGCCAGATCCCGACGGCGTCCTCCCGGCTGACCAAGGCCGCGGCGCCTCGTGACAGCACATCGGGAATCATGGGGTCCTTCGCGTCCGCGCAGACGAAGACGAGTGCTGATCGACCGAGGTCCGGGCCGTCCGCCGCCGGCAGACCGATTCCATCCGCGACAATGACCGAGCGGCCGCCGGGCCCACCTGCTATTGAGTTTCCATTTCTCCACTCACCGTCATTTAATTCCACGATCATTCGACGTCTGTTCACGGGATCGCCGAGAAGCAGCCGCACATCCATGCCTACCCCCTCGTCAAGTCACAGGCTCGACACTGCCGTCCGGGAGGAACGTGTGGAAGTCGCAACCGGAGTTGAAGGTGGCTAGGCCGACCGCTGGATACCTCGAAACAGGCCCAGCTCCTGCGCCCTGGCGCCGAGCGCAACGCGCCCGGTGACCTGAAGGCGAGACATTATATCCCCGACGCGACGCTGCACAGTTCGATGACTGACACCGAGATGCCTGGCAATTGTCGCGTCACTCAGTCCCTGATAGAGAAGACTTAAAATCGTGCGTTCCGCGTCGTCGATCGATGGCGCCGAGAACGGCATGCGTCAACCCCCGTTGATAGCCGGTCGTAACGACTCCTAAGAATCCTAAGAATGTCTCGTGTGCGGCAACAGCCCCACAAGACTCACGAATCAAGACATATGCACGCAAGGCGCCTGTCGTATTTACGACGCGCAGAAACTTTCTTCAAGCCAAGGGAATGGATAATTCCACATGGGGGGATTATCTCCCCGCAGATGAATTGACGGCGCTGAATGAACCGCACCGCCCACACATTCCTAGACCGCCCGCACCGCCGACAACCGATGCACATCCCGCGCCGTCCCCGTCACCCCCGACAAGAACCCCTGCGCCCGGGGGGACGCGTTGCGGGTGAGCCATTCCGGGTCGATGTCGCACACCGCGACCTTGACCTCCGTACCGGCGAGGGCCAGGGGGAGGGTGTGGACGACCGTGGAGGGGAAGCTGAGGATGGTGCGGCCCACCGGGCCGCGGCGGGCGATGAGTTCGAGGGGGAGTTCGGGGCGGACGATCTCCAGGCCCGTTTCCGCGTGCAGCCGGTGGAGTTTCTCGGTGCTCTCGCGGCGGTGGGCGAAGTAGCGGGTCGCGCCATGGGTCTTGGCGAGGGTGCGGACCGCGTCCAGATAGCGCTCGCCGTCCACGACCCCCGTCTCGACCAGGGAGGTGCCCACCATGTCGGCGCCCTTGGTGATGCGCGGGGGGCCGAAGCGGGCGCGGGTCCAGGAGAAGTCGTTGGAGGAGACGGTGACGCCCTCGGGGGTCTCCTCCATGGGCATGGAGGAGAAGATCTCGACCTGGCGGCCGGGTCGGGGGGTCAGCCGGCGTCTCGCCGCCGAGGACACCGGGGCGAAGAGCAGATCGCGCGGGCTCTGCCGGCTGCCCTTGCGGTGCCAGCGCACCAGGCGCTCACCGCGGGCCAGTTGGGTGACGAACTCCATCGTGGCCGTGCCGTCGTCCACGACGACGAGGTCCCGGGCGGAGGTGATGGTGAGCAGCAGTTGTACGTAGCGGGAGAACGGGTCGCCCATGACGATCCGGTCGGCGCGGCGCAGGATGCCCAGCAGGCCGCCGACCGTCTGGAAGGGGGCCATGCTGCCGCCGCGCGCCTCCTCCCAGCGCACCTCGTAACCCTCCTCGCGGGCCAGCTCCGACATCCGGCGCAGCTGGCCGCGGGTCATCGGGTCGAGGGGCGAGAGGACCACGAGGGTGAGGCCCGCGCCGGGGGTGTGCGTGTGCGCCCACTCCAGGACGTTCAGGAGCTGCACCGGGCTCTCGACGAACGCGAGGGTGCGGTGCGGCTGCTCTGCGGAGCGGGGGCCGGGCACTTCGGCGCGGGGGCTCATCCTCGTACGACCGTCCCGTTCAGGAGGGAGAGACAACAGGAGGGGAAGGGGGAGGGCTTCAGACCTGGACGGGCTCGCCGGCCGCCGCCGCGATCTCCGCCTCGGCCACCACGCCCTGGACGCGGCGCAGCTTCTTCATCGGGCCCAGCTCCGAGTCGTAGACCTGCTTGATGCCGTTGCCCAGCGACGCCTCGATGGTGCGGATGTCGCGGACCAGGCGGGTCAGGCCCTGCGGTTCGACGGAGGCGGCCTGGTCGGAGCCCCACATCGCGCGGTCCAGGGTGATGTGGCGCTCGACGAACGTGGCGCCGAGGGCGACGGCGGCGAGGGTGGTCTGGAGGCCGGTCTCGTGGCCGGAGTAGCCGATCGGGACGTTCGGGTACTCCTTCTCCAGGGTGTTGATCACCCGGAGGTTCAGCTCCTCCGCCTTCGCGGGGTAGGTGGAGGTGGCGTGGCACAGCAGGATGTTGTCCGAGCCCAGGACCTCCACCGCGTGGCGGATCTGGCGGGGGGTGGACATGCCGGTGGAGAGGATCACCGCGCGGCCGGTGGCGCGCAGGGCGCGCAGCAGCTCGTCGTCGGTGAGGGAGGCGGAGGCCACCTTGTGGGCGGGGACGTCGAACTTCTCCAGGAAGGCGACGGCCTCCGTGTCCCACGGGGAGGCGAACCAGGCGATCCCCTTCTCCTTGCAGTGCTCGTCGATCCGGCGGTACTCGGCCTCGCCGAACTCCACGCGGTGGCGGTAGTCGATGTAGGTCATCCGGCCCCAGGGGGTGTCGCGCTCGATGTCCCACTGGTCGCGCGGGGTGCAGATCTCCGGGGTGCGCTTCTGGAACTTGACCGCGTCACAGCCGGCCTCGGCGGCCGCGTCGATCAGCTTGAAGGCGTTCTCCAGGTCACCGTTGTGGTTGATGCCGATCTCGCCGCAGACGTAGACGGGCTTGCCGGGGCCGACCTCGCGGGCGCCGAAGGAGCGGACGCGGGAGTGCGAGTGGGGGTGGGGGAAGGAGTTGCTCATGACTCGGGGGTGTCCTTAACTGTCACGTTGTCACTTGTCGAGGGTGTCGAGAGAGGGGCCGAGGAGCCATCCGGCGATCTCCCGGATCGCGCCGTCACCGCCGGGCAGGGAGGTGACCGCGCGGGCGGCGCCGCGGACGACGTCGTGGGCGCTCGCGACCGCCACCGGCCAGCCGACGAGGGCGAAGCACGGCAGGTCGTTGACGTCGTTGCCGACGTAGAGCACGCGCTCCGGTGCGATGGCCTGTTCCTCGCACCACTGCTTGAGGGCGAGGTCCTTGCGGTCGATGCCGTGCAGCACGGGAACCTTCAGCTTCCGGGCGCGGGCGGCGACGACGGGGTTCTGTTCCGTGGACAGGACCAGCAGCTTCAGGCCGCTTTTGCGCAGGGCGGCGACGCCGAGGCCGTCGCCGCGGTGCACGGCGACGAACTCCCGGCCCTCGGAGTCGATCAGCACCCGGTCGTCGGTCTGGGTGCCGTCGAAGTCGAGGACGACCGCGTCGATGTCGTCGGCGGTCGGCAGGGTGCCGGGCCGGTCGGCGTCGAAGATCGTGGCGAGCGCGCGGGCGCGGGCCAGCTCGTGCGGGTCGTCGATCTCCAGCACCCGGGCGGGGTCGGTGCGCACCAGTTCGGTGCGGCCGAAGAAGCGGTGCTGGTGGGTGCGGAAGCCGGGTGCGGCCATGGCGTAGGCGGCGCCGGTCTCCAGGAAGTCCTGGGGGCGGTCCTGCCGGCGCGGCCGGAAGGACTTGTCGTGGTTGACGCCGTAGCCGCCGGTGGGTTCGGCGCCCAGGTCGGACGCCTCGTCGTCGGCGTTGCGCCACAGGAAGCCGTGGTAGGGGGCGACGGTGACGGCGGTGTCGGCGCCGTTGTCCACGATCGCGCCGGCCACCCCGTCGATGTCCTCGCGGAGGAGGAAGGGGCTGGTGCACTGGACGAGCAGGACGACGTCGACGGGGGCGCCGTGCAGCGCCTCGTGGGCGTTCATGGCGTGCAGCACGGCCGCCTCGGAGGTGGCGGTGTCCCCGGCGATGGCGGCGGGGCGCAGCACCACCTCGGCGCCGGCCTGGCGGGCGGCGGCGGCGATGGCCTGGTCGTCGGTGGAGACCACGACGTCGGTGACCAGCCGGGCGCCGACGCATTCGCGGACCGCGCGGGCGACCAGCGGGACGCCGCCGACGGAGGCGAGGTTCTTCGCGGGCACGCCCTTGGAGCCGCCGCGGGCGGGGATCACCGCGAGCACCCGGCGCAGCGTCGCGCCGTTGCCCGTCTGGGGGTGGGACATGATGGGTGTCACTCCTTGTTCGGTGCGGCTCACGGCTCCCCTTCGGTGCGGCTCACGGCTCCCCTTCGGTGCGGCTCACAGCTCCCCCATCCGCCGGATGACGGGAGCGACCCGCTGGACGCCGTGCCGGTAGGCGCCGCGTGCGGCGCGGCGCACTATCTGCCGGACCGGTCCGGGGTCCTTGTCGTGCGCGGGGGCGCCGGGCAGCGGGGTGCCGTCGGGGCCGAGGTGGTGGCGGGCGAGGATGCCGGGCAGATAGCCGGGCGCGGTCGCCGGGGTGTAGTACGGCGTGAGCGGGGCGAGCCCGCCGGGCCGGGCGAGCAGCTTGCCGATCCGCTCGCGGGCGGCGTCGAACGCGGTCGCGTAGGAGCCGTCGGCCGCCACGCCCTGCCGGGCCACCCAGTCCGGTTCCGGGGCGGGCCGGTGCCCGGCGTCGAGCTGGTCCCAGGAGGCGAGGCAGCCGGAGCCGACGAAGTGGTGGTTGCCGAGCGGCTCGCGGACGCCGAGGTCGGTGAGGACGACGGTGGGGATGCGGCGGTGCAGCGACTCCAGCGCGGCGGTCGAGCTGACCGTGACCAGCAGGTCGCTGCGGTCCAGGACCTCGCCCATGTTGCCGTACACCAGCCGGAAGTTGGCGGGCAGCTCCCCGAGCCGCTGGGCCAGCTTCTGGTACGGGTGTTCCTCGATGTGGGTGGTGTGCTCGCCGGGCTTGGAGCGCAGCTTGAGCAGCACCTCACGGTCCGGGTGCAGCCGCGCGTGCCCGGCCAGCCGCTCCAGCAGATACGCGCGGTCCCGGCGGCTCTCCGGTACGGAGGGCTGGGCGGCGAAGACGACGGTGTACGGGTGGTCGTGGTCGCAGGTGTAGGGGGCGCCGCCCAGGAACGGCAGGGCCACCTCGGTCACCGCGGAGGCATCGGCGCCCACCCCCTCGTACACCGCCCGGAAGCGCTCGGCGTCCTGGCGGGAGTTGGCGAGGACCAGGTCGGCGCCGTGCCGCAGCAGCAGGCCGTCGGTGAGCTTCTCGTAGACGACGCCGACATAGCCGGTGACGACGACGGGCCGCTGGCGGTGGTCCTCCCAGATCCGCTTCAGGCCGTGCAGCATCGCCTGGACGCCGCCGCCGACCAGGGAGAGGACCAGGACGTCGTATCTCTCCCGGGCCATGATTCTCAGGAATTCCACAGCCGTGACCTCGCGCAGCGAGTCGGCGGGCACGCCGACCTCGGCGAGCTGGCGCGGGGTGGGGGTGGCCCGGCCGCGCAGCAGATAGCCGTCGAGGGCGGGGGAGACTTGCGAGCCGTCACCGGCTGCGGTTTCCATGGACGGGCCGGGGGCGATACGGCGCGCGGTCAGGGCACCCCATTTCCATCGGGTGTCCGAGTCCGCGAGTACGGCGATCCGGGGGGCCTTCGTTGTACTTGGTGGCACGCCCAAGACCGTAGGAAGCAATTCCTAGTTGCGGCCCAACCACGACTCAACAAAAAGTTAACAGCAGCCCACCGAAAGACGAACTGGCTCGTCAGAGTCGAGAAAGTACACGGGATGCACTGTTCCGACACATTGAGTTCACCCTCTGTACCCCAACCGGAAAGTTCACCAGCGGGGCCGCCTTCTAGGATTTCGCGGGTGCCAAAGCTTTCCGTGATCGTGCCGTTCTACAACGTGCAGCAATATGCCCCGGACACCCTCCGAAGTCTTCATATGAACGCCAGGAGTGACTTCGAATTCATTCTTGTCGATGACTGCTCCCGGGACGAGACTCCGGCGATTCTCGAACGCGCGGCCGATGACCTCTCGGCCGTCGCCCAGGTGAGATTCATCCGCCACCAGGAGAACGGCGGGCTCGCCACCGCCCGCAACACCGGCCTCGACGCCGCGACCGGCGAGTATCTGACCTTCCTGGACGGTGACGACTGGCTGGCCCCCGGCTATCTGGGCGAGCTGGTCGGCGCCCTGGAAGGGCTGGGCTGCGACTTCATCCGGACCGATCATGTGCAGGCCAAGGCGCGTGCCCGTTCCGTGCACCGGGTGCCGGTGGGCCTGCGGGGCGAGGTGCTGGACCCCCGCGAGGCGATCCTCCCGGCCGACCGCACCACGTCCGTCGACTACGCCTACGCCTGGGCCGGCGCCTACCACCGCCGGCTGCTGGACAAGGGCCTGCTGCACTTCACCCACGGGCTGCGCACCGCCGAGGACCGGCCGTGGATCTGGCAGCTGCACCGGGAGGCGCAGTCCTTCGCCGTGGTCAATCTGCTGGGCGTCTTCTACCGCCGCGGGGTGGCCAGCTCGCTCACCCAGATCGGTGACGTCCGCCAGCTCGACTTCATCCGGGCCTTCGACGAGGTCATCGAGGAGACGTCCGCCGACCGCGACGCCGCCAAGCTGCTGCCCAAGGCGGTGCGCACCTATCTGGCGATCATCGCCCACCATCTCTCGGAGATCGAGAAGTTCGAGCCGCCGGTGGCCAAGCAGCTGCGGGTGCTGAGCGCGGCGGCGATAAAGCGGATGCCGCAGGAGATGCTGGGGGACGTCCTCGACACCATGGACCTGAACCGCTCGACCAAGCTGCGCCGACTGCGGCGCCGGGTCACCTCAGCTAAGGCGGCGGCGTGATGTCCCGTACGACGCAGGCTTCCGGTACGCCCGAGAACTCCCGTACCACGCAGATCTTCTGTGTCTCCACGCTCTACGGCGCCGCCACCCTCGCCGCCGCCATCGAGTCGGACTGCTTCAGCGAGCCCGACCGCCGGGTGCTGCTGGTCTTCAACAACGCCGCGACCCCGGAGACCACGCCGAGCGTGGACGAGATGCCGGGCTTCGAGTCGCTGCGCCCGCACTTCGACGAGGTGCTGTCCTTCAACGACGCGATCCGGCCCTTCCACCCCGGGGCGTGGGCGCCGCGGCTGGACGACATGCCGTTGCTGGAGCGGTACTTCCGGTTGCTGTGGGGGATGGAGAGCGACCGGGTCTCCCTGGTCATGGAGTCGATCCAGGTCAACCCCGCGCTGTCGCTGGCCCAGATCTTCACCGGCGCCCCCATCCATGTCTACGCCGACGGGCTGATGAGCTACGGGCCCACCCGCAACAAGATCGACCCGCTGGTCGGCACCCGGGTGCGGCGGCTGCTGCATCTGGATCTGGTGCCGGGGCTGAAGCCGATACTGCTGACCGAGTTCGGGGTGCCTGCCGAGACGGTGCCGACCGCGGCCTTCGTGAAGGTGCTGAGCGAGCTGACCGCCGGTGAGCTGCCCGCCGTACCGGACAACACGGCGCTGCTGCTCGGCCAGTATCTGTCCGCGCTGAACATCCTCTCCCCCGCCGAGGAGGAGAACCTCCATGTGCGGATGATGCGCGGGGCCGTGGAACGCGGCCACCGCTCCATCGTCTTCAAGCCCCACCCGACCGCCCCCGCGAGCTACGGCCACGCGCTGGAGAGCGAGGCGGAGAGGCTCGGCGTCCAGCTCACCGTGGTCGACACCCCGGTGCTCGCCGAGGTGCTCTACGAGAAGGCCCGGCCCGCCCTGGTCGTCGGCTGCTTCTCGACGGCACTGTTCACCGCGTCCGCCCTCTACGACCTGCCCGTCGCCCGGATCGGCACGGAACTGCTGCTGGAGCGGCTGGCCCCGTTCCAGAACAGCAACCGGGTGCCGGTGGCGCTGGCGCACGCGTTGGTGCCGGGGCTGGCGGACGGGAAGGACGCCGGGACGCTGCCGGCCGAGCTGCTGCAAGGGCTGATCAGCACCATAAGCTTCACGATGCAGCCGCAGATCTACCCGGAGTTGCGGGCACCGGCCGAACGATTCCTTGAGCAGCACTACGGGCCGCGCACCCTGGTCTACTTCAGACGGCGCCGGCTGACCGCGCTGGGCCTGCCGGGCGGTATCCCGGAACGGCTGTCCTTCCTGCCCCGCTCCTCGACCGCACGGCGGGTGGTGCGCAAGGCACGGCAGCTGAAGAAGAGGATGCACAGCTGAACCCCGGTGTACTGGACGGGCACCTGGGTGGGTGGATCTGACGGCCGGGGATCCACCCACCTCGGCATTCCCGCCGCCGCCCGCCGCGTTCATCAGGGCCTGGCCAGCCATCACAGCCGGGAGCGGCCCGGACCTCCCGGACGCCCCCGCCGCCCCTGCGGCACGGTGGCTGCGGGGGCTGCGGGGGTGAGTACGGTCACCGGTCAGCTGCCGAGAATCGCGCGCAGGTCGGCGGCGTTGGCCTGGGTCACCTTCCACAGTTCCTGCTGGCGGCCGTGCACGTCGGCGACGGTCTTGGCGTGGTCGGCGAGCAGCTCGCGGGAGCGCTCCACGAGCAGCGCGGCGAGGTCGCGGTCGTGCACGGAGACGCCCCATTCGGGCCGGTCGATGTCGCGCAGGAAGTACGCCATCTTCGGGTGCGAGATCAGGCTGATGATGGGGGTGCCGCAGCCGAACGGGATCATGCCCGCGTGGCCGCGCATGCCGATGACCAGCCGGGTGCGGGCGTACAGATCGCGGATCTCGTCGTTGTCGAAGTCGTACATCGGGATGACCGGCAGCGAGATGCCGTGCTCGCGGCGCAGGTCGAAGGCGAGCTTCTCGTCGTCTAGAGAATGGGCGACGCAACTCACCTCGGCGAGCGCGCCGAGGTCCTTGACGGCGCGGGCCATCTGGGCGAGGAAGTAGCCGTAGTCGTGGCCGAAGCGCAGGCCCGCGCGGTCGTAGGCGGCGTTGAGCAGAATGGTGTCGTCGCGGACCAGCGGGTCCTGCCAGTCGTCGACGAGCTGCCGGGTGACCGTGGTGGGGCAGGGCTGGAAGCGGACCTTGTCGTGCAGGTGCGCGGGGAGCATGCCGCGCACCTTCTCTATGGAGCCGTGGTTGCGCAGCCCGAAGAAGGCGGAGCGCTCGACCAGCTTGCGCAGCGACTCGCGGAACCGCTGGGCGCGGTAGGACTGCCCGTCGAAGGCGTTGAAGCCGACCGCGTACACCGCGATGGGGACGTCGATGCGCTCCAGGAGGTCGTCCGGGACGTTCCACTGCCAGGCGCTGTTCCCGTTGGGCATGGTGTCCGGGATGAACAGGCCGCCGCCGCCGATGACCAGTCCGCGCCGGGCGTTGACCCGCTCCAGGGCGGCCTCGTCGAACAGCCGGTGGGCGTGCACGGAGTGCCAGCGCCGGGTGGTGGTGTCGGGGTCGAAGGCGAGCCGGACGCTCTCCGGGAGCAGCTTGTCACCGGCGTTGCCCTGCCGGTCCATGTAGAAGGCGACGTGCGCGAGCTGCTGGTCGGCGCTGCCCTGCTGCTGGGTGGGCACCTGGGTGGTGCGCTGGTGCCAGAGGCGGCTGGCGCGGTGCGTGGGGTCGACGGTGAGGCCGGCCAGCGCGTAGGTACGGGCGGTGGCGTCCTCGCCGTGCACCCAGGAGATCTGGGCGAGCCGGGCGAAGGCGGTGGCGGCGCGGTTGGGCGCGGCGGTGGCCAGCAGCAGCTGGGCGTCGGCCTCGTCGTAGCGGGAGACGCTCATCAGGGCGTGGCCGTAGACCTCGTGCGGCCACGCCTCGTCGATGGGGATGTGCACCTGCTCCAGGACGTCCACGGCCGACTGGTAGTCGCCGGCGCCGATGTGGGCGAGGGCGAGGCGGCGGGCGATGTCGACATCGCCGGTGCGCCGGACGTGCGGGGTGGCGAAGTGCACCAGCAGGTCGTGGTGGTGGACGCCGGGCCGGGAGACGTAGGCGGCGTGCAGTTCGGCGTCGCTGATGTCGAACTCGCGCCAGCGCTCCTGGGCCTGGCCGTAGCCGGCCTCGCCGCCCTGCCAGGGCTTGTGGCGGCCGGTGAAGTGCAGGATCGCGGTGTCGTCGGGGACCGGCAGGTCGCCGGAAAGGCGCCGCTTGACGAAGTTGTACTTGGGGTCGAGGTCCACGAAGTCGCCGTCGAGCAGGGCGTTGAGGATGCCCTGGTCGTGCTTGTCGAGTTCGTAGGCGCCGCTGCGGCCGATCTCGTCCAGGCGGGCGCAGAACGCGTCGGTGAGGTATTCCTTCTGGATGACGAGCAGTCCGCTGTTGAGCATGCGGGACTTGTCGCCGTAGAAGAACTGCGGGACGGCCGCGAGGCCCCGGCGCAGTGCGAGGAGTTCCTTGAGCGGGCCCAGGACCACCATGTCGGTGTCCAGGGTGACGACGGTGTCGTAGTCGCGGATCCTGAAGACGTCGAGGATGAAGTACGCCTTGCGGACCAGGTAGTTGTCCTGGTCGCCCTTCTGGTACGAGTCGTAGTGGTCGGCGGCGACCCGGCGGAAGATCACGCGCGGGTGCAGGGCGCGGATGCGGGCCACGGAGGACGGCTTGAGGTCGTCGTGCAGGACGATGAAGTCCTCGCACACCTCCGGGTTGGACAGCGCGAGCGAGCGCAGCAGGACGAGGAAACCGGGCAGGTAGTTCTCGTCCACGAAGCTCGCGAAGGCGATCCGCCGCTTGCCGGTGAGGGCGGCGGCGGACCCGGCGGCGGAGCCCGCGGTGGCGGAGCCGGCGGACGGGGCCATGGCGGTGCGGGCCGCCGGCTGGGTGGGTGCGGCGGCTATCGGGGGGGTGGTCATCGCAGGGAAGTCCTCATGCCGGAGACGCGCTGGGCCCGTTCCATGACCCATGCCTTCTCGCTGCCGTATTCGTGGACATTGGTGATCGGCAGCTTCATCGCCTCCGGGACGCGGTAGGCGCCGCTCTCGTAGAAGTCGAAGCCGATCAGGTCGAGGGTGGGGCTGACGTCGAGGAAGTCGAGCAGCCAGAGCATATTGAAGCCGGAGGTCGGGATGCCGGAGAGCTGCTCGGAGGTCCAGCCGCCGATGCTGCGGACCGGCCAGCGCAGCGATTCGTCGCAGATGTACTTCTGCGCGCCGGCCACCAGCTTGTTGCGCATCGAGTACTTCCAGTCGGACGAGGAGCCGCCGGTGATCAGGCGGATGTCGACCGGCTTGTCCCAGTTGAAGGCGTGCTTGTGGATGGAGACATGGATGTTCGTCTTCTTGCCGGTGTGCACCGGGTCGATGCGGTACGAGTTGAAGCGCAGCACCAGGTCGTAGGAGTCGATCTCGGCGCCCATGCCGCTGTCGCCGACCTTCGCGGAGTTGGCGATCAGGCAGATGGACTTCCCGGCGACCAGATTGCGGAACTCGCCGAGGCTGATCCACTGCACGCCCTCGAAGAGCGGGTCGACGACCGGGCCGCGCATCCGGACCCGGCGGGCCTCGGCGTACAGGCCGATGGCCTCGGTGTGTTCGGGCGTCGGCCGGGTGTGGCTGCGGGTGCACAGGTCCAGGTAGTGGCTGAGCGCCTCCTGGAAGTCCGGCTCGGCGGCCTCGGTGCGGTCCATGGCGAGGAGGGCGCCGACAAGGCGGGGCTGCGCGGAGTCCCAGTCCCCGGCGGCGTGGGCCGCGAGCCCTTCCGCCCATACGTCGGTGGCGGGGCGGTCGGAGAAGCGGCCGGCCTCGGGGGCGGTGCGCTGGAGCAGGGCGAGCAGCTTGGCGCGGCGGTCGAGGGCCGTGCGGATGCCGGAGACGCGGGCGGCGACGCCGTAGCCGTCGTCCTGGGTCAGACCGAGGTAGCGGTCGAAGGCGTCGGCCGCCTCGGCGGGACGGCCCATGGCCTCCAGCAGCCGGCCGCGCAGCCGCCAGCCGGCGCGGGAGTTCTTGCGCTGGGTCAGGACGGTGTCGCTGATGAGCAGGGCCAGGTTCAGCTCGTCGTCGTAACCGGCGTCCACCGCCTTGTTGCCGACGTTGAGCAGGGCGTCGAGCAGTTCGTTGGAGATCGAGCCGGGGCCGGAGCCGGAGGCTGCCTTCACCCCGCGCCGGAGCAGTCCGCCGGCGCCCGGCGCGGCGGGTGCGGCCTGGGACTGCGAGGCCCAGGCGGCCAGCAGTTCGCGCAGCTTCTCGGCCAGGGCGATACGACGGGAGTCGAGGCTGCCGACGAGCTTGCCGCTGTGCACCGCGCAGGCGCGCAGGCAGTCGTCCAGCTCGGCCGGGGTGATCTGGGCACTCGGCGGTTCGGCGTCGGCGGGCGCGGACGCCAGGCCCCCGATCCTGGGGCGTGCCCATCTGCTGCGAACCCTCGTCATGGTGCTCCTGCTCTGGATATGCGAACTCTGGATGGGGCGGACTCTGGATGGGGCGGATTCTGGAAAATCACGAACTCTGGATACGGCGAACTGTGGATATGACGAACTGTGGACAGGCGAATGACGGCGGATGGATGTCCGCCCACGCGAAGAGGAAGGTCGGGGCACGGTAAGAAACCAAGGCAACGCTGCGGTGAACTACGCGAAACCGGATAGCAAATCGTATGATCAGCCCGCCGAGAAGGGTTACGCCCTCTCCATGAGCATGGCGACCCCGTGACCAGCGGACACTCTGGCCCGCACCCCTCATGCTTCCCTTCCCGCCATGGTGCGTTCGGCAGAAGTTATCTGAACGGCCACTGCGCTGGGCCGTACGTTCGAACGGCACGGGCCTAGCCTTTCCTGCCCCGCTCCCGTCAGCTCTCGTCTCCCCTCCCGCGATGCGATCGAGGTCATCGGTTCCATGAAAAGCCGTTCCCTGCTCCGCAGTTCGGTCTCCCGGCGGGTGCTGCGCCCCGTCGCCGATCTGATCGACCAGCGCATCGAGCGGCGGGTCCGCTCGGCCGTCGCCGGCGCCGCCGCCGAGCACAGCCGTACGGACGTCGCCCGGCTGCGGCGCGAACTGGACGAGCTGAAGCAGCTTCAGCTCACTCTCGACCTGCTGCTGGGCAAGCGGGCGCGGGGCATCAGCCGCATCGTCGTGCACACCCATCTCAACCGGCTGTACGCCGAGGTCGCCGAGCTGGGCGGCGACCGTGCCGCCGCCGAGCGCAATGTCGCCGCCGCCTACCGGCTGCTGATCGCCCTGGAGTCGCTGGGCGTGGGCCGGGTCGCGGGCGGCACCATGAACATCTGCGGCAAGCTCGGCACCATTCCGCTGCTCGACCCGCCGAACGACGAGGTCCTGGAGATCGGCACGCTGTACGGCATGTTCTCCGCCGGTCTGATCCGGATGCTGGAGCGCGACGGCCGCAGCCCGAGCGTGACGATCGTGGACCCGTTCGCCGGGGTGCAGCTCCAGCCGGGCACCACCCGCAGCGACGACCCCACGGGCACGCCGGTCGACGAGCACGCGGCGCGCGCCAATCTCGCCCTCGCGGGTCCGGCGGGCGTGAACGCCCGGATCCAGCGCGGCTTCTCGGAGGACCCGCAGACCCGGGCCGCGGTGTCCGACCGCCGGTACGGGGTGATCGTCGTGGACGGCGACCACTCGACCGAGGGGGTGCTGGCCGATCTCCAGTGGGCCGAGGAGATAGCGGCCCCGGGCGGGGTCGTCGTCCTCGACGACTACGGCGACCCCCGCTGGCCCGGCATCAAGGACGCCCTGGACAGACACCTGACCGGCGAGACCCGGTTCACGTACCTGGGGAAGGCGGCCCGGTCGGCGTTCTTGCGGGCGGGGTGATCGGGGCGGCTTGAGGGGTGATTGGGGCGGCTTGGGGGGCGATCTTGTGATGTACGCGCTCTCCTGCCGCGGTGAACCCGGCCTCGCTCCGGCATCGAGGTGAACTACTGAAAACAAACAGGCAAACCCCGCCACTATCGAACGGATTGACGTCAACACGCGTCCTAAGGTGACTCGCGGCGTCACATGATATGGACGGATCCGAGGTAGCCGAGGTATGCGAGCGTGACCGAGACGGTCGTCAGCACAGCCAAGACCCCAACCGCCCCAGCCACCCCAGCCACCCCACCCGCCCCAACCGCCCCAGCCGCCCCGCCCCCGCCCGCGCCGTCGCGCGTCTCCGGTGGCCCGCCGCGCCCCGCGGGCAAGGGCGGCGGCCGGCTGCGCGCCCTGGACGGGCTGCGGCTGCTGGCCGCGCTGATGGTGGCGCTCTATCACTACGGCGGTCGCGGCGGTGAGGTGACCCGTGCCTGGGGGTCGTCGGCCCAGGAGCAGTTCCCCACGCTCCACTCATGGTTCGCCTACGGCCCGCTCGGCGTGCAGATCTTCTTCGTGATCAGCGGGTTCGTGATCTGCATGAGCGGCTGGGGACGGCCGCTGAAGTCGTTCTTCGCCTCGCGCGCCTCCCGGCTGCTGCCCGCGTACTGGGTGGCCGTCGTCCTGGTGACGGCGGTGTTCGCGCTGCCCGCCGTGATGTACGAGGCGGTGACGCCGAGCGAGGCGCTGGTCAATCTGACGCTCCTCCAGGAGCCGGTGGGCGCACACCGGGTGCTCGGCGTCGACTGGACGCTGTGGGTGGAGATCCGTTTCTACGCGCTGTTCGCCCTGTGCCTGGTACTGCCGGGCGTCACCCGGCGCCGGGTGGTGCTGTTCTGCGCGGTGTGGACCCTGGCGGCGGTCCTCGCGCAGGCCGCCGACGAACCCTTCCTCACGCTGCTGCTGATGCCCGAGTACGCGCCCTTCTTCATCGGCGGCATGGGCATCTATCTGCTGTACCGCGACCGCCGGGACGCCCTCGCCTGGGGCATCGTCGCGGTGAGCTGGCTGACCGGCCAGCACTACGCCGTCGCCAACCTGTGGCGCGCACACCGCGTCGACGAGTTCTCCTACCGCTCGGCCTCCGTCATCGTCCTCATCGTCACCCTCGGCTTCCTCGCGGTCCTCGCCATCGCGCTCGGCTGGCTGAACTGGGCTGGCCGGCCCTGGCTGACGGTCGCGGGCGCGCTGACGTACCCCTTCTACCTCGTCCACGAGCATCTGGGCTGGGTGGTCATCAAGGTTCTGCACCAGGATCTCGGCCTGCCGTCCTGGCTGACGCTGGCGGCCACGCTGGGGTCGATGCTGCTGCTCGCCTGGCTGATGTACCGGTATGTCGAGCAGCGGATGACCCCGTGGCTGCGGGGAGTGCTCACCCGGGCGCGCTGAGCGGGCGGCCGATGACCGCCGGGAAGTGTGACGGATGAGGCCGGCTCATGGGCCACCCGACCATGGAGTTTCCCTGGGCGAGTGGAGACATTGCAGCACTGTTCACCCATCGGTCGGTTTTCTGTGAGCTGCCTGGGCAGAGGCTGAGAAATCCATCAGCACGCCCACGCTCAAGGAAGTACTCCCCCCGATGACCGCTGTACAAGGCGCGACCCGACCGCACCCGACCACCCCCGGCACCACCGCCCCCACCCCCGGCACCCCAGGCACCCTTGCCTCTCCCCCGCCACCCCACCGCCTCGACGACGTCAAGGGCTGGTTCCCGCCCCTGGACCAGCTGCTCTTCGACTGGTTCCTGCACCGCCAGGAGGCCGGTGGCCTGCGCGGGGACCTCCTGGAGGTCGGGGTGTTCATGGGCAAGAGCGCGATCTTCCTGGGCCGGCACCGGCAGGAGGGCGAGCGGTACACGGTGTGCGACCTGTTCGGGGGTGACGCCCCCGACGGCGCCAACCGGGCCGAGTCGGTGAAGTCGTACAGCTCCCTCAGCCGCCGGGCCTTCGAGTCGAACTACCTCGCCTTCCACGACGAACTGCCCCGCGTCCTCCAGGGCCCCAGCTCACTCGTCCCCGGCGAGGTCGCCCCCGCCAGCTGCCGCTTCGTGCACATCGACGGCTCTCATCTGTACGAGCACGTGCACGGCGACATCGGCGCCGCCCGGGACGTACTGCTCCCCGACGGGATCGTCGTCCTCGACGACTTCCGCTCCGAGCACACCCCCGGCGTCTCCGTCGCCGCCTGGGAGGCGGTGCTCAGCCGCGGCCTGCACCCGATCTGCCTGACCACCCAGAAGCTGTACGGCACCTGGGGCGACCCCGAGCCCGCGCAGGACGCGCTGCTGGAGATGGTGCGGGCCCGCGAGGACTGCGACCTGAGCATCCAGCAGGCGGCCGGCCACCGCTTGATCCGCCTCAAGTCCCGCCCCGCCCTGACCGCCCCCTCATTCCCCCCGTCCCGCCACCCCGAGCCGGAGCCCGCACCCCCGGCGGAGACGCTCCCCCGGCAACGCAACCCGGCCCCCACCCCCCACCACCGCGCCCGCCGCCTCGCCCACGACCTGCTGCCCCCACTGGTCACCCGGGCGATCCGCAGGGCCCGAACACCGCGCGCACCCCGCCGGGAACCGCTCACCCCACCTCAGAACACCTCGCGCGGCACATAGCTCCCCCAAACCTCCCGCAGCGCCCCGCACACCTCCCCCACCGTCGCCCGCGCCCGCAGGGCGGTCTTCATCGGGGGCAGGACGTTGCCGGTGCCCTCGGCGGTGCGGCGCAGGGTGGTGAGGGCCGAGGTCACCGCGTGGGAGTCGCGGTCGGCGCGGAGGCGGGCGAGGCGTTCGGTCTGGTGGGTCTCGATGGCGGGGTCGACGCGGAGCGGGGCGTACGGCTCCTCCTCGTCCAGGGCGAACCGGTTGACGCCCACCACCACCCGCTCACCGGCGTCCGTCTCCTGGGCGATGCGATAGGCGCTGCGCTCGATCTCGGACTTCTGGAAGCCGTGCTCGATGGCGGACACCGCACCGCCCAGGTCCTCGACCCTCGCCATCAGCTCCAGCGCGGCGGCCTCCACGGCGTCCGTCAGGCTCTCGACGGCGTAGGACCCGGCGAACGGGTCCACGGTCGCCGTCACATCCGTCTCGTACGCCAGCACCTGCTGGGTCCGCAGCGCCAGCCGGGCCGCCTTGTCCGTCGGCAGCGCGATCGCCTCGTCGAAGGAGTTGGTGTGCAGCGACTGGGTGCCGCCGAGCACCGCCCCGAGCGCCTGTACGGCGACCCGGACCAGGTTCACCTCCGGCTGCTGGGCCGTCAGCTGCACCCCGGCCGTCTGGGTGTGGAAGCGCAGCATCATCGACCTCGGGTCGCGCGCCCCGAACTCCGCCCGCATCACCCGCGCCCAGATCCGCCGCGCCGCGCGGAACTTGGCGACCTCCTCCAGCAGCGTCGTACGCGCCACGAAGAAGAAGGACAGGCGCGGCGCGAAGTCGTCGACGCCCATCCCGGCCGCGACCGCCGTCCGCACGTACTCGATGCCGTCGGCCAGCGTGAACGCGATCTCCTGCGCGGGTGACGCGCCCGCCTCGGCCATGTGGTAGCCGGAGATCGAGATGGTGTTCCACCTCGGCAGCTCGGTCCCGCAGTACCGGAAGATGTCGGCGGTCAGCCGCAGCGACGGCTTCGGCGGGAAGATGTACGTCCCCCGCGCGATGTACTCCTTCAGTACGTCGTTCTGGACCGTGCCGGTCAGCCGGTGCGCGGGGACGCCCTGCTCCTCGGCGACCAGCTGGTACAGCAGGAGGAGCAGCGCCGCCGGGGCGTTGATCGTCATGGAGGTGGAGACCTCGCCGAGCGGGATACCGGCGAACAGGACCCGCATGTCCTCGATCGAGTCGATCGCCACGCCCACCTTGCCGACCTCGCCACGGGCGAGCGGGGCGTCGCTGTCGTATCCCATCTGGGTGGGCAGGTCGAACGCCACCGACAGTCCGCTGCTGCCATGGGCGATCAGCCGCCGGTAGCGGGCGTTCGACTCCGCCGCCGTACCGAAGCCCGCGTACTGACGCATGGTCCAGGGGCGGCGCGTGTACATCGTGGGGTACACCCCGCGCGTGAAGGGGTACGCGCCGGGCTCCCCCAGCCGTACCGCCGGGTCCCAGCCGGTCAGGACGTCCGGGCCGTACACCGGTTCGATGGGCAGTCCGGACTCCGACTCACGTACCGTCTCTCCGTCCACCTCAGGTGCCGTCGCCCGGTCCACCTCGCGTGCCGGCTCCCGTTCCGCCTCGCGTGCCATGGTGTGCCTCCGCCGTGCTCGTGTTCCCACCGCCAGAAGCGTGGTCCTCTGCCCTCCCCACGATGCCGTGCCGTTCGCAACCTGTCGTGTGCGGGGAACATCTCAGGTGACACGGAAGGCACCCAACCGGGTCCACGGCTGACGCACGCGAACGAAAGGGCCGCACATGCGGAGGTACGGCAGGGGGCGGGCACTCGCCGCGGTGGTGGTGCTGACGTCGGTCGGGGCGTGCACCGTCCAGACGCAGGGCGCGGACGGCAAACCGGTGTCCCCGGAACGCGTCGATGTCACCCGCACCAGCCCCGGCCCCGGGGCCGCCTCACCGCCCGCCCCTTCACCGCCCACCCCTTCGGCATCCCCCGAGCGAACCCCTGCCGCCGCCCCCGCCCCCGCCCTGTGGACCCGCGGGGACACCGGCCGTGACGTGCGCGAACTCCAGGCCCGGCTGCGCCAGGTCGCCTGGCTCTTCGACGGGCCGACGGGGACGTACGACGATCTGACCGAGCGCGCGGTCAAGGGCTTCCAGGACAAGCGCGGGCTGCCGCCCACCGGCGAGACGGACACCGTCACCTGGCAGCGGCTGCTGGGCATGACCAAGGAGCCCGGACAGTGGGAGCTGTATCTGATGGGCGGCCAGGAGCCGGACGCGCCCGACCCGCGCTGTCTGACCGGACGGGTGCTGTGCGTCAGCAAGGCCAGCCGCACACTGCGCTGGATGGTGGACGGACGGACCGTCACGACCACCGAGGTGCGGTTCGGCGCGGAGTACACCCCGACCCGCGAAGGTGTCTTCCAGGTCTACTGGAAGTCCCGCGACCATGTGTCGACGCTCTATGACTCCCCTATGCCGTACGCCATGTTCTTCAGCGGCGGCCAGGCCGTCCACTATTCGTCCGACTTCGCCGCCCAGGGCTACGCGGGCGCCTCGCACGGCTGTGTCAACGTCCGGGACGAGAAGCTGATCGCCGACCTGTTCACGCAGGTGAGGAACGGGGACAAGGTCGTCGTCCACTGGTGACGCCGAGGGGGCGGGGGCGGGGCCAGGGGGGGGGAGATGGGGCGCGGACGGGACCGGGGGAACGTGTCCCGCCCGCGCCGAGTGCACGTGCCGCAGGTACGGGGGGAACCCCGGCACTGTGCAAAGGGCCGATGACCAGTCGGCTCACCTACTACTGCGTCACCCGGCCCGAAAGTGTCACACCGTGCGAGAAGAAACTTTTCTCCACCGTGAAATCGCAGGTCAGGGAGGGGGAGGGAGGGGGTTCTCAAGGTTGTGCGGGTCGACCGACAGCGTTGTCAGGGTGACGCTACGGCGATGGGGGCGGGGCTCGTGCCCGAGGCGGGGCTCGTGCCCGAGGCGGGGCTCGTGCCCGAGGCTGACACCGGGGTCGAGGCTGAGGCCGATTCACCGGCGCCGGACTCGCCGCGCCGCTGCTCGGCCTCCCGCTCGATGCCCTGCGCGGCCGGTGACGGCGCGCTGCGGTCGGCTTGCGTGCCCCAGCGGCCGGTTTCTCCGTCACCGTCGGCCTTCTGGGACATACCGACGACACCGTCCGCGCTCTTCGCTTCCTTCGTCTCCTTCACCTCCTTCACCTTCTTCGCTTCCTTCGCCTCCTTTGTTTCCTTCACCTCCTTCTTGTCCTCTTTCTCCTTCTCCTCCTTCTTCTCTTTCTCTTCTTTCGTCTCTTTCGTCTCTTTCGTCTCCTCCTGCTCCGCGCTGCTGTCTCCGGACGGGGTGTCGCTGTCCGGGACGGTGTCCGCCGCGGGGGCGGACGGGGCGGTGGAGGGCCCGCTGCCCGGCTGGGGGTCGGCGTCGGGGTCGCCGGGCGTCGGGGAGGGCGTGGGCGGCGGGGTGCCGGTGGGTGGTTGGGCCGGGACGGTGGCGGCGGGGCCCGGGTCGACCTTGTCGTCGAACGGCGTCGGCAGCACTCCGGTTCCGGCGGCGGCGGTGATGCCGCCGATCATCACGACGGCCAGCGCGGCGGCCAGGCCGAGCCGCAGCTGACGGCCCCGGCGCGGCACCGGATCGCAATCCCCGCGGGCCGCCGTACCGCCCCGGCGCGAACGGCCGCCGATCCGGATGAGCCCGGCGTCGGAGGCGCGCGGGGCGGCGAGATCGCCGGTGAAGGGACAGTCGGCCTCGCCGAGATCGGCGCGCGCTTTGCGGAAGGCGGCCAGCGCCGCGGCCTCGCCGGGGAGTTCGTCGCTGGTCAGAGGGGTGGGCACGGACAGTGAGCCCAGTGCTTGGGCGAGCCGGTCGGCCTGGTCGCGGGCGTCGTCGTCGAGAGCTTCCAGAGGCTCCCCGCGCAGCAGGCGCTCCACCGTTTCGCGGTCCAGCCATCTGAAGTGCTCGTCGGCCATCACATGTCCTTCTGCGTCCGCGATCGCGAATGCGTCACACTCGCGGACGTCACCGCACGATGGTGCGGTTCCCGCTGGGCGGGGAGGGCGTCGAGGGCGGCGGCCGATTCCGGATCGTCGCCGATGAGTTCGGCGAGCCGCTTGAGCCCCCGGTGAGCGGCGGTGCGGACGGCGCCCGCGCGTTTGCCGAGTGTCTCGGCGGCGGTCTTGGCATCGAGTCCCACGACGACCCGCAGGACGACGGCCTCGGCCTGGTCCTGCGGCAGCCGGGCGATGAGGGAGAGGGTGCGGTCGGTGGCGAGGGCCTCGATGGCCTCGCCCGCGGTGTCGGAGTCGGCCGGTCTGCCGGTCAGTTCGGCCTCGTCGCCGCCTATCGCGGGGCGGCGGCCCCGCATACGTATGTGGTCCAGCGCGCGGTTACGGGCTATCCGGGCGGCCCAGCCACGGAACCGGTCGGCGTCCCCGCTGAAGCGTTCCAGATCGCGCGCTATCTGGAGCCATGCCTCGGAGGCCACATCCTCGGCGTCGGGATCGCCGACGAGTGTGCGTATGTATCCGAGCAGCCGCGGGTGCACCGTGCGGTACACAGTCCGGAACGCGGTCTCGTCCCCGTTCTGTGCCGCAAGCACGGAGGCAGTCAGCTCGGCGTCGTCCCCCAGCACACGCGCGCCCTCTCTGCGCCTGGACCCGTGCCGCGCTTGCGGTACGGGTGCTTGCCGTCGTGGTCGGTCGGTGGGTCCCCTGGTCCGTCGCCCCTCTTGGCCTTCGGTGCTCGGCGTTCGGCGCGAATGGCACGTTACGTCTTGAAACCGCTCCCCGTCCATGACCGTAAAAGATGCAACTAACTCGTGACGAGGTGGGGTGTGACAGAAAACGCACCTATGGCGCTGAAGGTAGTACGGGCCGCCGCGCGGCCCGTACCGCGCGACGGCCGGGGCCTCTCCTGTGGGGGGTGGCGGCCTCGGCCGTCTCCGCGGTGTTCACGCCCCGCGGTGTCCACGCCCCGCGGGCTCCCGCGGCCCGGCGTACGCGGAGATACGATCTCCCGTCAGCGGCAGGATGCGTGACGACGACGGCGAAGGTGTGATCTCTGCATGGCGGCCCCCTCCACACCCGGCGAAGCCAGTGCCGCCGGTGCGGCCGAAGCCTCCGGCACCTCCGAAGCCTCCGGCACCTCCGGCGGAGCCCGCACGCCCAAGCCGCGGCGCGATCGCGAGCTGAACCGCCGCAAGCTCCTGGCCGCCGCCCGCGAGGTGTTCGCTGATCGCGGCCTGAAGGCAACCCTGGACGACGTCGCCCGCCAGGCCGGGCTCGGAGTGGGGACGGCCTATCGCCACTTCCCCAACAAGCAGGCCCTGATCGACGAACTCGTCGACGACATGTTTGCGCGGGTCGAGGAGGCCACCCGGGAGGGGGCCGAGGACACCGACGCCTGGCGCGGGCTGACGGTCAGTCTTGAGCGCGTGGCCGAACTACAGGCGCTCGACCGCGGCCTGCGCGAGGTCGTGCTCCAGAGCGACCGGGTGGCGTCGGCGGGGCTGCGGCACCAGGAGCAGATCAGGCGAAACGTCGATTTCGTGGTCGAGCGGGCCAAGGAGCAGGGCGTTCTGCGCGCGGACGCCGAGCCCTGG
Source organism: Streptomyces sp. NPDC056734 (assembly GCF_042790455.1). Lineage (NCBI taxonomy): Bacteria > Bacillati > Actinomycetota > Actinomycetes > Kitasatosporales > Streptomycetaceae > Streptomyces > Streptomyces sp. NPDC056734. The sequence continues at coordinate 259,042 of NZ_JBHTZD010000008.1, forward strand.
GACCTGGTCGTGATCCAGCAGATGCTGACCGCGGTGACCGAGCGGAGCGGGGAGCCGGAGCTGTGGCGGCGCTATCTGAGGCTGTTGCTGGACGGGTTGCGAGCAGGGCCCGAGCGCGCGGAACCGCTGCCCGGCGCGGAGTACGGCAAGCGGTTCGACGCGCGGCGAGCGAAGAGGACCGGACCGGCGTCACCGGGCGCTGACGTCCCGGGCCCCTTGGGCGACTGAAGGAAACTCCCCGTGTCCGGCTCCTGACGGCGGCTCCTTCAGCCTTCCGCCCTCACGGCCACGGACCGCACTCACGGCCACGGTCGACCTGATCAACGCGGGCGGAGTCGTCGGCATGCCCGCCTCCGGCCGCACGGCTGTGCGGTCGCACGGCTGTGCGGTCGCACGACCGATCGCCGACACCGCCGCCCCGGCATCCGGGCCCTTGCACGGATACCACCCCGACCGTACGGCTCACCCCGCGTACGGCAGAGGTCGTACGGGCCAGTGACGGTGCCCGGGGGATGTGTGGGTGGGCGGCGGACGACACCTTTGGCAGGTCGAACCCGACGCCATGTGGTGACCCCTCACCTTTCTCCCCGACACATTCCCTTGCGTGCGGACCGGCCGGAATCGCTCGGCGACGGCCCGGCCCGCGAAAGGACAGACCATGCAGCGACCATTGGCCGGCATCGCCGCCGCCCTCCTCCTCGGCGCCACCGCCTGTGGATCCGGCGACTCCGCCGGCTCCGCGCCCGACGGCGACGGCATCACCGAAGTCAACGTCGGAGTCATTCCGATCGTCGACGTGGCCGCCCTCTATCTCGGCGAGCGGGAGGGGATCTACGAGAAGCACGGTCTCGACATCACGATGACCACGGCGCAGGGCGGCTCGGCCATCGTGCCGGGCGTGGTGAGCGGCCAGTTCCAGTTCGGTTTCAGCAACACGACGTCGCTGATGGTCGCGCAGAGCAACGGCGTACAGGTGAAGGCGGTCTCGGGCGGTGTGGCGACCACCGGCGTGGACGGCGAGGACTACGGCGCGCTCGTCGTGAAGGAGGGCGGTTCCCTCAAGTCCGCGAAGGACCTGGAGGGCAGGACGGTTGCCGTCAACACACTCAAGAACATCCTCGACACCTCGGTCCGCGAGTCCGTGCGCAAGGCCGGGGGCGACCCGTCGAAGGTGAAGTTCGTGGAACTGGCCTTCGACCAGATGCCCGCCGCCCTGGAACAGGGCCAGGTGGACGCCGCGATGGCGGTCGAGCCCGCGCTGACCACCATGCTGGACCAGGGGGGTGTGCAGCTCGCGTCACCCTACGTGGACGTGGCCGAGGACCTCACCGTCGCCCTGTACTTCACCTCGCAGGAGTACGCGGAGCGGAACCCCGCGGTGGTGGAGAAGTTCCAGCAGGCCACCGCGGAGGCGCTGGCCTACGCGAACAGCCATCCGGACGAGGTCCGCGACATCGTCTCCACGTACACGGAGATCCCGGCGTCCGTCCTGGCGGAGATGACGCTCCCGAAGTGGCCGGCGGACATCAGCCGGTCCTCGGTGCAGAGGCTGGAGCGACTCGGCGAGCAGGACGGTCTGTTCAAGACCGCCCCCGACCTGGACGAGCTGCTGCCGTGAACCGTCCCCACCTCACCCTCGGGGCGGCTGGGCTCGCGGCCTTCCTCGCCGTCGGCGAGGCCGTGCCACGGCTCGGTCTCGTCAGTACGGACCACTTCCCGCCGCCCAGCAGGATCGCCGGCGCGCTGGGCGGGGAACTCGGCGACGCCGCCTTCTGGTCGGCACTCGGGGACACGCTGACCGGCTGGGTGATCGGCCTGGGGATCGCGTCGGGCGCGGGCATCCTGTGCGGTCTGCTCATCACCCTCGTACCGCTCCTGCGGGACGTGACGGCGTCGACGATCGAGTTCCTGCGCCCCATCCCGTCCGTGGCACTGATCCCGCTGGCGGTGCTGCTGTACGGCTCCGAACTGCGCTCGGTGCTGCTGCTGGTGGTGTACGCGTCGTTCTGGCAGGTGCTCCTCCAGGTGCTGTACGGCGTCCAGGACGTGGACCCCGTCGCCGAGGAGACGGCACGGTCGTACGGGCTCGGGACCTGGGCCCGTATCCGGTACGTCGCCTGGCCGACGGCCCTGCCCTACGTCATGACCGGCATCCGGCTCGCCGCGGCGGTCGCCCTGGTGCTCGCCATCACGGCGGAACTGGTCATCGGGGCACCGGGACTGGGCTCACTGATCGCCGTCGCCCAGGCGTCGCAGGCCGTGCCCGACATGTACGCGCTGATCACGGTGACCGGAATCCTGGGGCTCCTGATCAACCTCGGTGCCCGGACGGTGGAGCGACGGGCCCTGGCCTGGCACCAGTCCGTACGCGGGGAGGCCGTGTCGTGAAGGCCGTGAAGGCGCTGACCCGACATGTGCTGTTCGCGGTGGGCCTGCCGGCGGTGCTGCTGGGACTGTGGTGGGTGGCCTCGGACGGGAGCACCGACCCGTTCTGGCCGCCGCTGCGCACGATCCTGGAGACATTCCCCTCGGTGTGGACCGGCGAGCGCCTGCGCGCCGACCTGGTGCCCAGTGTGCTGCGGCTGACCGGCGGCTATCTGCTCGCGGCCGCCGTGGGCGTGGGCCTGGGCACGCTCATCGGCTCCTACCCCGGGGTGCGGGCCTTCTGCGAGCCCGTGCTGGAGTTTCTGCGGGCCGTGCCGCCCCCGGTGCTGATTCCGGTGATCATGCTGTTCGCGGGCATCGGCGACACCATGAAGATCGTGGTGATCGCGAGCGGCTGCGTCTGGCCGGTCCTGCTCAACACGGTGGAGGGCGTACGGGCGGTCGACCCGGTCATGCTGGATACGGCGCGTTCCTATCACCTCCGCGGTGCCGGGCGGCTGCGCCACCTGGTGCTGCGCTCGGCGAGTCCGCAGATCGTCGCCGGCCTGCGCCAGGCCCTCTCCGTCGGCATCATCCTCATGGTCATCAGCGAGATGTTCGCGGCGAACAACGGCATCGGCTTCACCGTGGTGCAGTTCCAGCGCGGTTTCGCCATCCCCGACATGTGGACCGGGATCCTGCTCCTGGGTCTGCTCGGATTCCTGCTCTCCCTCGCCTTCCGGTTCGCCGAGCGCCGGGTGCTCGGCTGGTACCACGGCCTGCGCGCGTCCACCCGGCGGTCGTGAGTGAACACTGTGAAAGGGCGCACCATGCTCGATGTACATGGCCTGAGGAAGGTCTACCAGGGGTCCGGCCGGCAGGTGGAGGCGGTCCGCGATCTCACCTTCACGGTGCGGGCCGGTGAACTCGTCTGTCTGGTGGGCCCATCGGGCTGCGGCAAGACGACCCTGCTGAAATGCATGGGCGGACTGCTCGAACCGTCCGGGGGACAGGTGCTCCTCGCCGGTGAACCGGTGACCGGGCCACCGCCCGGCATGGCGATCGTCTTCCAGGAGTACGGGCGCAGCCTCTTCCCCTGGATGAAGGTCGGCGACAATGTCGGCCTGCCCCTGAAGCAGAAGGGGATACCGAGGGCGAGGCGCCGGGAGCTGGTCACCGACGCCCTGCGGTCGGTGGGGCTGCCGGACGCCGCCGACGCCTATCCCTGGCAGTTGTCCGGCGGCATGCAGCAGCGCGTGGCGATCGCCCGTGCGCTGGCCTACGAGCCCCGGGTCCTCCTGATGGACGAGCCGTTCGCGGCGGTCGACGCCCAGACCCGGGCCGATCTGGAGGATCTGGTGCGCACCCTGTGGCAGGAGCGCGGGATCACCATCCTGTTCGTCACCCACGACATCGACGAGGCGGTCTACCTCGGCGAGCGGGTGATCGTCCTCTCCGCGTCACCCACCGTCGTACAGGACGAGTTGCGCATCGACCTGCCCGACGAACGCGATCAGCTGCACACCCGTATCGCTCCTCGCTTCACCGAACTGCGGACCCAGGTCTACGAGCAGATCCAGGCGGCGAAGCGAGCCGTCCGGGCGGACCCGTCCAGGACATGGCCCGCAGCAGCCGCACCGGCCGCCGACCGGCATGGTGACCGGGCCGGCTGAGCCCGGTCACCGGTCACCGGCCCCGCCGATCACCGCCGTAGCCGGAGACGAAGTCTCCGTTTTGCCGTAGGGTGACGGCATGAACGACGCCTCGATCCGGGTGGTCCTCGCCGACGATCAAGCTCTGCTGCGCGGCGGATTCCGCATTCTGATCGACACGGCGGACGACCTGGAGGTGGTCGGCGAGGCCGAGACGGGCCGCGAGGCCATCGAGGTCGTCCGCCGCACCACCCCGGATGTGGTGCTGATGGACATCCGCATGCCGGAGCTGGACGGGCTGGCCGCCACCCGGGAGATCGCCTCGGATCCGGCGCTGGACGGCGTCCGCATCGTGATTCTCACGACCTACGAGGTGGACGAGTACATCCTGACGGCCCTGCGGGCGGGGGCCTGCGGCTTTCTGGGGAAGGGGATGCGCCCCGCGGAACTGCCGGAGGCCGTCCGGGTCGCGGCGCGCGGCGAGGCCCTGCTGTCGCCCAAGGCCACCCAGACCTTGATCACGAGGTATCTCGCGCTGCCCGACGGGCCGCCGCCCGCCACGCTCGGGGAACTGGCCGATCTCACCGACCGTGAGCGGGAGATCGTGGCGCTGGTGGCCGAAGGGCTGTCCAATGAGGTGATCGCCGATCACCTGATCATCTCCCGCCAGACCGTCCGCACCCATGTGCACCGCGCCATGGCCAAGCTCGGGGCCCGGAACCGGGCGCAGCTGGTGGTGTTCGCCTATCAGACCGGGCTCGTCCGCCCTGCGTCCGCAGATCGGTGACCAGTAGTCAGTTATTCCGGCCACTCTCCGGTTCAGGGTTCCGTCCGCTGGGCGGGAAGGAACGCGTCCACGCTGAACCGCTCGCGGCCCTCCTCCACGTCGAGGCGACCGCCGACGGACGCCGCCCGTTCACGCAGGCCCAGCAGGCCACGACCGGTGCCCCGGCGTTCCGGGGACGACGCCGGGGAGGACGGCCCCCGGACCACCCCGCGGGTCACCGGGTTGACCACCGTGATCCGGAGCCGGTGTGCGGCGCGGGACAGGCGGACCGTCGCGGTCCGGGGCGTGGCGTACTTGAGCGCGTTCGTCAGTGACTCCTGGATGATGCGGTAGCCGGCCATGCTGACGGCCGGGCTCAGACCGAGGATCTCGCCGCCGTGCTGTACATCGACGGCCAGACCGGCGGCCCGGAAGCCGTCGAGGAGTTCGTCGAGGCGGTCGAGACCGGGCATGGGCTCCGGCGGGCACGGCTCGCCGTCGGGCCGGCGCAGGACGGTCAGCATGGTGCCGAGTTCGGTGAGCGTGGCGCCGCTCGCCGTGATGACGTTCTCGATGGCCGCCTCGGCCGCGTCGGGCTGTCGGCGCAGCAGCTGGGCGGCCACCCCGGCCTGGAAGTTGATCACCGTGATGCTGTGGGCCACGATGTCGTGCAGTTCGCGGGCAAGCCGCAGGCGCTCCTCGGCGACCCGCCGGGACGCCTCCGCCTCCCGGGTCCGCTCAGCACGCGTGGCGCGGTCCTTGATGGCCTGGATGTAGGCGCGGCGACTCCTGACGGCATCACCGATGGCGGTGGCCGCGCCGAGCCAGGCGATCAGGAGGAGGTTGGCCGGGTCGAGGAAATGACGCCCGGTCACCACGAGCGTGACGACCGGGACCACCATCGCGGTGACCGTGCCGACGATCAGCGCGCGGGTGCGCGGGACCGCCACGGCCGCGGAGTACAGGGCCACCAGACAGCACACGATGCCCGGTCCCGGCTCCCCCATCCACAGGAGGGCGACAAGGAAACCGGCGGTTGTCATCGCCAGTGCGGCCAGCGGCAGTCTCCGTCGCACGGTCAGCGGCGCCGCCGAGAACAGGGTGAGCGGCGTCGCGAGCGAAGCCGGGACGCCCTCGCCCAGGAATCCCGGGTGGACGACGGCCGCGCAGACAGCCGCCAGCGACCCGTCGACAAGGAACGGAGTCCCTCCGGCCCGTCTTTTCCCGCGAACCAGCGCGTCCCCACAGTTCACGCCGTTCACCGTACGCGCCACCGCCCCGCCTCGGCCCTACGGCGGCCCACGTAGGCCACGCGGCACGGTACGGCGGACACCGTACGCGCGAGTGACGGCATCCGGGGGACGTGCGAACGGGTTCCCGGACGGCAGTTTGAGCACCCCTGACCCGCGCCCCCGACCCGCACCCCTGACACTCCACCCCAAGAACGGAGATCCAATCTCCGTTTCATGTACAGTAGGCGAACGGAAACGGAGATGCGATCTCCGTTTCTCCGTTTCACTACCGCTGCCCGCGCCGACCCATAGGAGAAACCGTGCTGCCAGCACACGACCAGCCCACCAACCTCGACACCGAACAGCGACGGCAACAGCGACAGGCCCAGCCACGACGCCGGGCGAAGGGCACCGTTCTCACGGCCCTCACCCTGGTCACCGCACTGGCCCTGTCCGCCTGCTCCTCCGACGACTCCTCGGACGACTCGGCCGCCCCGCCCGCCTCGGCGTCACCGTCCTCGTGCCCGACCGCCGAAATGGCCGCACCGCAAGGCGGCGACCTGCCCGAGGGGATGCCGAGCGACATGCCGAGCGACATGCCCGACGGAGCCCAGAGCCTCGGCGAGGCCACCAGCATCAAGGAGACCGACAACAGCACCAGCACGGTCATCGACCCCCAGGGCGCCGCCATCACCTGCGACACCTCTGCGGTCACGACCGTCAACGACCTCACCTACGCCACACCGACCACCGACGGCACCCCGACCGAGCTGAAGCTCGACCTCCAGACGCCCAAGGAGTCCTCCGAGGCCACCCCCCTCGTCGTCTACATCACCGGCGGCGGATGGCAGCGCGCCGAGCGCACCGGCAACCTCGACCAGCGCACCTACGTGACCAACCAGGGCTACGCCGTCGCCAGCATCCAGTACCGCACCACCGTCGACGGCGCCACCTACGCGGACGCCCTGACGGACGTGAAGTCCGCGATCCGCTACCTGCGCGCCAACGCCGACACCTACAACATCGACACCGACCATGTCTTCGTATGGGGCCAGTCGGCCGGCGGCTACCTCGCCTCCATGACCGGCGTCACCAACGGCGACGACACCTATGACGCCGGGGACAATCTCGACCAGAGCAGCGACGTCCAGGGGGTCATCGACGAGTTCGGTCCGGCCAACCTCTCGACGATCGCGGACGACTACGACCAGGCCGCCAAGGACACCAACTACGCGGCCGGCAACGCCGCCGCCCAATGGGTCTACGGTCCCGGCACCACCGAGTCGACCGAGGACTACACCGGTGAGGTCGCCGCCGCCGACCCCGCGACCCACATCTCGTCCGCCACGGCGCCCTTCCTCCTCATGCACGGCAGCGCCGACCCGCTCGTCTCGCCCAGCCAGACGCTGAACCTCTTCAACTCCCTCACGGAAGAGGGCATCGACGCCGAGCGAGTGGTCCTCACCGGAGCGGGCCACGGCGACATGACCTTCGGCCCCGCCGCCACAGCGTCCGAGGGCGGCGAGAGCGTCCTGCCCTGGTCCACCGAGGAGACCATGAGCCACATCACAGGCTTCCTCGCCACCCACACCGGCTGAGCCACCGCCCGTACCGCTAACGCCCCGCCGTGGCGTCCCGGCACAGCAACCGCAGCGACCCGTCCTCGGTGAAACATCGCCGCGCCTCGTCGATCGGGTCCCACAACCGCCCGTCCGGCGTACGGACCCAGTGGTCACCGCCGCTCGCCCACCACTCGCCGCCGGTCTGCCGCACGATCACCTCACCCGCGTACGCGCCTAACCCGCGCAGCACCTGTTCGGCGGCGGCGTACGGGGTGCCCTCCCGGCGCAGTTCGGCGATCAGCCGGTCCGCGCGCCACAGGGACTGTGCGGTGTAGTCGAGGCGCAGCCGGGCGCCCTCGCGCAGCGTGGACACGACGTCGGCGGCCCACCGCACGGGCTTGGCCGCGGCGGAGGGCCGGGGGGAGGCGGCACCGGTACCGCTGTCGGTCTCACTCGAACTCGAACTTGAACTCGAACTGGAACTGGAACTCGTCACATTCACAAGAGCGCTGCGGCCAGGCATTTCGTCACAGCGATCATGGGGCGGGGACCGTAGGGCCCGGGCCTTACGCGTGCCGGGCCCGGCGGGAAACCGCCGCGCGCAGCACCCGCCGTCCCTCCGTGGACACCTCCAGCGCCCGGCGCAGTCCGCCGCCGCCGTGCTGGGAGAGCAGTTCCAGGACGGTGATCTGGCGGCGCAGTTCGGCGGCGACGAGCGGTGACATGACCTCCGTACGGCCCCCGCGGCGGGCGTCGGCCGATGCGCTGCCGTCCCCGGCGGCATCGAGGAGGCGATGGATCCGCAGGGCGGCCACCGAGCAGCCGTCGGCCCAGATCCGGGCGGGGGCGGCGGAGCGTACGGCGGGAGCGGCGGCCAGCATCCGCCGTACCAGGAGCACGGCCTCGTCCACCGTCCCGTCGGCACCCACCCCAGCGGGGTCCGCCACCCCGAGACGCTCACGCGCGATATCCACCAGCCCGCGCCACGCGCCCGCGTCGCCGTCGTCGGCGAGGTTGGACCACAGCGGCCGCAGCACCTCGTCGTCAGCGCCGCCGAGCAGCGGTACGCAGCGATCCAGACAGGCCAGACCGCTGACGGCCAGTCCGCGCTCGTCGGCCTGGGCGATCAGTTCCACAAGGCTCATCCACGCCTCCGGGTCCGGGGCACCGTCCTCACGGAACCCGCACGTCCCCTACTGCGTGCGACCGGCGAGGAGTGTCACAGCGGCCGGTGACGGCATCCGGTCTACGGGGCGTACGGGGCGTACGGGGTGTACGGGACGACGCCCAGCCGGTCCAGCAGCCGGAAGAACAGCGCCTCGGCCAGCGGCTCGGCATCGGAGGCATGAGATGCGTCAGATGCCTCGGAGGCACCGGAGGCATCAGCACCTCCCGCAACACCCCCGCCCGCACCCCTCCCGTCCCCGGCCCCCGCGATGAACACCTCGACCAGATCCCGCGCCCCCACCGTGTGCCCGGCCTCCGCCGCCCAGGCGACCGCCCGCTCGGCGGCGTCACGCGGCTCCAGGAAGTAGTCCTCCAGGGTGAGCCCCTCCGACTCGGCGCCGAGATACCCGGCCATCGCGGCCCGCACCAGACAGCTGCTCCACGCCCCGCTCTCCGGCGCCGCCGCCTCCACCACCACACACGCGCTGTCCATGACGTACCCGAAGAGGGCGGGCGCCCCGCTCTCCAGCGCGAGCGCGTTCATGCTGCCGATCTCGCCGTCCCCGCCCGGGTACTCCCACACCTGCCAGCCGCCGGGCGCCGACCGGTACGGCCGAAGCTCCGAAACCCCCGCCAGCGCCGCGTACTCCCCGAGCGGTCGCTCGCCGCGCCCCACGACGAAGTACCCCCAGTAGCCCATCTCCGGTTCCCCCCGGTCTCGGCCCCGCACACCCGCACGGAACACCGCACAACGGTCGTACGGAATACATCACAGCCGCACACGGCTCCGCAGCCGGATCCGCCAATCCCCGCCCGATCGAACACTCGCGACCCCTCCCCTCCCCACCCCTCCCCGCCCCTCAGCCCAGCCGGTCGGCCAGGGTCCGGAACTCCTGCCAGGTGAGGTCCGGCCGGTCGGGGTCCCACAGTTTCTGGACGGTGGCCCGCAGCGGCATCCGGATACCGGCGGCGACCTGGTCCTGGGTCTGGGCACCCGCGATGTCGCACCACACCGCGAAGGAGCCGCCGAGTATCTGGTCCTCGTAGCGGGCGGCGACGGCACCGGTGCCGCGCAGCACCCGGGGGGTCCACTGCTCGTAGATCCGCTGCCCGGTCGGGTAGACGAAGGTCTGCGGTTCGCCGAGCACGTAGTAGAGGAACTCGTCGTTGTAGTTGAGCACGTCCCGGCCGGTGCGCAGGTACTCCACGGGCTCCCGGGCGCCGATCTCCTTGCCGGTCCAGTACGCGGCGACGATGTCGTCGTCCGGGGTCACCGACGTACCGGCGTAGAAGCCGTCGTTCCAGGCGCGGGGGGTGCGGTCGTGGGTGCGGACGGTGGCGGCGCGGTCGTTCAGCCAGCCGGTGGCGAGATCGGCGACGGTCCCGCCGGGCCCGTACTCGGCTCGCGCGGCGGTCGCCAGGCCCGGGTAGGACGCCTCGGGGTCGGACACGGTCAGCGCCCGGTACTCGTCACCCCCCAGATGCCACTGCCCGCCCGGGAACAGCCCGGCGTACTCGTCGAGCAGTTCGTCGATGAGGACCACCGCGTCCGGATTGGCGATGTCCACCGCGCCCGTCGCCGCCACCCCGCTCGCGTTGCGCAGTTGCAGATCGGGATGGGCCGCCAGCACCGCGCCGAGATGCCCCGGCGAGTCGATCTCCGGTACGACGGTGATGTGCCGGCTCTCCGCCAGCGCGACGATCTCACGCACTTGTGCCGTGGTCAGATGGTCCTTGGACACGATCTCCGGGTGGGTGTCCGACGCGATCCTGAAGCCCTGGTCGTCGGAGAAGTGCAGGCCCAGTTCATTGAACTTCAGATCGCCGAGTTCCCGTATCCGGTCCTCGATCCAGTCCGCGGTGAACGGCTTGCGCGCGATGTCCAGCATGAACCCGCGCCGAGGCTTGGCCGGCTCGTCCCGCACGACGCCCTCCGGCGCCGTACCACCGCCCGCCACCTCCTGCTTCAGCGTCCGCGTCCCGTAGAACACGCCCGCCTCCCCCGGCCCGCTGATCACCACCCGTCCCCCGCCCACGGTCATCGCGTACGACTCCGGGTTCGCCCCCTCCTCGCCGCCGAGCGCCAGCCGTACGTCCCCGGCGCGCACATCCGTCCGCTCCCCGGCGTACGTCAGTCCCAGCTCACCGGCGAGCAACTGTCCCTCGTCGGCCAGCGCGGCATCGTCGACCACGACGCGGTAGCCGCTCGCGGGCTGCCAGCCGGGCCCGCGGGCCGCGGTGTGGGAGCGCACGGCGGGTATGGTCCGCGGCGCCTGGGACAGCGCGTAGGTGCGCGACGGGGTGGGACTCGGGCTGGGGCTGGGCTCCGCGCTGGGGGTGACCTGGGCGGACGCGCCCGTACCGGCCGGGTGGTCGTCGCCCCCGGTGGCCCACAGTCCGACGCCGACGCCGAGGACGACCACGGCAGCCGCGATCAGCAGCGCCCTGCGCCGCACGATCCGCTCCGTCTCCGCCGGTTCCCGGCTCTGCTGCTCGCCCACACCGTCAACGTAATGCCGACCGGTCCCCCGTACGTTCTGAAACTCTTCCGTCCGAGTGAAATTCGGATAACCGTCGGACGCCGGATGACCACTCTCGATAGCGTGACGGCACCTCTTTCCCCCGCCCGTCCCGCCCCATCCCTCTGCCGACATACGACGTGACACGCCTCCTTCCCGAGCAGACCCGCCCCGCGCCGGCCACGCCCGCCACGCCGACCGCGCTCCAGCGCTTCAACAGCGCACCGGCCCCCGAGGCGCGCCGCACCCTGCTGACCTGCCTGCGCAGCCCGCGCTGGGCCGAGCGGATCACCGCCCACCGCCCCTACCCCGACCTGGACTCCCTGCGCGCCGCGTCGGACGAGGCCGCCTACGACCTGACCTGGCCCGAACTGGCGGAGGCCCTGACAGGCGAGTCCCTCCCGCCCCTGCCGGACGACACCTACTCCGCCGCCCACACCGCCCTGGACGCGGCCCACGCCGCGTACGCCTCCCGCTTCGGCCATGTGTTCGTCATATGCCTGGACGACGTCCCCCCGAACGAATCCCTGAATCACACCCTCACCGCCCTCCGATCACGTTTGACGAACGATGAGGAGGACGAACGAACAGCGACAGCAGAGGAACTCCGACGACTGGCCAGGGGACGGCTGACCCGCGTTCTTTAGGGGCGCGGGGAACTGCGCGACCAGCCACCACGGCGCCGCACCCGGCAAATCACAACAACCCCACCCCTAGTAGCCGCAATCCCCCATCCGCGTGCCACTTTGATCACACAGCCACACCCCCGCTAAGCGGCAAGCGCAACCGTGGATACCATGCGGGGGGCCGGTGGACCGTACCCGGCCGGGCCCGACCGACAGCACAAGCCGGCGCGGCTCCAACCCCCGCTCCCGGAGGACTTCCGTGCCGGCTGGAACGCTGTACCGCGGCCGGGAAGGAATGTGGTCATGGGTGGCTCATCGAGTCACCGGCGTCCTCATCTTCTTCTTCCTGTTCGTACACGTGCTGGACACCGCTCTCGTACGTGTCTCCCCCGAGGCCTACGACGACGTCGTGGCCACGTACAAGACGCCGATCGTCGCCGTGCTGGAGTACGGCCTCGTCGCCGCCATCCTCTTCCACGCGCTCAACGGCCTGCGTGTCATCGCCGTCGACTTCTGGTCCCAGGGCGCGCGCTATCAGAAGCAGCTGCTCTGGACGGTCGTGGGCATCTGGGTGGTGCTGATGCTCGGGGCGATCTACCCCGTCCTCGGCCACGCCGCTCGTGAAGTGTTCGGGAGCTGACGCGCATGTCCACGACTGAGAACCTCGCCTCCGGGATCGGTCCCGTCGAGAGCGCGCCCGTCTACACGGTCGACAACCCCGCGCCGCTCATCGAGCCGCCGCGGCAGCGCACCAGGAAGACCCCGCGTTCCACGCGCGGCAACTTCGAAATGGCCGCCTGGCTGTTCATGCGGCTGTCCGGTGTCGTGCTGGTCGTCCTGGTCATCGGCCATCTGCTGATCCAGCTGGTGCTGGACGGCGGTGTCTCCAAGATCGGCTTCGCCTTCGTGGCGGGCCGCTGGGCGTCCCCGTTCTGGCAGGTCTGGGACCTGCTGATGCTGTGGCTCGCGATGCTGCACGGCACCAACGGTCTGCGCGTGATCATCAACGACTACGCGGAGCGCGCCGGCACACGGCTGTGGCTCAAGGGCCTGCTGTACACCGCCACGGTGTTCACCATCCTGCTGGGCACGCTGGTGATCTTCACCTTCGACCCGAACATCCGCTAGGCACGGGGTTACGAGACTCATGAAGATCCACAAGTACGACACCGTCATCGTCGGCGCCGGTGGCGCGGGCATGCGCGCCGCCATCGAGTCGACCAAGCGCAGCCGCACCGCCGTGCTGACCAAGCTCTACCCCACCCGCTCCCACACGGGCGCCGCGCAGGGCGGCATGGCCGCCGCGCTGGCCAATGTGGAGGAGGACAATTGGGAGTGGCACACCTTCGACACGGTCAAGGGCGGTGACTACCTGGTCGACCAGGACGCCGCCGAGATCCTGGCGAAGGAGGCCATCGACTCGGTCCTCGACCTGGAGAAGATGGGCCTGCCGTTCAACCGCACCCCGAACGGCACCATCGACCAGCGCCGCTTCGGCGGGCACTCCCGCAACCACGGCGAGGCACCGGTACGCCGCTCCTGCTACGCGGCCGACCGCACCGGCCACATGATCCTCCAGACGCTGTACCAGAACTGTGTGAAGGAGGGCGTGGAGTTCTTCAACGAGTTCTACGTCCTGGACCAGCTGATCACCGAGGTCGACGGCGTCCAGCGGTCGGCGGGCGTGGTGGCCTACGAACTGGCCACCGGCGAGATCCATGTCTTCCAGGCGAAGGCCGTGATCTACGCGTCCGGCGGCTGCGGCAAGTTCTTCAAGGTGACGTCGAACGCGCACACGCTGACCGGCGACGGCCAGGCGGCCGTGTACCGGCGCGGGCTGCCGCTGGAGGACATGGAGTTCTTCCAGTTCCACCCGACCGGCATCTGGCGCATGGGCATCCTGCTGACGGAGGGCGCCCGCGGTGAGGGCGGCATCCTGCGCAACAAGGACGGCGAGCGCTTCATGGAGAAGTACGCGCCGGTCATGAAGGACCTGGCGTCCCGTGACGTCGTCTCGCGGTCCATCTACACGGAGATCCGCGAGGGGCGCGGCTGCGGTCCCGAGGGCGACCACGTCTACCTCGACCTCACGCACCTGCCGCCGGAGCAGCTGGACGCCAAGCTGCCCGACATCACCGAGTTCGCGCGGACCTACCTGGGCATCGAGCCGTACACCGACCCGATCCCGATCCAGCCCACCGCGCACTACGCGATGGGCGGCATCCCGACCAATGTCGAGGGCGAGGTGCTGTCCGACAACACCACCGTCGTCCCCGGTCTGTACGCGGCCGGTGAGGTCGCCTGTGTGTCGGTGCACGGCGCCAACCGGCTGGGCACCAACTCCCTGCTCGACATCAACGTGTTCGGGCGCCGGGCCGGGATCGCGGCGGCGGAGTACAGCCAGCGGGCCGACTACGTGGAGCTGCCGGAGAACCCGGAGTCGGTCGTGGTCGCGCAGATCGAGCGGCTGCGCACCTCCACCGGCACCGAGCGGGTCGCGGAACTGCGCCGTGAACTCCAGGAGACGATGGACGCCAACGTCATGGTGTTCCGCACCGAGCAGACCATCAAGACGGCGGTCGAGAAGATCGCGGAGCTGCGCGAGCGCTACCGCAATGTCTCGATCCAGGACAAGGGCAAGCGGTTCAACACGGACCTGCTGGAGGCCATCGAGCTGGGCAACCTGCTGGACCTGGCCGAGGTCATGGCGGTCTCGGCACTGGCCCGCAAGGAGTCGCGCGGCGGTCACTACCGCGAGGACTACCCCAACCGCGACGACATCAACTTCATGCGCCACACCATGGCGTACCGCGAGGTGGGCGCCGACGGAACCGAGTCGATCCGTCTCGATTACAAGCCGGTCGTCCAGACCCGCTACCAGCCGATGGAGCGTAAGTACTGATGGCAACCCCCGTTCTGGACAAGGTGGAGGCGGAGGCCGCGGCGTCGCCGTACATCACGGTCACCTTCCGCGTCCGCCGGTTCAACCCCGAGATCTCGGCCGAGGCGACCTGGGAAGACTTCCAGCTGGAGATCGACCCCAAGGAACGCGTCCTCGACGGTCTGCACAAGATCAAGTGGGACATCGACGGCACGCTGACCTTCCGCCGCTCCTGTGCGCACGGCATCTGCGGCTCGGACGCCATGCGGATCAACGGCAAGAACCGGCTGGCCTGCAAGACGCTGATCAAGGACCTCAGCCCGGACAAGCCGATCACGGTCGAGCCCATCAAGGGCCTGACGGTCCTGAAGGACCTGGTCGTGGACATGGAGCCGTTCTTCCAGGCGTACCGGGACGTGATGCCGTTCCTGATCACCAAGGAGACCAACGAGCCGACCCGCGAGCGCTACCAGTCCGCCGCGGACCGTGAGCGGTTCGACGACACCACGAAGTGCATCCTGTGCGCGGCCTGCACCTCCTCGTGCCCGGTGTTCTGGAACGACGGCCAGTACTTCGGCCCGGCCGCCATCGTCAACGCCCACCGCTTCATCTTCGACTCGCGTGACGAGGCGGGCGAGCAGCGCCTGGAGATCCTCAACGACCGCGACGGCGTGTGGCGCTGCCGCACCACCTTCAACTGCACGGACGCCTGCCCGCGCGGCATCGAGGTGACGAAGGCGATCGCCGAGGTGAAGAAGGCGCTGATCACCCGGCGGTTCTGACCGTCGCACCGGCCTTTTTCCGAGGGTCCTGCTCCCCGCCGTCGTGAGGGTTCTGTTCCCCCGCTGTCCTGGGGGAGCAGGACCCTTCGGCATGTCCGCCGTCGCTACAGCTGGCTCAGGATCGTCGGGTCGGTGATCTCCGTGTCCGCCGCCAGCATCATCGCCTTGCTGAGGATCACCGCGAGCATCCGGTCGCCCTCGTACGGCAGATAGCCGGCCTGCGCCCCGGCGGTGCCGCCGCCGGACTTCGGGACGATGCACAGGTACTGGTCGTGCGGTGTCATCAGGATGTTGCCCGAGCCGAGGTGGATCTTGTACGTGTGGCGCTCGCCCTCGACATGCAGAAAGCGGCCCTCCAGCCGGCAGCGGCCGGCTATCGCGAGCCGGGGTATCAGCCGCTCCAGGAGGATCCGGCGGGTCTGCGCGCTCTGGCTGAGTTCACCGAAGCCGTACGACGTCCAGTACTCGCGGTAGCGGCCCTCGGGTCCGCCGTCCTGCCAGGTCGGGTCATTGCCGACGCTGGCGACGCCGACGAACAGGTCGACGTCCCGCAGGACTTCCGACAGCACCAGGGGCGGGATCCCGGACAGGGGCAGGGCCTCGACGGGATCGGCGCCGTCGCCCAGCCACATCCCGTACTCGCCGCCGCAGCAGTGCGCCCAGTTCCCCGGCGCGTCGATCGGGTAGAAGCGGACCTGGTCGGTGCGCAGCCGCAGGAAGCTGCCGGACTCGGTGGTGTCGACGCCGTACTCCCGGCCGTCGCCCTCGATCCAGTACTCCGCGCGCAGTCCCCATTCCGGCAGTTCCCGGACGGCGGGCGGGGCCTGGTCGTCGACGCACAGCCGCAGCTTGTTGCTCCAGCCCCGGACGGCGGCCAGGGAGTGGAACTGGTGCTGGCGCAGGATGTGCGCGGCGAACCGGTTGGAGTAGGTGCCGGTGGCGCGCTCGGCGTCGGTGAGGAGGTAGACCTCGCGGTGGGCCTGCTTGAACGGCTGGGTGATGCCGTGCCGCTCCAGCCAGTCGCGCCAGGCGACGATCCGCGCCGGTTCATGGTCGACCGGGTGCCATACGGTCACCTCGCGGCCCTCGGTCACCGGGGTGCCGGCGAGGGTGCGCAGCTCGCCGTCGGCGAATCCGACGGTCGTGTTCCCGTCGATGGTCCAGAGCAGGCGCCGGGCCAGGGTGCCGACCAGGGGGTGGTCCAGGTAGCGCTCGCGCCAGGCGGCGTACGGCCAGCTGCGGCGGGCCAGGAACTGGCGGTCCAGGCGCTCGCTCTGCGCCGAGAGCATCTTGTCGATGTCCTTGACCGCCGCCTTCAGCTCCTTCAGCTCGTCGGCGTGGTCGCGGCGGACGGCGGCGGGGACGCCCTTGACGGTCTTACCGGATGCGTTGGACCAGGTCAGGGTGGCCTTGGCACCGTGCACCGCGAGGACGGCGGTGGCCTCGCCCAGCCGGTGTTCGGCGCGGCCGACGTCGGTCAGGCCGTAGGCCGGGACGGCGAGTTCCTCGATCTCCTCGCGGCTGAGGCCGAGCGCCTGCGCGCGGGTGTCCAACGCGGCGTCCACCAGCTTGAGGGTGCCCTTGTAGGTGACGCGGGTGGCGAGTCGGGCCAGCTCGGCGAGGGCCGCCTCGTGCTCGATCCGGGCGAGGGCGTTGACGGCGGCGTTGGCGACCTTGGGGTTGACGGGGCCGACGCCGGGGACCCGGCGGAGGGAGATCTCCACGAGGGCGCCCAGGGTGCGGGCGGTGAGGGGGGCGTGGGAGGTATCAGTGGCGTCGGCTGCGCCCTCGGTCGGCAGGAACGACACCAGCCAGATCAGCCCCCGCAGCGCGGTCGCGTTGTACGGGTCGAAGGTGGCGGCGGGGTCGTTCCCGTACTGCCCCGGTTGCAGGGGCGCCGTGCGGGGACGGCCCATCAGGGACAGCCAGTCCAGCAGCCGTGCGCGCGCCTCGTCCGCGCCCACGGCGTCGATCAGTGTCCGCCCCGCGCGCTCCCACTTGGTGGAGGGGCGGGCGGAGTGCGCGGTGATGGCGTGGGCGAGCAGCCGCCGCCAGTTTTCGCCCTTGCCCTCCTTAGCCGCCTTATCCGCCTTGTCTGACGCCGCGAGTTCCTCCAGGTCCGCCAGGGCCCGGTCCGCCCATGCCTCGCCGGGGTTGAGCACCGGGGCGGTCGGGGCGATGCGCTCCACCAGGGGGGCCAGCTCCGCGCCGCCGTACCACATCGTCAGCTGTGAGCGGCGGATCAGGGCGACGAACAGGCCCGGCAGCGCGCGTCCCTCGTCCAGCTCGGCCTCGGCGAGCAGGATCAGATCGGCGGTGTCGTAGCTCATCTCCTGCACGGCGGCCAGCGCCATGAGGGCCTCGCGGGTGTCCCGGGACGACTCGCTCACCAGGTCCGTGATGTCGAGGTTGGCGAACAGGATCGCGATGCGGCGCGGGTCGGACGAACCCCGCTCCGCCTCCTGGTAGCGGGCGGCGAGGCGGCGCACGAGTCCGCCCCGGAAGGACCGGTCGCTCCAGCGGACGGCGTCGATGACCTGACGGGCCGTCCTCCAGTCGTCCGCGATCACCTCGGCGAGGGCGAGCAGCTCGGGCACCAGCCCGTCGAGCTGCCCGTCGGCGATCAGCTTCAGGCTGGGGGCGGCCTCGTCGGCGTACCGCTCGGGTGTGCCGGTCATCAGCCACCCACCAGGGCGACGAGCTTCAGGAAGGTGACCTCGGTGCCGAGCGCCAGGTCGATCTCCTCGTCCGGGTCGGTGACCTGGCGGTCCCCCACCAGCACCAGGAACCCATTGCCCGCGAACGCCGTCAGCGCCAGCTCCGACTGGGCCTCGGGGTCTATCCGGCGGGGTGTGCGCAGCGCGTAGCCGTTGATCACGCGCTCGGTGTCCGTGGGCTGCACCAGGCCCCGGAACACCGCGGGCGTCCGCGCGTTGAACTCGGCCACCTCCTGGAACACCCGGCGCCGGATCAGCTCACGCACGGTGAGCCGCTCCTCGGCGATCTCCAGTCCCCAGGACGCCGAGCGGTCCCCTGTCGTCGTCTCGTCGACGAACGTCACCATTCCCATGCCGACGACAGTACGGGCCACCACTGACAATGCCGGGCTGCGGCCGATCATCGGCCTACTCTGACGGTATGTCAGACAACCAGTCGTACGAACTGCTCGGCTTCGACAACGTCCTGCTCCCCGTCGGGGACCTCGGCGAGGCGGTGGCCTTCTACGAACGCGCCGGATTCGCGGTCGGGTTCCGCTTCGACGAGGCCGGGATCGCGCTGCTCAAGGTCGGCGCCGAGGCGCCCGGCATCCTGCTGCGGCACGAGGAGGGGGTGGGGCACCGGCCACCACCGTGGCCGTCGGCGCGGGTGTGGCTGGAGGTGCCGGACGCCCGCGCCGCCGCCGAACGGCTCGCGGGGGCGGGCATCGCCCCGCTCGACCCGCCGTTCCCGGTGGCCACCGGCTGGACGGTCGAGATCGGCGACCCGTGGGGGAACGTGCTCGGCTTCACCGACTACTCCAAGCGGCCCGGGCTGGGGCGTACGGCGTCGGCCCACGCGGCGGCGTCCTGAGCCCTCGGTGAGCGGACCGCGCCGGTGACGGCCACCCGACTCCGGTCTACGACCGGCCCGCTTCCGGGTGCTCCGTCCGCTGGTCAGAGAGGTGCATGAGCTGTTCACGGACTTCTTGCCGGGGATGACGAAGGCGGGGGGAACCCGTTCGGGTGAACGGCCCCGGAACGGGACAGAGGGCTTGCCGCCTGTCTACGATGATGCTCTCGATACCAGCCCACAGGAGGCACGCGATGTCCGCAGCATCCATCGAGCGGCCCCACGGAGACCGTCCGCTGACCGCCGAGGCCAACCGCCTCATGGACCGCCTTCCGGGGTACCGCGTCGAGATCATCGGAGGCAAGCTCCTCGTGACCCCGCCACCGGACGGCGCGCACGCCCGCGCCCTGACCAAGCTCATGCGTCCCTTCATCGCAGCAGGTCTGGACGACAACGAGACGAACGTGTTGCAGGGAATCGGCCTGTGGCTTCCCACCGGCACCGAGGACTACGCCATCCCCGATCTCGTCGTGGTCGACTCAGACTTCGAGGACCACTTCGCCGAGAACAACAGCTACGACCCCGTCTGCTTCCGTCTGGTCCTGGAGGTCACCTCCAGCAACTACCGGAGCGACCTGCGCGACAAGGTGAAGGCGTACGCCCTCTCCAAGATCCCGGTCTACGTCATCCTCGACCGCAAACACCAGCGCCTGCACGTCCTGACCAACCCGACCGGCGACGACTACGAGAGCCACCGCCCGTACTCCCCCGGCGAGATGGCCACCCTGCCCGGCTCCATCGGCGCTGACATCACACTCGACGTCGACGCCCTCCTCAAAGCCGGTCAGTCCCGCGCCCGTTGACCACGCCCGGTCAGATCCAGTCGAGCCGCCACAGCCGGAACACCCCGGTGCCGTCCACCAGGTCCTGCCCGCCGGCCACCGCCTCGTCGGTCACCACGTACTCCTTGCGCTGCCACAGCGGGATCACCGGTACGTCACCGGCGACGGCGTCCTGGAGGTCGCTGAAGGCGTCGGCGGCGCGGGCCCGGTCGGCGTACTGCTGGCCCTCCTTGATCAGCCGGTCCACGGTCTCGCTGCTGTAGCCGGTGTTCATCGAGGAGCCCGTGCCGACGAGCGGGGCGCCGAAGGTGTCCGGATCGGGATAGTCGGCCACCCAGCCGACGGCGTACGCGTCGAGTTCACCGGCGGCCCAGCGCTCCTGGAACTCGCTCCACTCGTACCCCTTGACCGTCACCTCGAAGAGCCCGTCGGCCTCCAGCTGCCGTTTCAGCTCGGCGGCCTCCTCGGCGGCGGCGCCCCGTCCCTGGCCGTAGGAGAGGGTGAAGCGGACGGGGAGGGAGACGCCCGCCTCGGTGAGCAGTTCCCGGGCCTTGTCGGCGTCCTGGGCGGGGTACTGGTCGAAGAAGGACGTGGTGTGGCCGGTGATCCCGGCCGGGATCAGCGAGTACAGCGCGTCGACCGTGCCCTGGTACACGTCGGCCGCCAGCTTCTCCCGGTTGATCAGCCAGGCGAGCGCCTGCCGCACCTGTACGTCGCCCAGCGGCGCGTCCTCGCGGGTGTTGAGGTACAGATTGCGGGTCTCGGAGCTGTCCGCCTCGGAGACCCGCTGGTCGGGATCGCTGGCGGAGAGCCCGGCGAGGGTCTCCGGGGGCAGCTGGCGGGTGGCGACCTGGACCTGCCGGGCCTGGTAGGCGCGTTCCAGGGCGGCGGAGTCGGTGTAGTAGCGCAGCTCGATGGGGCGGCCGGAGCCGTCCACCGCGCCCCGGTAGCCGGTGTTCGGCGTGAGGACCGCGCTCTTGTCCTTCGTGTACGACGTCAGCAGATAGGGCCCGGTGCCGTCGGCGCCGGGTTCGGTGCGCAGGGCGTTCGCCGGGTACGTGGTGGAGTCGACGATGGCGGCCGCGCCGGTGGCCAGCCGGTACGGGAAGGTGGCGTCGGACGCGGAGAGGCGGAAGGTGACCGTGTTCTCGCGCGTGCTGACCGCCTCCAGCGTGTCGAAGAGGGACGCGGGGCCGACGTCGGAGTTGATCCTCTGCACCCGCTCGATGGAGAACTTCACATCGTCGGCCGTCATCTCCCGGCCGCTCGGGAAGGTCAGGCCCGAGCGCAGCTCACAGCTGTAGGTGCGCAGACCGGAGTCGGTGAAGGCGCAGCTCTCGGCCGCGTCGGGCACGGGCGCGGTGCCGCCGGGGTCGAAGGTCAGCAGTGACTGGAAGACATTGCTGAACAACGCCCAGGACCCGGCGTCGTAGGCGCCGGCCGGGTCGAGCGAGGTGACCGTGTCGGTGGTGCCGACGGTGATCGCCTCGCCGTGGTCGGCCCCCGACGGCACCAGTTGCCAGGCCGCCGCTCCGGCCGCCGCCAGCACCAGTGTCCCCGCGAGTATCCGCATCCGGACGGATCGCACCGCCAGCCCTCCCCAGGCCCCAGCGAAGCCACCTCAGCCGGTGGCTCGGCCACCCAATCACAGCGGTTTCCGGCAGGGGAAGGGCCTTTTGCCGACCATGGGAGAAAGTTGAAGAAGGGCAGGTTACCGGCGTGTTTCGGCCACTCCTGCCGACGGTTCCCCCGGCTTCAGGCTTGCCCGGACGCCAGCTCGATCACCGTGATGTCCGACTCGGCGCCGACGCGGGTCGGCGGGCCCCAGGCGCCCGCGCCCCGGGTCACGTACAACTGCGTGTCGCCGTACTGCTCCAGGCCCGCCACGGTCGGGTTCGCCAGCTCGGCGAGGAAGTTGCCGGGCCAGAGCTGGCCGCCGTGGGTGTGGCCGGAGAGCTGGAGGTCGACGCCATGGTCGACGGCATCATGGATCTGCACCGGCTGATGTGCGAGCAGCACACACGCGCGGTTCCGGTCGCGGTCACCGAGGGCCTGCGCGAAGTCCGGTCCCTGGCCCTCGCTCTCCCCGGCCACGTCGTTGACGCCCGCGAGGTCGAAGTGGGGCAGTTCGGTACGGGCGTTCTCCAGCGGGTTCATGCCCAACCTGCGTACTTCCTCGACCCACTGCTCCGCGCCGGAGAAGTACTCGTGGTTGCCGGTGACGAAGTGCGTGCCGTGGCGTGCCTTGAGCCCGGCGAGCGGGGCGGCGGCCGGGCCGAGGTCCTTGACGTTGCCGTCGACCAGGTCACCGACCACCGCGATCAGGTCGGGCTGGGTGGAGTTGATCGTGTCCACGACCCGCTGGGCGAAGCCCCGGCCCAGCACCGGGCTCAGATGGATGTCGCTGACGACCGCGATCCGGAAGCCGTGCGCCGCGCGCGGGAGCTTGGCGAGCGGCACGGTGACCCGCTTGACACCGGGGCCGTTCAGGACGCTGTACGTGCCGTAGCCGACGGTCCCGACGGCCGCCGCGGCGGCGGCACCGGCCACCACGCGGGAGACGAACAGGCGCCGGGAGGGCGCGGCCACGAGACGCTGGGACGGCGTGTCGCCGGTGTGTCGTGGCGTGTCGCCGGAGTGTCGCAGTGTGTCGCCGGGGTGGCCCTGCGTGTCATCCGTAGGGGCAGGGGGCGCGGGGGGTGTCCCGGCGGGCCGCTCGGCGGGCGTCGCCGTGGCGGGCACCGGCCGGGTCTCGCGCGCGGCGGCGGGCACGGCGGGCTTGCGCCGCTCCAGATACCGGCGCAGCAGCGGCCGTACGACCTCGCCCAGGAGGAGGGCGAGCAGCAGATAGAGCGACAGCGGGAGCCACAAGAAGCCCGGCCAGGCCAGGATCTGCTGGGCCACGAACGGGGCACCGGTGCGCTCGGCGACCAGGGCGCCGATGGCCACGGCCCAGCCGCCCGCTATCAGTAAGACGCCGCCCCGGCGCACCCAGCCGGGACCACTCGTCGTGTCGCGGAACAGGCGGCGCCACAGATACCAGTTCGCCGCCACCAGGATGCCCACGACGGCGAGCATGAAGACGAAGACCACGCTGTTGTTTTCCCTTGCTGTGCGGCGCTTCTGGGGAGGCGCTGGGGTGAGGCGGTTGGTGAGGCGGTTCTCGCTGGGGCCCTGTGGTGAGGCGCTCCCTATGACGTGCGACGCAGTGCCCGCACTCCACGCAACCCGATGCCACCGACGACCGTCCCCCATACGAAGGAGACGATCGCCAGGGTCAGGTGTACCCAGAAGTACGCCGTGGGCCGGCCGTCGTCGAACGCGAGCCCGCTGCCGTCGTTGATCAAATTCTTGACGAAAGTGACCCAGATGATCCAGCTCCACACCCCGAAGGCGAGCAGGAACCAGGAGACGGGGCGGCTCAGTGTCATACCTTCAGTATCACCGCCGGGTGTCCGAATCCATGCCCGGGGTCGGGAGCGGGGTGGGAGGTCCACAGGTCGCGCATGTACGTTCTCGGTCGTGTCCGCTCCCCAGCAGACCGTCAGGCGCAGCCTGTTGGTCACTTCTGCCGCATTTTTGACGATTTCGCTGACCGCGCCCGTGGCGTTCGCGGCACCGGACCCATCAAACAGTCCGTCGACGACCCCGTCGACCACACCCTCGACGACTCCCTCCGGCACCCCGTCGACGACTTCGTCAGGCACCCCGTCGACGACTCCCTCCGCGACCCCTCCGGCGGACATGTCGACGGTCGGCGGTGAGCGGCTCGGGCAGCCCGGTACGCAGGTCGAGCTGGCGCCCGGTGTCCCGGTGATCCCCAAGGACGTCACCGCGCGGTCGTGGATCGTGGCGGACGCCGAGTCCGGCGAGGTGCTCGCGGCGCACAATGCGCACTGGCGGCTGGCCCCGGCGAGCACCCTGAAGATGCTGTTCGCGGACACCCTGCTGCCGCAGTTCCCCAAGGACCAGGAACACAAGGTCGTCCCGTCGGATCTGGCGGGCGTCGGGGTGGGCTCCAGCATGGTCGGCATCAAGGAGGACGAGACCTACACCGTCCACGACCTGTGGCTCGGCGTCTTCCTGCGCTCCGGCAACGACGCGGTGCATGTGCTGTCCGCGATGAACGACGGTGTGGAGAACACCGTCCAGGAGATGAACGACCACGCCGAGGAACTCCAGGCGCTCGACACCAACGTGGTCAGCCCGGACGGCTACGACGCCCCCGGCCAGGTCTCCTCCGCGTACGACCTCACCCTGTTCGCCCGTTCCGGGTTGCAGAAGAAGGACTTCCGCGAGTACTCCTCGACGGCGACCGCCCAGTTCCCTGGCGAGACGAAGACGGACGACAAGGGCAAGACGACCCGGGAGTCCTTCGAGATCCAGAACACCAACCGGCTGCTGACCGGCGACTACGGCCTGCCCCAGTACGACGGCATAGCGGGCGTCAAGAACGGCAACACGACGAACGCGGGCGCCACCTTCACCGGGGTCGCCGAGCGCGATGGCCGGGTGCTGCTGGTCACCGTCATGAACCCGGAGAAGGACGAGACCAACCAGGTCTACACGGAGACCGCGCAGCTGTTCGACTGGGGCTTCGAGGCGGCGGGCAAGGTCGAGCCGGTCGGTGAACTCGTCGCCCCGAAGGGCGCGGAGCCCCAGCCCGGCGCCACCGCCTCCGACGCCGGGGGCGAGGCCGGGGGCGCCGGAAACACCCCGGGCGACCCGGTGGCAGCCGACGTCACGCAGAACGCCTCCGACGGCATCGGCGTCGCCCTGGGCATAACCGGCGCGGTGCTGCTCCTCCTGGCCACCGCGGCCTTCCTGGTCAACCGCCGCTGGCCCCTCCCGGACCTGGTACGCCGCCGGAAGTGACGCCGGGGTGGGATCGGCCGGGTCGGGTGCGGCAGGTACGCCGCCGAGGGTGACTCCCGGCGCCGGGGGCTCCCGATTCCGGGGGCTCCCGATTCCGGGGGCTCCCGATTCCGTAGGGCCCCCCGGCCACTACTCCCTCTTGCCCCCACCCGCCCCTTCCGGCCCTCGCCCTTCCTGCTCCTCCTGCCCCTCCTGCTCCTCCTGCCCCTCCCGCTCCTCCTGCCTCTCCTGCCCCTCCGGCGCCGCCCGCTCCCCCGGCCCGGCGGGCCCCTCGGACAGCTCGCGCCGGACCGGCTCGCCCGCCCCCGCAGCGCCTCCCGGCCTCGCCCGCGCCCCCGCCTCCCGTGACTCCCCTGACTCCCCCAGCCCATCCGCTCCCCGCGCCTCGCGCGTCTCCACCCGCGCCCCCTCCACTTCCTCCACTCCCTCCACCCCCTCCGCCTCCCCGTTACGCGTAGCCGTCCACGCGGCGCAGAAGAGGACGAGTTTCGCGGTGAAGTTGATCCACAGGAGCAGGGCGACGGGGACGCCGAACGCGCCGTACATGCTCTTCGCGGCCACGCCCTGGATATAGCCGCTGAGCAGCAGCTTCAGCAGTTCGAAACCGACCGCGCCGATCAGCGCGGCCTCGATCAGGCGGCGGCGCCGGGGCTCCACTCCGGGCAGCAGGGTGAGGACGTACAGGAGGACGAGGAAATCCGTGAGGACGGCGACGGCGAACGCGGCGGTCCGCAGCAGCACGCTGCCCCAGCCGCCCTCGTCGATGCCGAGGTGCCGGACGATCCAGTCGACCAGCGCGGAGGCGACGGTCGAGGCGGCGAGGGTGACCAGCAGCGCGCCGCCGAGGCCGAGCAGTACGCCCGCGTCCTTGCCCTTGCGCAGGAAGGGGTTCTCCTCGGGGTCCGGCAGCTCCCACACCGCGCGCAGACAGTCGCGCACCGAGCTGACCCAGCCGATGCCGGTGAACAGCAGCACGGCACCGGCGATGAGCCCGACGGTTCCGGCGTTGTCGACCAGGCCGCCGATGTCGAGCTGGTCGGAGATGCCGGGCACCTGGTCGGCGATCTTCTCCTCCAGCTCGGCGCGCTGACTGGTACTGAGCGTCAGGGCGGCCACCGCGGCGACCACGGTCAGCAGCGGGAACAGCGCGATGAAACTGATGAACGTCATCGCGGCGGCCAGGCGCGTCCACTTCACGCGGTCCAGACGTTCGTACGACGACCACGCGTGCGTGGTCATCAGGCGCGCGACGAGCGGCCCGACGATTGGGAGCCTTTTCAGCCAGTCCATGATCCGACTCTGCCCCCGTTGCGGGTGACCGATGTCCGAGCGCGCCGAGAAGAAGACCCGCAAACTCCGTCAATATAGAGCGACATACCACTAATCACCCATTTCGGGGAGAGGTGTCGCGGTTCGCTGCGTCGACCAACTGAACTCCGTCATACAGGGCGATACGGTCACCGACATGTCTGCCGACACCGCTCTCGTCCCCGTTCCCCGGAGCCTCCTGAAGGACGCCCCCGACCTGCCCCGGACCCTGCTCGTCCTCGGCGGTACGTCCGAGATCGCGCTGGCCACCGCCCGCCGTCTGATCGCCCGCCGCACGCGTACCGTGTGGCTCGCCGGACGCCGCTCCCCGGCCCTGGAGGAGGCGGCGCGGGAGCTGCGCGCGCTGGGCGCGGACGTCCGTACCGTCCCCTTCGACGCCCTCGACCCCGGCGCCCACGAGGATGTGCTCGGCAAGGTCTTCGCGGAGGACACCGTCGACATGGTGCTGCTCGCCTTCGGCGTCCTGGGCGATCAGGCCCGCGACGAACGCGAACCCGTCGACGCGGTGCGCGTCGTCCAGACCAACTTCTCCGGCGCCGTCTCGGCGGGCCTGGTCAGCGCCCGCGCGCTCCAGGACCAGGGCCGCGGCTCCCTGGTGGTGCTCTCCTCGGTCGCCGGGGAGCGCGCCCGCCGCTCGGACTTCATCTACGGCTCCAGCAAGGCGGGCCTGGACGTCTTCACCCAGGGCCTGGGCGACGCCCTGTACGGCACCGGCGTGCACGTCATGGTCGTACGCCCCGGCTTCGTCCGTACGAGGTCCACCTCCGCGCGGGAGGAGATCCCCCCGGCGACCACCCCCGAGGCCGTGGCCACCGCCATCGAACTGGGCCTGCGCCGCCGCTCGGAGACCGTGTGGGTGCCGGGTGTGCTGCGCGTGATGATGTCGGCGCTGCGGCACCTGCCGAGGGCGGCTTTCAGGAGACTGCCGCTCTGACACGCCGCGCGCTCAGTGCGCCGGCAGCGACCCCCGCTCGGCCGGCGCGGACGCCTGCGGCGGTACCACCGGCGTGCCGAAGGCGAACTCGCGGAGCTTGCGCCACACGCCGTCGGCACCCTGCTCGTAGAGGGCGAAGCCGGTGCAGGGCCACTTGGCCTCGTAGCCGGACAGCTCCTCGTAGGCGCGGTCCATGGCGGCCTCGTCGATGCCGTGGGCGACCGTGACATGCGGGTGGTAGGGGAACTGAAGCTCGCGCGCGACGGGCCCGGAGGCGTCACGGACCTGCTTCTGGAGCCAGGTGCAGACCTCGGCGCCCTCGACGACCTGGACATAGACGACCGGCGAGAGCGGCCGGAAGGTGCCGGTGCCGGACAGCCGCATCGGGAAGGGGCGCCCGGTCTGGGCCACCTGGACCAGATGCGCCTCGATCGCCGGGAGCAGCGCGGCGTCCGCCTCGGTCGGCGGCAGCAGGGTGACATGGGTGGGAATGCCGTGCGCCGCGGGGTCGCCGAAGCCCGCGCGCCGCTGCTGGAGCAGGCTGCCGTGGGGCTCCGGGACCGCGATCGACACACCGATCGTTACGGTCCCCACGTCGTCTCCTGTCGTCGTGTCGGTCACATCTGTGCGGGTCGCCCGGCGGGGGCTCTACGCGCGCGGGTGGCCGCTCACGCGGCCATCCGGCTATCGACTGTACGACCACGGCCGGGCTCTGGGCAGGCGCAGGCATGGTGATATGCAGCGCTGTGCGGTGGTACGGGGCACACGACCCGGCTCCCGGGCCTTCGGTCAGCGCTTCGCCGGCAGGAAACCCACCCGGTCGTACGCGTTTGCGAGGGTCTCGGCGGCCACCGCGCGGGCCTTCTCGGCGCCCTTGGCCAGGATCGAGTCGAGCGTCTCGGAGTCGTCCAGATACTGCTGGGTGCGCTCCCGGAACGGCGTGACGAACTCGACCATCACCTCGGCGAGGTCGGTCTTGAGCGCGCCGTAGCCCTTGCCGTCGTACTTCTTCTCCAGTTCCTCGATGCCCGCGCCGGTGAGGGTCGAGTAGATGGAGAGGAGATTGCTGACGCCCGGCTTGTCGGCGGCGTCGTAGCGGATCACGGTGTCGGTGTCGGTGACCGCGCTCTTGACCTTCTTGGCGGTGGCCTTGGGGTCGTCGAGCAGATTGATCAGGCCCTTCGGCGTGGACGCCGACTTGCTCATCTTGACCGACGGGTCCTGAAGGTCGTAGATCTTCGCCGTCTCCTTGAGGATGTACGGCTCGGGGACCGTGAAGGTCGCGCCGAAGCGACCATTGAAGCGCTCGGCGAGATCACGGGTCAGCTCGATGTGCTGGCGCTGGTCCTCACCGACCGGCACCTCGTTGGCCTGGTACAGCAGGATGTCCGCGACCTGGAGGATCGGGTACGTGAACAGACCGACCGACGCGCGGTCGGCGCCCTGCCTGGCGGACTTGTCCTTGAACTGGGTCATACGGGACGCTTCGCCGAAACCGGTCAGGCAGTTCATGACCCACGCCAGCTGGGCGTGCTCGGGGACATGGCTCTGGACGAAGAGCGTGCAGCGCTCGGGGTCGAGACCGGCGGCGAGCAGCTGGGCGACGGCCAGGCGGGTGTTGTCCCGCAGTTCCTTCGGGTCCTGCGGGATCGTGATCGCGTGCAGGTCCACGACCATGTAGAACGCGTCGTGGGTCTCCTGGAGCGCCACCCACTGGCGCACCGCGCCGAGGTAGTTGCCGAGGTGGAACGAGCCTGCGGTGGGCTGGATCCCGGAGAGCACGCGGGGACTGTCAGAGGCCATGCTCACCATTCTCTCAGGTGCCCGGCACCGATCCGGAACGGACCGCGACGCCACGACGGCGGCACTTCCGGGGCCTCGCGCCCTGGCTGCTGTCCTCGTCGCCGATGAGACGAGGAACACAGTGCCTCCGAGGAGCACCGCCCCTGAGCCCCCCACCCCCCACCCCACCCCACCTGCCCGGCGCCCGGACCGGACGCACCGACCGAACCGAGCAGACCGGGCAGACCGGGCAGACCGAGCAGACCGACCGGGCCCTCAGCCCAGGTCGATCTCGGGGTAAAGGGGGAACGCGGCGACGAGATCGGTGGCGCGGCGCGAGATCTCGTCGGCGATCTTCGGGTCCAGGATGTGCTGGGCCTTGGAGGGGGCGCCCTTGCCGGTGGTGCCGGGTTCGGTGGTGGACAGGACCCGGTCGATGAGGGCGGCGACCTCGTCCATCTCGGCGGTGCCCAGGCCACGGGTGGTCAGGGCGGGGGTGCCGACCCGGATGCCGGAGGTGTACCAGGCTCCATTGGGGTCGG
This sequence comes from Streptomyces sp. NPDC056734, assembly GCF_042790455.1. Lineage (NCBI taxonomy): Bacteria > Bacillati > Actinomycetota > Actinomycetes > Kitasatosporales > Streptomycetaceae > Streptomyces > Streptomyces sp. NPDC056734. Next base: position 288,446 of record NZ_JBHTZD010000008.1, read on the forward strand.
AAGGGATGGCGTTGCGGTTGGTGACGATGCCGGAGGAGAGAAGGGCCGCTTCCGCCTGGCGGCCGGTGAGGCCGTAGGAGGTGGCGACGTCGATCAGATTGAGGTGGTTGTCGGTGCCGCCGGTGACCAGGGTGGCGCCGCGGCGCAGCAGGCCCTCGGCGAGGGCGCGGGAGTTGTCGACGATGCGCTGGGCGTAGTCACGGAAGGAGGGCTGACGGGCCTCGGCGAGGGCGACGGCCTTGGCGGCCATGACATGCGGGAGCGGGCCGCCGAGGACCATGGGGCAGCCGCGGTCGACCTGGTCCTTCAGGGAGTCGTCGCACAGGACCATGCCGCCGCGCGGGCCGCGCAGTGACTTGTGGGTCGTGGTGGTGACGATCTGGGCGTGCGGTACCGGGTCGAAGTCGCCGGTGAGGACCTTGCCGGCGACCAGGCCCGCGAAGTGGGCCATGTCGACCATCAGGGTCGCGCCGACCTCGTCGGCGATCTCCCGCATGATGCGGAAGTTCACCAGCCGGGGGTAGGCGGAGTACCCGGCGACGATGATCAGGGGCTTGAACTCGCGGGCGGAGGCGCGCAGGGCCTCGTAGTCGAGGAGCCCGGAGACGGGGTCGGTGCCGTAGGAGCGCTGGTCGAACATCTTGCCGGAGATGTTCGGGCGGAAGCCGTGGGTGAGGTGACCGCCGGCGTCGAGGGACATGCCGAGCATGCGCTGGTTGCCGAAGGCGTGGCGGAGTTCGGACCAGTCGGCCTCGGTGAGGTCGTTGACCTGGCGGGCACCGGCCTTCTCCAGGAAGGGCGCCTCCACCCGGTCGGCGAGCACGGCCCAGAAGGCGACGAGGTTGGCGTCGATGCCGGAGTGCGGCTGGACGTAGGCGTGCCGGGCGCCGAAGAGTTCGCGGGCGTGTTCGGCGGCGAGGGACTCGACGGTGTCGACATTGCGGCAGCCGGCGTAGAAGCGGCGGCCGACGGTGCCTTCGGCGTACTTGTCGCTGAACCAGTTGCCCATGGCGAGGAGGGTGGCCGGGGAGGCGTAGTTCTCGGAGGCGATCAGCTTGAGCATCTCGCGCTGGTCGTGGACCTCCTGGCCGATCGCGTCGGCGACCCGGGGCTCGACGGCCCGGATCACATCGAGGGCGGCGCGGAACGCGGTGGATTCGGTGGAGAGGGGCTGCTGATCGGACATCTCGGCCTCCGGGTGGCGTGGCTCGACGCGGTCACGGTTCGGCCCAGGCGCACGGCACTCGCTCATCAGGTCCACGGCGGCGGTGCACCGCAGCGGGTCCTGCTGGAGCCGCTCCCCGATGGTCGGTCCCATCCCAGCGCGCCAGTCACGGCTCGCCGTCAGCCTACCGGCGGCAAAGACCCGGCGGGCCGTCACGTCCACCATGCGGGCGAGGGCGGCGAGCCCCAGGGAGGGTCGCGGAGGGCGCGGCGGGCGCCGGACGGTTCTCAAGGGGTGGGGCGTGGCCGACGATTCCGATAGGAGCCGAGGTAGGAGCCGAGGTCAGTCTTCCGGAGGTCCGCATGTCCCCGTCGTCCCCGCAGTCACCGTCATCCTCACCCTCGTCCCCCTCACCCTCGTCCCCCTCCCCCACGGAAACCCTCATCGCCGCCGCCGAGGAGCACACCGCGCACAACTACCACCCGCTGCCCGTGGTGGTGGCCACCGCCGAGGGCGCGTGGATGACGGATGTGGAGGGCCGGCGCTATCTGGATCTGCTGGCCGGGTATTCGGCGCTCAACTTCGGGCACGGCAACCGGCGGCTGATCGAGGCGGCGAAGGCCCAGCTGGGGCGGGTGACGCTGACCTCGCGGGCGTTCTACCACGACCGGTTCGCGGCGTTCTGCGGGGAGCTGGCTGAGCTGTGCGGGATGGAGCTGGTGCTGCCGATGAACACCGGCTCGGAGGCGGTGGAGACGGCGGTGAAGACGGCACGGAAGTGGGGGTACCGGGTGAAGGGGGTGCCGTGGGAGATGGCGAAGATCGTGGTGGCGGCGAACAACTTCCACGGGCGTACGACGACGATCATCAGCTTCTCGACGGACCGGGAGGCGCGGGCGGACTTCGGGCCGTACACGCCGGGGTTCGAGATCGTGCCGTACGGAGATCTGGCGGCGATGCGCAGCGCGCTGACGGAGAACTCGGTGGCGGTGCTGCTGGAGCCGATCCAGGGGGAGGCGGGGGTGCTGGTGCCGCCGGCGGGGTATCTGGCGGCGGTGCGGGAGCTGACGCGGGAGCGGGGGGTGCTGTTCGTCGCGGACGAGATCCAGTCGGGGCTGGGGCGGACGGGGAAGACCTTCGCGTGTGAGCACGAGGGCGTGGTGCCGGACATGTATGTGCTGGGCAAGGCGCTGGGCGGGGGGATCGTGCCGGTGTCGGCGGTGGTGTCGAGCGCCGAGGTGCTGGGGGTGTTCCGGCCCGGGGAGCACGGGTCGACGTTCGGCGGGAATCCGCTGGCGTGCGCGGTGGCGCTGGAGGTGATCGCGATGCTGCGGTCGGGGGAGTTCCAGGCGCGGGCGGCCGAGCTGGGCACCTATCTGCACCGCGAGCTGGCCGCGCTGGCCGAGGGCGGCCGCGTCACGGCGGTACGGGGGCGCGGTCTGTGGGCGGGCGTGGACATCGCGCCGGAGCACGGCACGGGGCGGGAGGTGTCGCAGAAGCTGATGGATCGGGGGGTGCTGGTGAAGGACACCCATGGGTCGACGATCCGGATCGCACCACCGCTGGTGATCAGCGAGGAGGATCTGGAGTGGGGGTTGCATCAGTTGCGGGGGGTGTTGGGGGCCTGAGGACAGTTACGGGGGGGGTGTTGGGGGCCTGAGGACGCTTGAAGAGGCGGGGTGGCGGCCCCGACACCACCCCCGTGACGTCGGCGCCGCCGCCCCGAGCCGCCCCCGGTCAGCCCCCTCGGCCCGCCCCCGGTCAACCCCCGGTCAGCCCCCTCAAGGCAACGCCCGGCACAACGCCTCCAGCGCCTCCGCCCACCCATGATCCGGCGGCGTCGCGTACCCCACCACCAGCGCGTCCATCGAGCGGGCGGGCGCGTCGGGATGCCGGAACCGCGACAGCCCGTGCACCGACAGCCCCTGCCACGCGGCGGCCCGGATCACCGCCTCCTCCGTCCCGGGCGGCAACCGCAGTACGGCGTGCAGCCCGGCGGCGATCCCGGTCACCGTCACCTCGGGCGCGCGGGCGGTGAGCGCGGCGACCAGCGCGTCCCGGCGCCGCCGGTAACGCGTCCGGGCGGCGCGCACATGACGGTCGTAGCCCCCGGAGACGATGAACTCGGCGAGCGTGAGCTGTTCGACGACCCCCGTGGCGCTGCTGCCGAGGGCGTCCGTCACCTCGCTGACCAGGTCCGGCGGCAGCACCAGCCAGCCCAGCCGCAGCCCGGGGGCGAGCGACTTGCTGGCGGTGCCGAGATACACCACATGGTCCGGCCCGAGGTCCTGCAAAGCACCGACCGGCTGCCGGTCGTACCGGAACTCGCCGTCGTAGTCGTCCTCCAGCACCAGCCCGCCGGTCCGCCGCGCCCAGTCGACCAGGGCCGCGCGCCGCTCGGGCAGCAGCGCGAGTCCGAGCGGGAAGGAGTGCGCGGGGGTGGTCAGTACAGCGCCGGGGACCGGCAGTTCATCGACCGGGACGACCGTGCCGAGGCGGTCGAACGGCATCGGGCGGACCGTCAGACCGGCCCGCTCGACCAGATTCCAGTGCACGTCGAGGCCGTACGCCTCCACGGCCAGCGCGTCCAGCCCCCGCCTGCGCAGCACCCGCGCCAGCAGGCCGAGGCCGTGGGCGAAGCCGGAGCAGATCACGATCCGCCCCGGGTCGGCCCGGACGCCCCGGGCGCGGGCGAGGTAACCGGCGAGGGCGGTGCGCAGCTCGGGACGGCCGCGCGGATCGCCGTAGCCGAAGGCGTCGTTGGGGGCGGCGGCCAGTGCGCGGCGGGCGGCCTTGAGCCAGGCGGCGCGCGGGAAGGAGCCGAGGTCGGGGGAGCCGGGCTCCAGGTCGTGGACAGGGCGGCCGGGGGTACGCGGGACGGCCGCCCGGCGGACGACGGGCGCGCTCGGCGGACGCTCGGCGACCCGCGTGCCGGACCCCTGCCGCGCGGTGAGCCAGCCCTCGGCGACCAGATCGGCGTACGCGTCGGCGACGGTGTTGCGGGCGATCCCCAGATCCCCGGCGAGCGTACGACTGGACGGCAGCCGGGTGCCGGGCGCCAGCCGACCGGTCCGCACGGCCTCGCGCAGGGCGTCGGTCAGCCCCCGGCGCAGCCCGCCACCGGAGGGCGCCACATGCAGATCGATCCCGAGCCCGCCGGGAACCGGCCCGGCGGCCCCCGGCGACTCCCCAGAATTGGCCCAGCCATTCTCCATGAAAATGGACCATACCCCCGGGCCGGATCCTCCGTAGGGTCAAGCACATGACCACACAGAAGCCCCCCGCAGAGCCCGAAACCGAGCCCGAAACTCCCCGCTACGCCCCCGAGGTACCACCCCGCCTGAAGATGGCGGAACACGCCCCTGAGGTCTACAAGGCCATGATCCGGCTCGACACCGCCGCCAAGCAGGGCCTGGACCCCACCCTGTACGAGCTGGTGAAGATCCGCGCCTCGCAGCTCAACCACTGCGCCTTCTGCCTGGACATGCACACCAAGGACGCCCTCGCGGCCGGGGAGAGCGTGGAGCGGATCATCCAGCTCAGCGCCTGGGAGGAGTCCCGCCACTTCTACACCGAGAAGGAACTCGCGGCGATCGAGCTGACCGAGGCGATCACGGTCCTCACCGACGGTTTCGTGCCGGACGAGGTGTACGAGCGGGCCGCCAAGCTGTTCGAGGAGCCGGAGCTGGCGCAGCTGATCGCCGCGATCACGGTGATCAACGCCTGGAACCGGTTCGGCGTGACCAGCCGGATGACCCCGGGCCACTACCACCCGGCCGGGTCCAGGTGACGCCCCGTACCACCGCGCTGGACGCGGGCGTCCGTACGGCGATGCAGTCGGTCAGCGCCGCCGCCAAGCGCGGCCTGGGGGACCCGGCGCTCGCCGAACTGGTCCAGATCCGGGCCTCGCAGCTCAACCACTGCGCGTTCTGCCTGGACATGCACCTCACCCTCGCCCGCAAACAGGGGGTCGGCGAACGGCAGCTCGATCTGCTGGCCGCGTGGGAGGAGGCGGGGGAGGCGTTCGACGCGCGCGAGCGGGCGGCGCTGGCGCTGACCGAGTCGATCACCGTCCTCACCGACGGCTACGTACCGGACAAGGTGTACGAGGAGGCGTCCCGCCACTTCGACGCCCCGGGCCTCGCCCATCTCATCGCCCTGATCACGGCAATCAACAGCTGGAACCGCCTGATGGCCAGCCGCCGCATCCCACCGGGCAGCACGAACTGGTGAGCCCCGAGCGCCCTCACCCGCAGCTCCCGCCCGGCTCGCAGAACCACTCCACGCCGGTCGCCACCAGCTCCAGCTCGTCCTCCCGGCCGTCCGAGTCCCGCCCATAGGCGGCGATCGCGTACCGCCCGCCGTCCGGCGCCGTGAACCGGGCGTCCACCACATGCCAGGTCCCCATGTCCGGCTCCCCCCGGATGGAGTCGGCCAGGTATGCGAGCCGCGCGCCCGTCACCCGGTCGGAGACCAGCTCGTCGTACGAGAGTTCCCGGAAACCGGACGGCTTGAGGGTGTCCGGCGACAGGAACAGCTCGAAGGACTCGTACGCCGACGCCTCCTCGACCTCGAACACCTGGACCCGCTGGTCCCCCTCCGGGGAGCGGAAGTTGACGACGTCCATGCCGTACTGGGAGGGCACGGCCTCCCGCGACCAGCCCTCGGGCACGGCGATCCGGAACCCCTGCGGGTCATCGACGGCCTCGTACCCGAAGGGCGGCGCGGTCGTCTCGGCCCCGGTCACCGTCTCACTCGGCGAGGCAGAGGCAGAGGCAGAGCCAGGGGCAGAGGCAGAGGCGGAGCCAGAAACAGAGGGCCCGTCCGGCGAATCCGAAGGCAGGACATTGCTCACACCCGGCGACACAGGGACGGAGACGCTCCCGCCGGGGTCGTCCCGCAGCTGTACGAGGACGAGAGCCACCGTCGCCCCCACAACCGCCGCCGCGACGACCACCACCGCCCACACCCGGGGCGGCTGACGCCAGGAGCCGGAGGCCGGGGCGGTGGCCGGGGCGGTGGCCGGGGCGGGCGGAACGGGGACCCTCCAGGTCTGATCCCCCGCCCCCTCACTGATCCCACCCTCACTCCCGGTGGACGGCATCCCCGCCGGTCGAGGCGGTGGAGGCGGCGTCACCTGCGCCGCCCGCTCCGCTCCGACCTCCCAGCGCTGCGTCTCCTCGTTCCAGTACCGCTCCCCGGAATTCATCCCCCGCCCCTCCCCCTCGGCCCCCTCACAACAACCCCGCCACCGCCGTCGCCACCGCACCCGCCGACGCCAGCAGGCTCATCAGCGCCTCGGAGTCGGTGAGCAGTTGCCGCAGCCGCTCCAGCCGGGTCCGGCCCACGCCCCCGGTGCGGTCGATCTCCTCCTCCGCACCGGCGAGTTCCCCGTCCAGCTCCGCCGTACGGTCGTCCGCGCGGACCCGGGTCAGATCGGCGCGCAATTCCCGTACCGCCGCGAGCAGTTCGGCCACGGCCGGATCGACGCGCGGGGCGCCGCCCGTGCCGTGGTGGCTCTCGGCGCGCGCGTGGCTGCCGATCGCGAACGTGCTGCCGGACACATCGCCGATCCTGACGGTCGGCTCGCCCTCAGTCGTCATCGTCCCCGGATCCCTTCTTGACGGTGGAGTGGGCCTGCGCCTGGTCACCGACAGCGAACGTGCTGTCGTTGACGGAGTCGATGTGGACGCCGCCGTTGCTGATGTTCACGACCTTCTGCACGAACTCGCCGGTCTGATAGCCGTGCGCGGCGAGCGCGGTTTTCACGCCGTTCGCGATCCGGTCCTGGATGCTCTGGAGATAGCGGTCGACGTCCATCTGCTGGAAGAGCGATCCGGCGCGGGCCGCGCCCAGCTCGCGCACGGACGCCGCAGGCCCTTCGGGCAGCGCCCCGCCGTGCCCGGCGGTGAGCAGCTCCCAGCCGTGGGCAACGCCCTGGAACAGGTTGAGCACCGACCGCACGGCCGACACCGGCACCTGCCCGACTGCCCAGGTGGCCTTGCCGAAGCCACTGTTGTTGCGGAAGCGATGGGCCGCACGGTCGCTGTCCTTGAAGTCGGCGCGGATCGGCTGGAGGACGTGCGGGGCGATCTCCAGCATCAGCATCCGGCCCTGGGTGTGGACCCGTACGAAGACGGTGACCACGAGTTCCTCCTCCCAGCCACCGACCCGCACCCGCAGGAAGTGCCGGCGCTTCTCGCCGCCCTCCTCCACCGCGCGGGCCCGGTGCCGTGCGAAGTCATCCGGCCCGTAGGGGGCGTCCGCGCGCCGCCCGAGCCCCTCGGCGGGCAGGAACACGCACTCGTCGATCTCCAGCCAGCGCAGCCGGTCGCGCACTCCGTCGCCCGCGTGCTCGGCGGACTGCCGCAACCCCGCGAGCAGCGGATGGATGGCGTCGAGAACGGTCCGGTTGCTCAGCGGCTGCGCCTTCTTCGCATCCGTCGGACGCAGTTCGACGGCGAGCACCCAGGTGTCGTACGCGGCGCCCGCCCCGCAGAACGGATGGGCCTCGTGGTACATGATCAGCGGCTTGTGCTGCTCCAGCCGGATACGGTCCTTGAGGCGCTGGAACCGCTGTCCCTCGGCGCTCTCCGCCGGGTCGGACATCGCGTCCGGGAACCGTCCCGGCGCCAGTTCGGCCCCGAGCGCGCGGGCGAACTGACCGCGCTGGGCACCGCTGCACAGCGCCACGCCGATGAACAGCACCAGCGCCAGCCACGCCGGGAGCGGCTCGACGATCTCCCCGATCAACCGAACGCGACCAGGAGGGTGATCACCAGGAGGGCGGCGAAGACGATCCGCCCGACCCAGCGCAACGCGAACGCGGCGAGCCGGCGCGGCGCCGGGGGACGGTCGGCGTTCCCGCGCACCGCGTCACTCAGCGCGAGCACCACGCCGGGCGCCAGGTACAGGGCGAGCAGTCCCCGCGTCACCACCAGGCCGATGATCCACAGCCCGACGATCGCCCCGGCCCAGGCCAGTTCCAGGCGGCGGGCGCGCAGGGCGTGGGCGAGGATGCGGGCGGCATCATGGCCGAGGGAGGGCGCGGCGATCCGCTGTTCGTTGAGATACAGCTCCTCGATGACCCGGTCGCGGAAGGCGGCGTCGAGATAGCTTCCGGCGCACAGCAGCCGGGTGGCCTCGCTGGCATGCGGCGGCGTCGGTGGCGTGGGCGGGATGGGAAGAGAAGGCACGGTAACGGTACTCACACGGCTCCCCCGAGGTGTGAATTGCCCCTGTGTAAAAGCGGGTTGAGGAAACTCACAGCATAGGGGGACTCGGGCGTCCGCACCGGAAAACGCCGTAGCGCCCAACGCCGCCAAGGGGCGCGGGGAACTGCGCGACCAGCCCCCACGCCCCCGCGGACGACGTCGTCGGGACCGTCAGATCAGCCCAAGCCCCCGGACAGCGTCCCGCTCCTCCGCCAGCTCCTTCACCGACGCGTCGATCCGCGCCCGCGAGAAGTCGTTGATCTCCAGCCCCTGGACGATCTCGTACACCCCGTCCTTGCAGGTCACGGGGAAGGACGAGATGAGCCCCTCGGCCACGCCGTACGACCCGTCGGACGGAATGCCCATCGACACCCAGTCACCCTCGTCCGTGCCGTTGACCCAGCTGTGGACGTGGTCGATGGCGGCGTTGGCGGCGGAGGCCGCCGAGGACGCGCCCCGGGCCTCGATGATCGCGGCACCGCGCTTGGCGACGGTCGGGATGAACTCGTCGGCCAGCCACGCCTCGTCGTTGACGACCTCGGCCGCGTTCTTGCCGGCGAGGGTCGCGTGGAAGATGTCCGGGTACTGCGTCGCGGAGTGGTTGCCCCAGATCGTCAGCTTCTTGATCTCGGAGACCGGCGTGCCCGTCTTCTTCGCCAGCTGGGTGAGCGCGCGGTTGTGGTCGAGGCGGGTCATCGCGGTGAACCGCTCGGCCGGTACGTCGGGCGCGGCGGCCTGCGCGATCAGCGCGTTGGTGTTGGCCGGGTTGCCCACCACCAGCACCTTGATGTCGTCGGCCGCGTGGTCGTTGATGGCCTTGCCCTGGGGCTTGAAGATGCCGCCGTTGGCCGAGAGCAGGTCACCGCGCTCCATGCCCTTGGTACGCGGCCGGGCACCCACCAGCAGTGCCACGTTGGCCCCGTCGAAGGCGACGTTCGGGTCGTCCGTGATGTCGATGCCCTGGAGCAGCGGGAACGCGCTGTCGTCCAGCTCCATCGCCGTGCCCTCGGCGGCCTTGAGCGCCGGGGTGATCTCCAGCAGACGCAGCCTGACCGGCACGTCCGCGCCGAGCAGCTGGCCGGAGGCGATGCGGAAGAGCAGGGCGTAACCGATCTGGCCGGCCGCGCCGGTGACGGTGACGTTCACGGGAGTGCGGGTCATGGCGTTCTCCGTATGACAGCTGGCGGTGGGGCGTCCCTGCCCCGGGCGGATGATCGATCTCTTCATATCAAGACAGATCCAGCCGTCAGGCTATCGCGCATTGGTCAACAGGGACCGTCCGGGTGCTGTGGCCGACACCACAGCACCCGACAACCGGCTCGCGGAGCCACAAGAGGGGACCCACAGGAGGAAGGAGAAAAGGAGAAGAGGGGCGGCCGTCCGTCCGGGAGGGGGGGACGGGACGGCCGCCCGGGGTGGGATGCCGTTGCCGGATCCCGTGGGGGTACCGTCCGCATTCCCGGCCTCCCGACGGCCATACCTCCCCCCGCATCACTCGTACGGGTGAATCCGGCGAATCCCTGCCGCCGCGCTACTGCGTGCACCCCTGCTGCCCGGCCACCAGCGTCGCGCAGGCGACCGCCTCGGCCTCGCTCTTCACCGCGACCATCGGGGTGTACGCGCTGGTGTCCCCGGCCTCGGTGATGGCGCCGACCTGCTTGCCGCTGTCGGCGCTGACCTCGATCTCGTCGCCCTGGGCCGCCAGGGAGATACGGCCCCAAGCGGCCTGGCAGATCTCGCTGTAGCGGACCTCGACGGTGGAGGTGCCGACCACGGCGGTCGCGGCGGTGATCACCAGATCGCCGCTGCACCCCATCGCCTCGGCGTCCTTGCCGGTGCAGCTCGCGCCGCTGCACTCCACACCCGGCGGCAGTTCGACGCTGGTGCTCGGGGTGGGGGTGGGCGTCGGATCGGCGCCCTCGTTCGCGGTGTCGCCGTCCCTGGTCAGGAAGAACGCCGCCCCGACCACGACCAGCACCCCGACGACCCCCGCGAGGAACATCGCGGTACGCCGCTTGCCCCCGCCGGGTCCGGAATCCCGCCGGTCCGGCGGGCCACCGCCCGGCCCGGAGGCACCGACACCGGCGGGGGAGACTCCCGGCCGCAGCCACCCGTCCACCGAGGGCGTCCCCGACGACGGCGTTGACGAGGGGGTTGACGACGGCGTTCCGGATGCCGGCCCCGCAGCAGCGCCCGGACGCGACGGCCCTTGGTAGCCAGCGAGCCTCCAGGAGTTGGCGGAATCAGCGGACTCCCTGGAATCGGTGGAATCCACACCCGAGGACGGCCCGCGTGAAGGCCCAGACGGCCCAGACAGCCCGGAAGGCCCAGCCGACCTCGACGCCCCCCACGACCCCGAACCCCCCGAAGCCCCCGAAGCCCTCGAAGACTCCGAATCCCGGGGACGCACCCCCGCCGAATCCCGGGCCCCCGTCGGCTGCTGCGGCACCGTCGGCGCCACCCCGGCCCGTCCGGCGCCCCCCGGCGACCCCGCCGGTCCCGACCCCGCCGGTCGCGCACCTCCCGGCGTCGCAGCCGTGCCGCCCCCGCCCCTGCGCCCGGCCTTCCCCTTGCCGGGCGGGGCGCCGAACTCGCTCAGCGCGGCGCGGGCCTGGGAGATCCGGATGGCCTCCATCGTCATGTCGTGCCGCATCTCCGAACGGCTCCAGGCCCGCTCGGCCAGCTCCCACATGGTCGTCAGATGGACCGGATTGGTCCCCGTGACCTCCGCGAGCGCGACGATCGCACCCTTGGGCGCCAGCAGCCGGCCGTTGAGATACCGCTCCCAGGACGTCTTGCTGTAGCCCGTGCGGTCGGCGACGGCGGCGACATTCAGACCACTGCGGTCCACCAGCCGACGCAGCTGGCTGGTGAACTCCCTGATCTGTGGATCGAGTTCATCGGGCAGTGCCTTCCAGCGAGGCATTGCTTCCCCCCTCTTCCCCCCGGTACGTCTTCCCCCCGGTGCGTGCTGATGGTTCCCCCGCGTTGTTTACCGCGTTGTTGTTTGCCGCGTTGTTGTCTACCGCGTTGTTTCCCGCTTTGCTCCCCGCGCGGAGTGCCATTTCCGCCGAGCCCTGGTCTGGCTACCCACAGGGATGCGCCGGATCAGGATCTCAGTTTCCCGGGGTGGGGGCGCACGGGAGCGCGGGACCTGCGGGCATGCACCGTCGCACGCCTCATCACATTAACCCGTAAGCAGATTAGCTTTCCGACGCGCGGACACCGTAGCGGAACGGTCACTTCCGTGCCACAGCACCCGGACAGCCGTTGAATCGGCCGTTCCTCCTGCGTAAACGTGGGTAACGGCGGCGGCCCGTCCTCCATCGGGGGTGAGGACGGGCCGCCGTTCTTCCGTGCACGCGCCGCGCGGGGCTACTGATCCACCGTGAAATGCAGGGTGTCCTTGATGAACGGGATCTCCAGCCACGGCCTGGGCTGCACCATCAGCGCCAGCACCACGATCGACAGCCCCAGCACGCCGTACGTGACGACGTCGGTGAAGCGGGAGCGTACGGCGAGCATGCCGACGCCCGGCAGTACGAACCGCAGGACCGCGCCCGCCAGCAGCGCGGCACCGATCAGCAGCAGGCCGACGCGGAACACATCGAGGGCGGTCAGCAGCAGACCGAGGCCGACCAGGGACAGCACGGTCAGCATCGGCCACTGGCGGGCGGGCGCGGGCGCGTCCAGGGAGGCGGCCCGGCCGCCGCCCTCGGGCCGGGCGGTGTCCCGGGTGAACAGGGGGAAGCGCCGGGTGGTCCGGACCGGCCGTCCCTCGGCATCGGGCGCGCTGACCGCGTCGGTCACCGCGAGATCGTCCTCCGTCGCAACGGCGTCGGTGCGCTGCTCCTCGGTCCTGCCGTCAGCCGACACTGCGCTCCGCCGCCTCGACCACGTTGACCAGCAGCTGGGCCCGGGTCATCGGCCCGACCCCGCCCGGGTTCGGGGAGACGAAACCGGCCACCTCGGCGACGTCCGGGTGCACATCGCCGACGATCTTGCCCTCGGCGCTGCGCGACACCCCGACATCGAGGACGGCCGCGCCCGGCTTGACGTCCTCGGCGCGCACCAGATGCGCGGACCCGGCGGCGGCGACGATGATGTCCGCGCGCTTGAGGTGGGAGGAGAGGTCGCGGGTGCCGGTGTGGCACTGGGTGACCGTCGCGTTCTCGCTGCGGCGGGTCAGCAGCAGCGGCATCGGGCGGCCGATCGTCACGCCCCGGCCGACGACCACCACCTCGGCGCCCTTGATCTCCACGCCGTAGCGGCGCAGCAGGGTGAGGATGCCGTTGGGGGTGCAGGGCAGCGGGGCCGGTTCGTTCAGGACGAGGCGCCCGAGGTTCATGGGGTGCAGGCCATCGGCGTCCTTGTCCGGGTCCATCAGCTCCAGGACGCGGTTCTCGTCGATGCCCTTGGGCAGCGGGAGTTGCACGATGTAACCGGTGCACGCCGGGTCGTCGTTCAGCTCGCGGACGGCCGCCTCGATCTCCTCCTGCGTCGCCGTGGCGGGCAGCTCACGCTGGATCGAGGCGATGCCGACCTCGGCGCAGTCGCGGTGCTTACCCGCGACGTACTTACGGCTGCCGGGGTCGTCCCCGACCAGGATCGTGCCGAGGCCGGGCGTGACACCCTTCTCCTTCAGGGCCGCCACGCGGACGGACAGATCGGACTTGATCGCGGCTGCGGTGGCCTTGCCATCGAGAATCTGGGCGGTCATGGCCCCATCCTCCCGGATGACCGGGCCCCGGTTCCAATCCGGGCACGTGACGCCCGTCCCATCCCGATTCCCATCCCGTTCCTCCCAAGATCGGTGATGTTGCACTTGCACAACACCTCCCGCCCGTGGCTGGACAATCCCGCGATGGCTGAAGAACGATGTACAGCACAGTGCCGCGGGCAGTACCGGGGGGACGAACCGCTTTCTGTACCTCCGTTCCTCCGCAATGTGCCGCGCGTCGTCCCCGCATCTGCGACAACGGAGGAACCCCCGCCATGAGTTTCGGCGACCAGAACAACCCCTACGGCGCCCCTCAGGGCGGACAGCAGCCGTATGGCCAGCAGCCGCCCAACCAGGGGTACGGCTACCCGCAGGCGCCGCCCGTCAGCCCGTACGGGGATGGCGCCCCCGCGATGACCAAGATGCCCGGCACGGTGAACACCGCCCGCATCCTGCTCTGGGTGATCACCGGCCTCCAGGTCATCGGTGTCAGCCTCTACGCCTTCGCCGCGGTGAACGCCGACAGCGAGACCTTCGGGGGCTTCGGGAGCGTCCCGACCGGCGTCATCTGGGGCATCACCTTCCTGGCGCTGGTCTGGCTGGTGTGGGCGGCGTACCTGGCCACGAAGGTCAGCAGCGGCGGCAACGGTACGCGGGTCACGCTTCTGGTCTTCGGCATCCTGACGGCCGTCTTCGCGCTCATCTTCACCGTCGTCGGCATCGTGCACATCGTGCTCGGCATCCTGATAGCCGTGTTCGCGGGCAACGCCAACGGCAAGGCGTGGTTCAACCGGCCGCGCTAGTCGCTCCGCGAGGGTCAGGAATGGGCCGTCTTCGTCACGCCTTCACGGCGGTGACGAAGGCGGCCCAGGCGTTTGTGGAGAGGAGGAGGGTGGGGCCTTCGGGGACTTTGGAGTCGCGGACGGGGGTGACGCTGGGGAGGTTGGTGGCCACTTCGACGCAGTCGCCGCCGCCATCGTTGCTGTAGCGGCTCTTGCGCCAAGCGGCACGGCTCAGGTCATTCCTCCTGCTGGGCTTCATGTCTGTACGTCCTCGCTGCGTCTGCCAACAGTTCCAGGGACGCCTCCGGTGACAGCGCGACGGCCCTGAGCAAATCGTATCTACGACGGTACTGGGCCACGTTAGCCGGATAGTCGACGAGGTGTCCGGTCCAGTCGCCCTCCGTGTACACCGTCGGCGGAGCATCGCCAAAGGTCATGATCTTGGCCATGCCATAGGCGAGCGGATGCCACGGGGTCGTTTCCGGAACAACTTGGAAAATACTCCGCGTAGACCGCATCACGTCGAGGATGTGCTCCACCTGTTCGCCCATCACTGCCGCTGGAAGTGGGCTCTTCCGGATGACCGACTCATTGACGATGCCCCAATAGGTGGGCCGGTCATCACGGGTCCACAACTCCGCCCGCTTCAAACGTGCGTGGACACGCTGCTCCACGTCTTCCGGTGCCGCCTCGGGGTCCCCGTACGACATCCGCCCCCGGTAGTACGCTCCGGTCTGCAAAAGCCCTGGGACGGTGAAGGGTCCCCACTCCTCCAGCGTCAGCGCCTGCTTCTCCATGTCAGGGATATCCGCGTAGTACCACGCGTGCCCCACCTGCCGGGCCTTGGCCGCGTCTTCACAACGCCGCTCGAAAAACCCGTCCGTCCCCAGCTTCTTGTCCACATGCCGGGCCAGATCGAGCGGCATCCGGCGCTCGCCCCGTTCGATCTGACTCAGAAACGAGATCGCCCGGTAGCTCCCCTCCATCAGTTGTTCCAGTGTCAGACCCGCTTGCTCCCTCTTGAAGCGCAATTCGGCGCCGTAGAAGGAGGGGACGCTCAACGAGGCGTCCGGGTCCTTTTTTGCGGGCACAACTCATCACCGCCGTTTCTCAGTTGCTCATGCGCAGCAGAAACCTCTTCCACGGTACTCACGTTGGCGTCACTCTGTGAGGGATTCGTCACACCCTGCACACGGAGGCGTACCCCCCATGACCCCCCACCACGAGATCGACGTCCACGTAGAAGACCTGCGCGCGGCCTTAAAGGCCCACGGCATCACGCTGCCCTCGCTCGGTCTGGATCTACCGGCGTTCGCAGGCTCGGGGATGCCCCTGGTGTCACTCGGCAACTGCAACACCGCCACCGCCCAGGCCCTCGTCAAGGTCTTGCGGGAGGCGAGGGCGGAGTGATCGGCGAACTCACGGCCGAGGAGACCATGACGCTCGCGTTCGTCGCGGATCGCGAGCTGGTGTCCGAGGCGCGGCAGGCGGTCCGGATCTACCTGGGCAGGCCCTGCCCCGACGTACAGCTGTGCCTCAGCGAGCTGCTGGCCAATGTGATCCGGCACGTCGGTGAGGGCACGCCCGTGACCGTGCGGCTGACGCGGGCGGCTGACGGCCGTACCCGACTGGAGGTCACGGACTCCGGACCGCCCGCCGTCCTGGTCGCACGAAACCCCGGCCGGTACGAAGAGACCGGCCGGGGCCTGATGCTGCTCGACGCGATCGCCGAGCGGTGGGGCATGGTCGGGGAGACGGACGGCAAGACGGTCTGGTGCGAACTGGCCGCCGACGAACCGCCCGACACTCCCTGAGGTTTCCTGAGAGAGCGGCGGTCAGTGGAAGAAGTGCCGGGTCCCCGTGAAGTACATCGTCACGCCGGCCTTCTTCGCCGCCTCCACGACCTGCTCGTCCCGGACCGAACCGCCCGGCTGGACCACGGCCTTGACCCCGGCGTCGGTCAGGATCTCCAGGCCGTCCGGGAAGGGGAAGAACGCGTCGGAGGCGGCGTACGCCCCCTGCGCGCGGTCGGCGCCCGCGCGCTCGACGGCGAGCTTCGCGGAGTCGACCCGGTTGACCTGGCCCATGCCGACGCCGACGGAGGCACCGTCCTTGGCAAGGAGGATGGCGTTGGACTTGACCGCGCGGCACGCCTTCCAGGCGAAGGCGAGTTCGCGCAGCTCGGCGGGGGTCAGGGCCTCGCCGGTGGCCAGGGTCCAGTGCGCCGGGTCGTCGCCGTCGGCCTGGAGGCGGTCGGTGACCTGGAGCAGCGCGCCGCCGTCGATGGCCTTGACCTCGACGGGGTTGGCGGGGGCGCCGGGCGCGGTGAGGACCCGGATGTTCTTCTTGCGGGAGAGGGCCTCCAGCGCGCCGTCCTCGTAACCGGGCGCCACGATGACCTCGGTGAAGATCTCCGCGACCTGCTCGGCCATCTCCTTGCTGACCGGCCGGTTGACGGCGATCACGCCGCCGAACGCGGACAGCGGGTCACAGGCGTGCGCCTTGCGGTGCGCCTCGGCGACATCCGCGCCGATCGCGATCCCGCACGGGTTGGCGTGCTTGATGATCGCGACGCAGGGCTCGTCGTGGTCGTAGGCGGCCCGGCGGGCGGCGTCCGTGTCCGTGTAGTTGTTGTACGACATCTCCTTGCCGTGGAGCTGCTCCGCGCGGGCGAGGCCGCCGCCCGCCGGGTCGACGTACAGGGCGGCGGGCTGGTGCGGGTTCTCGCCGTAGCGCAGCGTGTTCTCGCGCTCCCAGGTGGCGCCGAGGAAGTCGGGGAACGGGGAGTCGTCGACGGGCGCGTACTCGCTGGCGAACCAGCTCGCCACGGCCACGTCGTAGGCGGCCGTGTGCTGGAACGCCTCGGCGGCCAGCCGCTTGCGGGTGCGCAGGTCGAAGCCGCCCGAGCCGACGGCGGCGAGGACGTCCGCGTAGCGGGCGGGGCTGGTGACGACGGCGACGGAGGGGTGGTTCTTGGCGGCGGCGCGAACCATGGAGGGGCCGCCGATGTCGATCTGCTCGACGCATTCGTCGGGGGACGCGCCGGAGGCGACCGTCTCGCGGAACGGGTAGAGGTTCACGACGACCAGGTCGAAGGGCTCCACGCCCAGCTCGGTGAGCTGCTCGCGGTGGGTGGCGAGGCGCAGGTCGGCGAGGATGCCCGCGTGCACCTTGGGGTGCAGGGTCTTGACCCGGCCGTCCAGGCACTCGGGGAAGCCGGTCAGCTCCTCGACCTTGGTGACGGGGACGCCGGTCGCGGCGATCTTCGCGGCCGTGGAACCGGTCGACACGAGCTGGACCCCGGCGGCGTGCAGCCCCTGGGCCAGCTCTTCCAGGCCGGTCTTGTCGTACACGCTGACCAGGGCGCGGCGGATGGCCCGCTTGCCGTTGCTCTCGGCGGTCACTGGATAACTACCTTTCGTCCCTCGATGCGATAGCCGTTGCGGGCGAGCCGCCCCACGACATCGACGAGCAGCCTTCGCTCGACTTCCTTGATGCGCTCGTGCAGCGCGCTCTCGTCGTCCTCGTCCCGGATCTCGACCACGCCCTGGGCGATGATCGGGCCGGTGTCGACGCCGTCGTCGACGAAGTGGACGGTGCAGCCGGTGACCCTGGCGCCGTACGCGAGCGCGTCACGGACGCCGTGGGCGCCGGGAAAACTGGGCAGCAGGGCCGGGTGCGTGTTCACCAGCCGCCCGCCGAAGCGGGCCAGGAACTCCTTGCCGACGATCTTCATGAAACCGGCGGACACCACGAGGTCGGGTTCGTGGGCGGCGACCGCCTCGGCGAGGGCGGCGTCCCACTCCTCGCGGGTCGCGTAGTCCTTCACCCTGCGCACGAAGGTCGGCAGCCCGGCCCGCTCGGCACGCGCCAGCCCCTCGACGCCGGTACGGTCCGCGCCGACGGCCACGATCTCGGCGCCGTAGCGCGTGACGCCGGTCTCGGCGATGGCGTCGAGCAGCGCCTGAAGGTTGGTGCCGGATCCGGAGACCAGCACGACAAGGCGCTTGACACGCTCGGCCACGGCTCGGCCCTTTCTGGAGGTACGTCGATGTCCTGGTCCTGGTCCTAGATGTCCTGGTCCTGGTCCTATGAGGGCCGGCCAGGTGTTTGTGCGTTCGCGTCTATGCGTTCGCGTTTGTGCGTTCGTACGAATGCTTCGCGCCCTCGGATACGGGGAAGCCTACGAAGCGGCCGACCGTCAGCAACGATACCGGCACACCGGACAGCCCCCACGGGACGGGGGCGTGGCCGGAAGGTAGCGTCTGGGGGAGCCGGGTCGGGAACGTGCGTGGCGAGCGAAGCGTTTCATTAGGTGATGGCCCGGTCACCGACCGCCAGCCGTACCCACCGAGCCGCAACCGCAAGGTTTCAACCACCAAGGGATGACGCTCACTTGATGCCGGACCGCAGCCTGAGACCCCTCATGCCGACCCCGCTGCCGGAGCGGGGAGGGCGGCGCAGCGGTGTGCTGCTGCGGGACCGCCCCTCGTCGGCGCCGGACGCCTCGTCCGGGCGGACCGGTTCCGGGCACTCCGGGAACCCTGGCGGTTCCGGGCAGGAGGACAATCCCTTCGCGCCGCCGCCGGAGGGGAGCCCCGACCGCCCCTGGCAGCCACGCCGCCCGGACGGCGCCGCGGGCCCGCCCGGTAATGGGAACGGCTCCTCCGGTTCCTCTGGCTCCTCCGGTTCTTCCGGTTCTTCCGGTTCTCCGGATGACGGTTCGCGTGGTGGGGAGGGGGGTGGTGGTCCGGTCTGGGGCAGTGGGTGGAGCGACCAGCAGCCCGGCCGCTCCTCGGGGGGCGGCTTCGGCGATCGCCCCGGCGGCAGGCCCGACGGCCCCACCGGCCCCGGCGGCGGCCCCACTCCACGCTGGGACCCGACCGACCCCGCCCAGCGCCGTGCGCGGTACGCACTGCTCGGCGGCATGTGGGCCTTCTTCTTCGCCCTCTTCGCCTGGCCGTACGTGGCGCTGATGCTCGGCGCGCTCGCCCTGTACTGGGGCATCAGCGCGCTGAACACCAAGCCGCGTACGCCGGACCCGGACACTCCGGCCCCGAAGCAGCCGACCGGCGGACGGCCGCAGACCACGGCGGCGGTGAGCGGCATCGTGGCGGCGTCCCTGGCGATCGTCCTGGTCGGCGCCACCTTCGTGGCTCAGCTGGTGTACAGCGACTACTACACGTGCCGCAGCGACGCCCTCACCAATGAGCAGCGGCAGTCCTGTGACCAGCTGCTGCCGGAGCAGTTGCGGGACGTGCTGGGGCAGGGTTAGCCGACGCCGGTTCCCGCGCCCTCGGTGTGTCCGAGGGCGCGGCGCTGCGTCCGGAGCCGCCAGCCTCGTACGACCAGGGCGGTCGGGAGG
>NZ_JBHTZD010000008.1:307789-347265 GCF_042790455.1 Streptomyces sp. NPDC056734
CGGGCGCGGCGCTGCGTCCGGAGCCGCCAGCCTCGTACGACCAGGGCGGTCGGGAGGCCCAGCAGGGCTGTCCAGGCCAGGGCCGCCGCGCCGGTCTGCCACCACACCGGGCCGAAGCGGGCCAGGGCGGACACGCCGAGGGGGCCGCCGGAGAGGGCGCCGAGGAGGGCGAGGGCGGCGGCGCACAGCAGGGCGGCGAGGAAGGTGAAGGCGAGGGTGCGGCGGGCCGACCAGGGGGGCGGGGCGTAGTCGTTCGCGGGGTGGGGGGCCGTCGCCGGGTCCGGGAGGGGGGCTGGGGGGCGTACCGCCGCGGTGGCCATGAACCAGCCGAGGGTCAGTCCGGCCGCCACCGGGATCGCCGCGGTCGCCCAGGTCAGGGGGGTGCCGGGGCCGGTGGAGGGTACGGCGGACAGCAGCGGGAAGGGCGGCAGGAGCGGGCCCGGGGCGGAGGCGAGGGGGCCGGTGGCGTGGCCGACGCCGAGGGTGAAGCCGGGGCCCAGGGCGTAGGCGGCGCCCCAGATCGCGGCGTTGGGGACCAGCGCCAGACAGAGCAGGAAGACCGCGAACCGTCCCGACCAGCCCTCCGTCAGCTGCCCGAAGGTGGCGACGGCGGTCGGCGCGTGGGCGAGCAGTGCGGCCGCGGCCAGCAGGGAACCGCCGCCGACCAGCACCGCCGTACCGGCTGCCGCCCCGCGCACCGCCTCGCCGTAGCGGTCCCGGGCGACGGGCGGCATCAGCGGGCGGCGCAGTCGGCGCGGCAGCCTGACCAGCAGCCCGAGGAACGGCTCGTGGGGGCGCCCGTACGCCGTCCAGACCCCGGCA
This sequence comes from Streptomyces sp. NPDC056734, assembly GCF_042790455.1. Classification (NCBI taxonomy): domain Bacteria; kingdom Bacillati; phylum Actinomycetota; class Actinomycetes; order Kitasatosporales; family Streptomycetaceae; genus Streptomyces; species Streptomyces sp. NPDC056734. The sequence goes on from NZ_JBHTZD010000008.1 coordinate 308,612, forward strand.
CCGGCCGCCACCACCGCGACCAGCGGGACGCAGCCGACGGCCCAGGGCCAGGAGGGGCGCAGGTCACCGCCGGTGGCGTAGAGGGCGGCCGCCGCGCCGACGGCGAGATATCCGAGGACGACGCCCGCCCACGCCGTACGCGCGGACGACGGGGTGTGGCCCTCGGCGGCGCGGTCGACGGCGTCCCGGCCGGCGCGGTGCAGGAGGAAGAGGGGGAGGGCGAGGAGCAGCAGCGGGGTGAGGCCGACGGGGGCGGCGGCACCGGAGAGGGTGTCGGCGCGGACCAGTTCGGCGCCGTGCGCGAGCAGCCAGAGCGCGGCGGCGACATGCAGGGCGCCGCCGGGGCCGCTGTCGGGGTAGGGCGAGCTGATCCACAGCATCATCACCAGGACGGCGAACGAGCCGAGCCCCAGCCCGGCCGCGACCGCGCCGCCCAGCATGCCCGACACGAGGCCGGGTGAGCGCCCGCGCAGCCGGGCCAGTTGCCGGGTGAGGGGCGGCGGCAGGTGGGGCAGCAGATGGGGCAGCAGATGGGGCAGGCGCGATGGTGGGCGACCTGTCGGGCGATCGGTCGGGCGATCGGTCATCGGGATCACGTGCGCCATGCTCCCAACGACACACGCTTTCCCGCCGTAACAGGCGAAGTTCCGAAGTGTCGCCCAATATATGCTTATGTACTTTATCGAGCGAAGGGGCGCCCTGTGACACGGAGCCCTGTCACTCCGCTCCCGCCGCCCAAGGAGTGCCGACGGCTGCGCGAGGCCGCCTCACTGACACAGGCTCAGCTCGCCACCCAGGTCGGTGTCACCCGCGAGACGGTACGTGCCTGGGAGAACGGGCGTACGACGCCGCGCGGACGCAAGCGCGAGACGTACGCGAAGGTGCTGGCGCGGCTGGCGGAGGGGGCGGCCGGGGAGACGGAGGAGGCCGCCTGGGAGGCGGAGGGGACGGCCGGGCCGGTGGAACCGGCGCCGCCGAGGAAAGCCGCGCGGCCGAAGAAGGCGGCGGCGCAGGAGAAGCCGGTCCGGGACATCGCCGCCCCGGACATCGAGGTGACCGCACGTCAGGAGCCATTGGCCATGCCCGTACACCAGAAGCAGCCGATGCCGGGGGTCGCGCGGGGGGTGACAGCGGTCGCGGAACCGGTGTCCGCCGGTGCGCCGGAGGAGACCGGGTCACTGACCCCCGGTCAGGCGTTCGACGCGCTGTACACCTTCTGCGCGCCCGCCCTCGTACGGCAGACATATCTGCTCTGCGGGCGGCGGGAGCTGGCGCGGGAGTCGGTGGAACGGTCGTTCCAACTGGCGTGGCAGCGCTGGCCCGAGGTCGCGGTGGACCGGGACCCGGCGGGCTGGGTCCGCGCGGCGGCGTACGAGTACGCGCTCGCCCCCTGGCACCGCTACCGCCCGCGATACCGCCACCCGGAGGCCCCTCCGGCGGACCCGGCGGACCGCGCCCTGCTCGGCTCGCTCCTCGCGCTCCCCGCACCACACCGCCGCACGCTCCTCCTCTACGACGGGGTGGGGCTGGACCTGGCGGACACGGCGGCGGAGACGGAGGCGAGCACTCCGGCGGCGGCGACCCGTCTGATGCACGCCCGCGAGACGGTCGCCGGGTGGCTGCCCGACCTGGCCGACCCGTCCGTCCTGCACGACCGGCTGGCCCGGCTCGCCTCCACGGAACGGCTCCGCGCCGCCCAGCCCAAGCCGGTCCGCCTGGCCGGCGAACGCCGCGCCCGCTTCTGGACCCGCGCCGCCATCGCCTTCACAGCAGCCCTGATCGGCGCGACAGCCCTGACCGTCCGAACGGCCCCCACCCAGTACGAGCCCCCCATCCCCCCCGGCCAAACAGTCAGAGGAGTCCCCCCCAAACCGGCCCCGGGCCCGCTGTCAGCGGAGCAACTAGCCCTAAGAGAAAAACTGAGAACCGAATCAGCCACAGGCCCGGAACGCCTGATCCCAAGGCTGGAGTGAGCCCTGCCTCGGCGGCAGCGACGCCAGCGGCAAACGCGGGCCGCCCCCAACCCCTTAGGGGCGCGGGGAACTGCGCTTGCCTCGGCGGCAGCGACGCCAGTTGCAAACGCGGGCCGCCCCCAACCCCTCAGGGGCGCGGGGAACTGCGCAACCAGCCCACCGCCGGGCCACGGCCATCGCACCCCCAATCCCCCCGAAACACACAAGCGCGCCGCCAGCGAAAACGCCGATAGGCCCACCCCCACGCCGGGGACGGGCCTACGGACGCTCAGCCGAACAGACCTCAGCCGGCCAAAACCTCGCGCGCGAGCCGCGCCGTCTCGGTAGGCGTCTTGCCCACCTTCACCCCGGCGGCCTCCAGCGCCTCCTTCTTGGCCTGCGCCGTCCCCGACGACCCGGACACGATCGCCCCCGCATGCCCCATCGTCTTGCCCTCGGGCGCGGTGAACCCGGCGACATACCCGACGACCGGCTTCGTCACGTTGTCCTTGATGAACGCGGCCGCCCGCTCCTCCGCGTCCCCCCCGATCTCACCGATCATCACGATCAGATCGGTGTCGGGGTCATCCTGGAACGCCGCCAGCGCATCGATGTGCGTGGTCCCGATGATCGGGTCCCCGCCGATACCGACGGCCGTCGAGAACCCGATGTCCCGCAGCTCGTACAGCATCTGGTACGTCAGCGTGCCCGACTTCGACACCAGCCCGATCCGCCCCGGCTTGGTGATGTCACCCGGGATGATCCCGACGTTCGACTGACCGACGGTGATGATCCCGGGACAGTTCGGACCGATGATCCGCGTCTTGTTGCCCTTCTTCCCGGCATACGCCCAGAAGGACGCCGAGTCGTGCACGGCGATGCCCTCGGTGATCACGACGGCCAGCGGAATCTCGGCGTCGATCGCCTCGACCACCGCGTCCTTGGTGAACTTCTCCGGCACGAAGATCACGGAGACATTCGCACCGGTCTTCTCGATGGCCTCCTTGACGGTCCCGAACACGGGTACCTCGGTGCCGTCGAAGTCCACGGTCTGCCCCGCCTTGCGCGGGTTCACCCCGCCCACGACGCTGGTGCCGTCGCCGAGCATGAGCTTGGTGTGCTTCATGCCCGTGGCGCCGGTCATGCCCTGGACGATGACCTTGCTGTCCTTGTTGAGCCAGATAGCCATGGTGTGTTGTGTCCTCGTCCTGAGTGCTTACTTAGCGGCGTGGGCCAGCTCGGCGGCCCGGTCGGCCGCGCCGTCCATGGTGTCGACGCGCTGCACCAGCGGGTGGTTGGCGTCGGTGAGGATCTTGCGACCCAGTTCGGCGTTGTTGCCGTCGAGACGGACGACCAGCGGCTTGGTGACGGCGTCACCGCGGTCCGCGAGCAGCTGAAGCGCCTGGACGATGCCGTTGGCGACCTCGTCGCACGCGGTGATGCCACCGAAGACATTGACGAAGACGGACTTGACGTCCGGGTCCCCGAGGATGATCTCCAGACCGTTGGCCATCACCTGCGCGGAGGCGCCGCCACCGATGTCCAGGAAGTTCGCCGGCTTCACATTGCCGTGGTTCTCACCGGCGTACGCGACGACGTCCAGGGTGGACATGACCAGCCCGGCACCGTTGCCGATGATGCCGACCTCGCCGTCCAGCTTGACGTAGTTGAGGTTCTTCTCCTTGGCGGCGGCCTCCAGCGGGTTGGCCGCGGCCTTGTCGTGGAACTCCTCGAAGTCCGGGTGCCGGAACTCCGCGTTGTCGTCCAGCGACACCTTGCCGTCGAGCGCGAGCACAGCGCCGGAGGCGACCTTGGCCAGCGGGTTCACCTCGACCAGGAGGGCGTCCTCCTTGATGAACACGTCCCACAGCTTGACCAGGACATCGGCGACCTTGTCCGCGACCTCGGCCGGGAACTTCGCGGCCTCGACGATCTCGCGCGCCTTCTCGGGCGTCACCCCGTCGATGGCGTCGATCGCGGTCTTCGCGACGGCCTCCGGACGGTTGGCGGCCACCTCCTCGATGTCCATGCCGCCCTCGACGGAGGCGATGGAGAGGAAGGTGCGGTTGGCGCGGTCCAGGAGGAAGGAGACGTAGTACTCCTCGGCGATCTCCGGCGCGGTCTCGGCGATCATCACCTTGTGGACCGTGTGGCCCTTGATGTCCATGCCGAGGATGTCCGTCGCACGGGCGACGGCCTCGTCCGCGGTCGCGGCCAGCTTGACGCCGCCGGCCTTCCCGCGGCCACCGACCTTCACCTGGGCCTTGACGACGGACTTGCCGCCCAGCCGCTCGGTGATCCCGCGCGCCGCCTCAGGCGTGTCGATGACTTCACCGGCCAGCACCGGTACATCGTGCTTGGCGAAGAGGTCCCTCGCCTGGTACTCGAACAGGTCCACGCGCTTCCGTCCCTATCAGTGATCTCGCGGTTCGTTGGATGCGTGGGCGTGCCGCGAAGGGCAACGTGACGTCCGCATGGGTCACAGGGGAAGCGCACACGGTGTCCGAGCGCGCGGCATGTCCGTCTCGCAGGTTATCGCTGCTTACCGGAGGCCCCTAAATCGAGAGTCACACATGAGCGGTGATACCCGTCACATGATGCCGCATATCGCGGCACGGAGTGCCACTAGGCACTATTCGCATCTATCCCCCATTAGCCCACATACCGCATTCAGTCACCTCCCCACTCGGCCACATCCCGCACCCGGCGTCATTGCGCACCCGGCCGTATCGCACACTCGGCCGCATCACCTCCCGTCCGGTACCGGAAGCGGCCGTTTCTCGATCGCCGCCGCCATGACGTCCGGGAACAGGTCCGGCGTACACGCGAACGCCGGCACGCCCAGCGCCGCCAGCCCCGCCGCGTGCTCCCGGTCGTACGCGGGCGCCCCCTCGTCCGACAGCGCGAGCAGCGCCACGAACTGCACCCCCGACGCCTTCATCGCCGCCACCCGCTTGAGCATCTCGTCGCGGATGCCCCCTTCATAGAGGTCGCTGATCAGCACGACCACGGTGTCCGCGGGCCGGGTGATCCGCGACTGGCAGTACGCCAGCGCCCGGTTGATGTCCGTACCGCCCCCGAGCTGCGTACCGAACAGCACGTCCACCGGATCGTCGAGCTGATCCGTCAGATCCACCACCGCCGTGTCGAACACCACCAGCCGCGTACCGATCGACCGCATCGACGCCAGCACCGCCCCGAACACCGACGCGTACACCACCGACGCCGCCATCGACCCCGACTGGTCGATACAGAGCACGACCTCCTTCTTCATCGCCCGCGAGGCCCGCCCGTACCCCACGAGCCGCTCGGGTACGACCGTCCGCCGCTCCGGGAGGTAGTGCTTGAGGTTGGCCGCGATCGTGCGGTTCCAGTCGATGTCCCGGTGGCGTGGGCGGCTGACGCGGGCGCTACGGTCGAGCGCCCCGGTGAGCGTGGCCCGGGTCCGCGTGGCCAGCCGCTTCTCCAGATCGTCGACGACCTTGCGCACCACCGCCCGCGCGGTCTCCTTCGTCGTCTCCGGCATCGCCTTGTTCAGCGACAGCAGCGTGCCCACCAGGTGCACGTCCGCCTCCACCGCCTGGAGCATCTCCGGCTCCAGCAGCAGCGTCGACAGCCCGAGCCGGTCGATCGCGTCCCGCTGCATCACCTGCACCACGGACGCCGGAAAATACGTCCGAATATCCCCGAGCCACCGCGCCACGGCCGGCGCCGAAGCCCCCAGCCCCGCCGACCGCTCCTTCCCCGACCGCCCCTTCTTCCCATAGAGCGCGGAAAGAGCCCCGTCCATCCCGGCATCCCGCCCGGCCAACCCATACCCCGTCCCATCCATGCCCTCCCCACCCCCCAACACCAACCGCCACCGCCGCAACCGCTCCTCCACGACACCGAGCCCCCCACCGGCCCCGGGCCCCGCCAGGTCCGCAGCCCCAACCCCGGCCCCGGGCCCAGCCCCAACCCCAGCCCCAGTTCTGGCCGCAGACCCGGCCCCGGAAGGGACCCCAGCCCCAGCCCCAGCCCCAGCCCCAGCCCCAGCCCCGGCTCTGGCCCCGGCTCTGGCCGCAGACCCGGGCCCGGCAGCGACCCCGACCCCGGCTCCCGCCCCGGCTCCGGGCCCAACCTCGCCCCCGGACCCAGCCCCGGCTGGAGTCATAGACCCAGCCCCAGGCCCAGACCCGGACGCGGCCTCGGCCTCGGCCACGGACCCAACCCCGCCTCCAGATCCAGCCCCGGACGCCGCCCCAACTCCAGCCTCCACCCCAGCCACGGACCCAACCTCGGCTCCCGCCCCCGCCCCGGCCGCCGACCCAACCCCGGCGCCGGACCCAGCCGCGGCTCGGGTCGCAAGCCCGGAAGCGGCCCCGGCCACCGACCTAGCCCCGGCGTCGGCTCCCGCACCGCCGCCCATCACGCCCCCGTCCGTCACGCCCCCACCCCCAGCAACAACCGCACCACCGGCACCACCGCGTCCGCCCGTCCCGTGTCGAGCCCGTCACCGAATCCGGGTATCCCGGCCCCCGCCCCGACGGCCGCCGCCCGCTGCCCCGGCCCCCGGCGCACCAGTTCACCGAGGGTCCGCCGCACCCCGGCCTCGTACTCGGCGAACGTACGGCGCAGCAGCGGCAGCACATCCGTGAACGCCTCCGCCGACACCCCCGTCAGCCAGGCGTCCACCAGCCCGAGCAGCCGCTCGTCGTGCACCAGCAGCATCCCGCCCCCGGAGCCGCCCCCGACGAATCCCTCGATCCACGCCGCCGCGTCCCCCGGGCGCGTCCCCGGCGACAGCGCCAGCCCCATCAGCCGCGCCGCCCCGTCCTGGTCCAGCCTCCCGGCGTCCAGCAGCAGACGCGCCGCCCGCCCCCGGATCACCCCCGGTACGGTGTCCCGCCCCGCCAGCACCCCGAGCACCTCCCGCCACCGCGCTGGCAACCCGCCCGCACCCGCACCGGCACCGGCACCGGCACCGGCGGCTCTCCCCGACCCCTCTCCCGTCGCCCCCTCGGCAAGCAGCCCCACGGCCCCATGCACCGCGTCCACATGGCGCCGCATCTCGTCGGCCGCGTCCCGGTCGAGCCCGGCGCAGGCCGGGGGCAAACCGACGAAGATCCGCTCGGCGAGCCCGGCGGCGACCTCGGCGAGCGCCCCGGTGTCCGTGCCCCGCACATCCCCGTACCGCAGGGACCGGACCAGCGCGGGCAGCGCCTGGGCGAGGTGCCCGACGTCCGCGTCGAGGGCCGCGCGGTCGGCCAGGATCCGCATCACCGCCGGGAGCGCGTCGGGCAGCTCCGCCAGCAGACACCGTTCCGCCAGCGCCGTCACCTCGGCCAGACCCGGCGCCGCCACCGCGTCCGCCGCCGCCTTGGCGGTCGCCGCGCCGAGCACGGTCGTGCCCCACACCCCCGCCTCCGCGACCCGCACCGCCAACTCCGGCTCCCAGCGCAGCCGCCAGGTCTCCCGGAAAGTGCCGGTGCTCCCCCGCGACACCGCCGGCTCCCCCCACTCCACGCCCAGCAGCCGCAGCCGATGCAGCAGCCTGCCGCGCCCGGCGTCGGTCTCCTTGCGCAGGTCCAGCTCCAGCTCCCGCTCCCGTGCCTCCGGTTTCATCCGCAGTCTGCGCTGCGCCCGGTCCAGGTCCCGCTGCAACGGCACCGCCGGAGCCGCCGACGGCACCTCCCCCAGCACATCCCCGACCACCAGCCGGTCCCGCACCAGCGCCAGCGGCACGTCCGAGCCCTCGCACATCACCGCCCGCACCGCGTCGGTCGTCTCACCGAGCCCCGGCAGCGGACGCCCCCGCATCACCGCCAGCGTCTCCGCCAACCGCACCGCCTCGATGACATGGGCGGACGACACCACGCGGTCCTCGGCCCGCAGCAGCCCCGCCACCTTGGCCATCCACCGCTCGACCGGCCGGTCCGGCACCGCGAACAGATGCCCGTACCAGCCCGGCGAGTCGATACCCGCCCCGTATCCCCCGGCCCGCGCCAGCCGCCGGTACGTCCATGGCACCCACGTCATGTCCGCCTTGACCTTGGGCAACCCCTTCACCAGCGCCCGGTCCGCCGCCACGGCCGTCCGCTCCCGCAGCGCCGGAACATGCCACGCCCCGCACACCACGGCCACGCCGTCCCCGAACTCCCGCCGGGCCGCCCGCACCTGGAGCCGCATGTACGCCTCCCGTACGAGATCCCGCTCGTGCCCGCCGCTCCCGTACGCCTCCCGCAGCGCCCCCATCGCCTCCTCGACCACCCCGAACGGCGCGAAGACGTCCCCGCCGACCCCCCGATGCTCGACGACGTCCTCCCACCACCGCTCGGGATCGTCATAGCCACCGGCGGCGGCCAGCACGGCCAGCGGATCGATACGGACGTCCCGCGCCCCCTCCCCGGGACCGTCGCCCCCGCCGGCCTCACCGGCATCGGGCGCCCCCGCCTCCCCGTCCCTCTCCCACGCCAGCGTGTGCGTCGCCGGAAGGTCGATGAAGCGGGCCGGTACCCCGCGCTCGACGGCCCAGCGCAGCGCGATCCACTCCGGGGAGAACTCGGCGAGCGGCCAGAACGCCGACCGGCCGGGCTCGTCCACCGCATGGGCGAGCAGCGCGACCGGCGGGCGCATACCGGCGTCACCGGCCAGCGGGATCAGCCCGTCCGCCTCGGGCGGCCCCTCGATCAGCACCACCCGGGGCCGCGCCGCGTCCAGCGCCGCCCGCGCCGCCCGCGCGGACCCCGGCCCGTGATGCCGCACCCCCAGCAACAGCGGCTCGCCACCGGATGCGCGCGGCGCTCCCCCGCCCCCGTCCCCTTCAGCGACCGTCATCGCGTCCCCCGCGCGGTCCGCATCCCGCCCCCCGACGCCGATCCCGGTCTCCCGCGCCCCGGCCGACGAACGGCCACCCCAGATCCTTCTCCTCGTCGCTCACCGCGCCACTCACCTCGTCGCTCACCTCGTCACTCCTCGGGCCGCTGCTCAGCTGCCAGTTCACGCGCTCACCTCCCGGCACGCCCGGTAGAAGTCCGTCCAGCCGTCGCGTTCGCGGACGACCGCCTCCAGGTACTCCTGCCAGACCACCCGGTCGGCGGCCGGGTCCCGCACGACGGCGCCGAGGATGCCCGCCGCCACATCACCGGCCCGCAGCACCCCGTCACCGAAGTGGGCGGCGAGGGCGAGACCGCTGGTCACCACGGAGATGGCCTCGGCGGTGGACAGCGTGCCGCTGGGCGACTTCACCTTCGTACGGCCGTCGGCGGTGACCCCGTCGCGCAGTTCGCGGAAGACGGTCACGACGCGGCGGATCTCGTCGACGCCGTCGGGCACGGCGGGCAGGTCCAGCGAGCGGCCGATCTGGTCCACACGCCGGGAGACGATGTCGACCTCGACGTCGACGCTCTCCGGCAGCGGCAGCACCACCGTGTTGAAGCGGCGGCGCAGGGCGCTGGACAGGTCGTTGACCCCGCGGTCGCGGTCGTTGGCCGTGGCGATGAGGTTGAAGCCGCGCACGGCCTGGACCTCCGATCCCAGCTCGGGTATCGGCAGGGTCTTCTCGGACAGGATCGTGATCAGCGAGTCCTGTACGTCGGCCGGGATCCGGGTCAGCTCCTCCACCCTGGCCGTCATCCCCCGGGCCATGGCCCGCATGACCGGGCTGGGCACCAGGGCGTCATGGCTGGGGCCGTGGGCGAGCAACTGCGCGTAGTTCCACCCGTACCGGATCGCCTCCTCCGGTGTGCCCGCCGTGCCCTGCACCAGCAGGGTCGAGTCACCGCTGACCGCGGCGGCCAGATGCTCGGACACCCACGTCTTCGCCGTGCCGGGCACGCCGAGCAGCAGCAGGGCCCGGTCGGTGGCCAGGGTGCTGACGGCGACCTCGACGATCCGGCGCGGACCCACGTACTTCGGGGTGATCTCCGTGCCGTCGGACAGGGTGCCGCCGAGCAGATAGGTCGCCACCGCCCAGGGCGACAGCCGCCAGCGGGCCGGGCGCGGCCGGTCGTCCTGCGCGGCCAGCGCCGCGAGTTCCCCCGCGAAGACGTCCTCGGCGTGCGGGCGCAGCGGCTCGGCTCCCGCCGGGTCACCCGGATCGGCGGCCTTCTCTTCGACGGACTTCTCTTCGACGGACTTCTTCTCGACGGATTTCTCTTCGACGGACACGGACATGGCTGAGGCCCCCTCCAGCTCGGCCGGTTCGGATCTGACTCCACCATGCACCACCCCACTGACAATCGCTCCGACCTGCGAAAACGTGCTCGCCGGGCCGATTGTCAGTGGGGGGATCTACCTTCGATGTCATGACTGAGCAGGGGGTGCGCTGGACCGCGGACCAGGTGCTGGCACTGGCACCTGACGCGGCGTCACGCAAAGCGGGGAGCAAGCTCGGCACGGCCGGTCCGTGGTCCGGGGCGGGCAGTTCGGAGGAGGGGACGGTGTGGGGGCAGTGCAAGGGCAGCGGCGGCACGCCGTACCGGACGGTTGTCGATCTCGCGGACATCACGGACGGCGGCGGGCCCGCGTACCGGTGCAGTTGCCCGAGCCGGAAGTTTCCGTGCAAGCACGCGCTGGGGCTGCTCCTGCTCTGGGCGGGCGCGGACGCCGTGGTGCCGGTCGGCCCGGCGCCGGACTGGGCGGCGCGGTGGACAGAGGGGAGAAGGGAGCGCGCCGAGGGGGAGCGGGCCGCGCCGGGCGGCGCCACCGCTGACCCCGGGGCGGCGCGGCGCCGGGCGGAGCGCCGGGCGGAGCGGATCACGGGGGGCGTGACCGAGCTGGAGCAGCGCCTCGCCGATCTGCTGCGCGGCGGCCTGGCCACGGCGGAGGGCGCGGGGTACGGGCTGTGGGAGGAGACGGCCGCCCGCATGGTCGACGCCCAGGCTCCCGGACTCGCGGCGAGAGCGAGGGAGTTGGGGTCGATACCGGCGTCGGGGCCCGGCTGGCCCGTGCGGCTGCTGGAGGAGTGCGCGCTGCTGCACCTCCTCGACCGGGGCTGGCTGCACCGCGAGCTGCTCCCGGACGACCTGACGGCGACGGTCCGTTCACGGATCGGCCTGCCCGCCTCGGCGGACGGACCACCGATACGCGACCACTGGCTGGTCCTCGCCCAGTACGACACGGCCGACCCGAAGCTGACGACCCGCCGCATCTGGCTGTACGGCACCGACTCGGACCGCACGGCGCTGATCCTGTCGTACGGCGCGGCCGGCCGCTCCCCGGAGATCGCCCTGCCGATCGGCCTCACCCTGGACGCCGAACTGTCCGCCTACCCCGGCGCCCACCGGCTACGGGCCGCGCTGGGCGAGCAGTTCACGCCCCCGTCCCCCACCGCCGTACGCCCCCCGGGCGGTACGACGTCCCAGGCCGCCGCCCGCTACGGCGACGCCCTGCGGCACGATCCCTGGCTGGAGTCGGTCCCGGTGACCCTGGACCGGGTCGTACCGACACCGGACGGCGACTCCTGGCAACTGGCCGACGCCGAAGGGGACACGGCCCTGCCACTCACCCCGCCCGCCCGGAACCGCCCCGGCCTGTGGCGCCTGGTCGCCCTGTCCGGCGGCGCCCCCGTCAAGGTCTTCGGCGAATGCGGCCACCAGGGCTTCACCCCCCTGACGGCCTGGCCGGAGGGCCCGGGCGAAGCCATACCCCTCACCTAGAACCCCCCACCCGCACCGAACCCCAGGCGCACCCCTCCCTCAGGACCCCAGACACACCCCTCGCACCGGACCCCGGGCACACCACCCGCACCCGACCACGAAGCACCACCCGCACCGGACCTCAGGCGCACCCCTCGCTCAGGACCCTGGGCGCATCCCTCGCACCGGACCCCGGGCACACCGACCGAACCCGCCCCCGACACACCACCCACGCCGGACCTCAGGCGCACTACCCGCGCCAGACCCTTGAGCACCACCCGGACACAACCCCAGGACCCCACCCGCACCACATCCCGGACCACCACCCGGCCCCATCCCCAACCCACCACCCACACCAGCCCCCCCGGACCGGAAAGGACCCACATGAACCGGCCCTCCACCCCGGCCAGCACACCCCCGTCACCGAGCGCCGCCCCCGACCCGCCCACGTCACCCGGCGCGGCGATCGCGCCCGCCCCTCCTCCCTCCTGGGAAGACCTCGTCACCGCCGCCCTGCTCGGCACCGAGCGCCGGATCCCACCCGGTGTCCCGCCCGGACGCGACGCACCGGCCGCGCTGCTGGACGCGGCGGCCCTGGAGACCGTACGGCGGCGGGCCGGGCTGCGTCCCGCGCGGGCGGCTCGGCGGCCGGAGCCCGCGCCCGAGGACCCTCGCCCCGCGCTCCCCACGGCCGCCGCCCGCAGACTCGCCCAGCTCCTGGACGACCGCCCCGGCGGGGCCGGCGGCAGCCGCCGAGGCACAACACCCGACCTGATGGAGCTGCTCCCCCAATGGCTCGCGGCAGCGAACACGCGCGGGTACGCGGCACCCCCGCAGGCGCTGCCCGCGCTGCTGGACGCGGCCCGGGGGCGTACGGATCTGCGCCCGGCGGCACTGACGTTCGCGGGGAAGCGGGCGCTGTGGCTGGCCCGGCTGAATCCGGACTGGCGGTTCGCCCTGCGGTCGACTCCGGGCGGCGGGGCCTCGCTGCCGGACCTGGACGACGGCGAGCGGGTGCGGCGGCTGTGGCAGGAGGGGCTGTTCGCCGAGCGCGTCGCCCTGCTGTCCGCGATACGGGCGCGCGGACCGGCCGCCGCGCGGGAGTTGCTCGCCGCGACCTGGCAGACCGAGCGGGCCGAGGACCGGCTGATGTTCCTCGACTCGCTGCGGACGGAACTCTCCGGCGCCGACGAACCGTTCCTCGAACAGGCGCTGTCCGACCGGAGCCGCAATGTGCGGGCCACGGCGGCGGAGCTGCTGTCGGCGCTGCCCGGTTCGGCGCTCGCCGCGCGGATGGCGGTCCGGGCGGGGTCGTGCGTGGCCCTGGACCCGCTGCGCGACACCCCGACGATCGCGGTCGAGGCGCCGCACGAGTGCGACGCGGGGATGGAGCGGGACGGCGTGGCGCCCAAGGCACCGAGCGGGCGGGGCGAACGGTCGTGGTGGCTGGGCCAGTTGGTGGAGGCCGCGCCGCTGGCGACCTGGCCGGACCGGCTGGGGGCCCGTACGCCGGAGGAGATCGTGGCACTGCCGGTGGCCGACGACTGGCGGGGCGAACTGCACGCGGCGTGGTGCCGGGCGGCCGTACGGCAGCGGGACGCCGGCTGGTCGCGGGCGCTGCTCGGCGCCCCCTCCGCGCCGGAAGCGGGCGGGCCGGGGGCGGTGTCGCTGGCCGAGCGGGCCCGGCTGCTCGGGACGCTGGCGGCGGACGAACGGGCGGCGTGGGTCGCCGGGTTCATCGCCGCGCACGGGCTGTCGGAGGCGTTCCAGCTGCTCGGGGTGTGCGCGGTGCCGTGGTCGGGGCCGCTGGGCGGGGCGGTGGTCGACGCGCTCGACATCGCGCGGGACACGGGGAACTACCCCTGGAGTTTCAGCGGGGTGATGGGCCTGGCCGAGCGCTGCCTCGACCCGGCCGAGGCAAGCCGCTTCGACGGCCTGCTCGCCGTACCGGAGGAACCGCAGGACGCGTCACCGGGCGCGGGCGGCTACTGGGCGGAGGCGTTCCAAAGGCTGGTCACGACGCTGCGACTGCGGGCGGCGATGACAGCGGAGCTGGGGCAAGGGCAGGGAGAGGAGCAGGAATAAGGGAGAGGAGCAGGGATGAGGCGCGGGGGCGGGGGCAGGGGCAGGACGTTGGGGACGTGCTCAGCCCTCCGACGCCGCCGGATGCCGCGCGTTCTCCCTCACCCACTCCACGATCGAAGTCGTGGTCGCCCCGGGCGTGAAGATCGCGGCGACGCCCTTCGCCTTCAGTTCCGGGATGTCCCCCTCGGGGATGATCCCGCCGCCGAAGACCAGGATGTCGACCGCGTCGCGCTCCTTGAGGAGGTCGATCACGGCGGAGAAGAGCGTGTTGTGGGCGCCGGAGAGGATGGACAGGCCGATGGCGTCGGCGTCCTCCTGGATCGCGGTGTCGACGACCTGCTCGGGCGTCTGGTGGAGCCCGGTGTAGATGACCTCCATACCGGCGTCGCGCAGCGCCCGCGCGATCACCTTGGCGCCCCGGTCGTGGCCGTCGAGCCCCGGCTTGGCCACCACCACGCGGATCGGACCGGCTGCCACACCCATCACTGCCTCCATGAAGCGACGTCATCCATCCGTAGCGACAATATCCCGCATTTCAGGGCACTATCACATATATACCCCACGCGCATCCCGGCCCGGGCGAACGAGGGAAGTGAACGAGCGTTCTCTCCAGCATCCCGCAACCGGCAGTTTCGCGGTCGGGAGCAAGGGGGAAATCACATAATGGGACACATTCACAGCGCGTCGCCCCAGCGCTCCGCGGTCGAGGGACCGCAAGCGTCCGTGGTTCAGGGACCACGGAAGGGACCACACGCACCGGGAGCCGCAACGAGGTCGTCGCACCCCGCGCCGCAGGCCGCGCGCCGCGGGGTGCGGCGCACCGGCGCAGCCACGGCAGGCGCCGAGCCTCCCACGCGGCTGCCCACGAGGGCGACCGGGGAACAGAGACGTTCCCCGGTGTGCCGACGGGAGGTCGGGCATGAAGGTCACCGGGGTCCTGTTGCCCTTTCAACCGCTGTGTCAGCGTCTGCTCCCCGGCAGCCTGACCGGACTCTCCATGACGTTGCTGAAAGCGACCGCGCTGGACCTCGCGATTCTCGCGGGGCATCTCCTGCTCTATCCGTCCGGCATCATCCAGGAACGCCGCCCCGCCATCGGCGCCACCGCCTCCATCCCTTCCCCCACCGCGCCGGAGGGCGCCAGGCGGCTGCCGACCGAGGCCAAACCCCCCGTGGTGCTGCTGCACGGCTTCATCGACAACCGCTCGGTCTTCGTCCTGCTGCGCCGCTATCTGGCCCAGCACGGCAGACACCAGGTGGTGTCGCTCAACTACTCACCCCTGACCTGCGACATCCGCACCGCCGCCGAGCTGCTCGGCCGGCACATCGAGGGGATCTGCGAACGGACGGGCAGCGACCGGGTCGACATCGTCGGGCACAGCCTCGGCGGACTGATCGCCCGCTACTACGCCCAGCGGCTCGGCGGTGACGCGCGGGTCCGCACGCTGGTCACCCTCGGCACCCCGCACTCGGGCACGCGCGTGGCGCCGCTGGCCGACGCCCACCCGATCGTGCGCCAGATGCGCCCCGGCTCGGCGGTCATCGAGGAGCTGGCCCGTCCCGCGCCGGGCTGCCGGACGCGGTTCGTCAGTTTCTGGAGCGACCTGGACCATGTGATGGACCCGCTGGAGACGGCCTGCGTCGACCATCCCGACCTGCTGGCGCACAACGTGCGGGTGAGCGGCATCGGTCATCTCGCCCTGCCGGTGCATCCGGCGGTCGCGAACGGAATACGCCAGGCCCTCGACAGCCCCCCGGCCCCGGTCGAGGCCGACGCCACCCCGGCCGGCACCCCCCAGCCCCGGCGGGCCACAGGACTCGCGCCCGCGCGGCTCACACCCGGCGGGCCCACCGCCGGAGCAACCGCCCAACCAACCGCCGGAACAACTGCCGAAACGCTCACGGTGGCCTGAGGCCGACACGCGCGGGAGCGGCGCACTGACGCAGTGGGCCGCCTCCCGAACACGCCCCCAACAGCGATCTGACCCAGCGTGACCCCGCGACTCGCCCCCGTGACCAGCGCAAAGCCCTCCCAGCAGGGCGGCACAGCCGCAATATCCCGCCCGCACAGCGGATTTACAGCCCTCCCACAGAAACCAAAAACTCGAACATCCATCGAACACAAAGCCAAGGTCATGCACCCTGGCCGCCGAAACACGGCCGAATGCCCGTTTCCTGTCTGCGGGAAACCTGACGAAGATTGTCGCGCCCGCATACCGCCGGGTACAGTCACCGCACTGCTCTGCCAGCCCCTGTTGTCGAGGCGAAAGAGAAGTTGGTGAACGACCGTCACCCGTCGGGGACTTTGACCACCCCGGCCCCGGCTTCCGACGCCGACTCCGCGCACTACGCGCCGTACGGCACCCAGGAAGCCCAGTACGGCGACTTCACCACACCCCCCGGGCATCCCGCGAACGGTTTTGAGGCCGGTTTCGACACCGGCGCCCACGCGACCGCCCAGCCCACCGCCTTCGCCACGGACCCCCTCTTCGGCGACCTGCCGGGCGACCAGCACGCCACCGGCGCCTATGACGCCACCCAGTGGACCTCCGGCGCTCACCAGACCCTGGATCAGGACCCGTACGCGGCCCAGCACATGACCACGTACGACTCCGGCTCCTACGACGCGACCGCGTGGGTCGACGGCTACCAGCCGCTCTCCGCCGTGCCGCCGCAGGCCACGCCCGCCGACGGCACCGGTCAGGGCGACGGCAGCGGCCAGTGGGACGCGACCGCCTGGCTCCCCCCCGAGCAGTCCAACGCCCCCACCGACGCCACCCAGCACTGGGAGTGGGGCACCCAGGCGTTCGACACCGGCGCCTACGACGCCACCCGGTGGAACTCCGGCGCCCCGGAACAGGAACAGCAGCCCGGCGCCGAGTACCAGCGGTCGGCAACCGGCGAGTACGGGCAGCAGGACAGTGGCGAGTACCCGCAGCAACGGGACGGCGGCGGGTACCCGCAGCAGCAGGACAGTGGCGAGTACCCACAGCAGGACGGCGGCTACGGCGGCGCCCAGGCCGACGAGTACCGCCACGACGACCACCATCACGACAGTCACCATCACGACGACCACCACCGCCAAGACGAATCGTTCCACGAACAGGCGACCGCGACCTTCGACCAGGCCGCGTACGACGACGTCGCCCAGGAACACCACCAGGACCCGCACGGCCAACCCCTCGCCGCCGAGGACGAGTTGGGGTCCACCGGCGAACTCCCCGCCGTCTCCCTCCTCGACGACCAGGAGGAGGCCGCCGCGGCCCCCGGCTCCCGGGCCGCCGCCCGCACCGCCTCCCGCTCCCGCCGCCGCGCCCCCGCCAAGCGCTCGGCGCTGATGACCGTCGCGATCCCCTCGGCGTGTGTGATGGGCGTCGCCGGTATCGCCGCCGCCTCCGTCGTCACACTGTCCGACGACACCAAGGAGACGGCGACCACCGCGGCCGACGCGAAGCCGGTGGAACCCTCCACCGCCAACAACCAGCTCGACACCCAGCTCGCAAGCCTCAGCGCGGAGGCCGACGACTTCGCCGACCGCGCCAGCCGCACCCAGGAGCGCCTCGACCTGGAGGCCCAGCAGGAGGCCGACAAGAAGGCCGCGGCGGAGGAAGCGGCCCGCCTGGAGCGGCTGCGCCCGAAGTTCGCCCTCCCCGTCGCCCAGTCCGGGCTCAGCGCCTACTTCGGCCAGTCGGGCATCAACTGGATGTCCGTGCACAGCGGCATCGACTTCCCCGTCGCCTACGGCACCCCGGTGCTGGCCGCGACCGACGGCACCGTCCGCACCGAGGTGAACGCCGCCTACGGCACGATGGTGATCCTGACGGCGATGGACGGCACGGAGACCTGGTACTGCCACCTCTCCAGCTACCAGGTGGCCTCCGGTACGACGGTCAAGGCCGGCGACCCGATCGCGTACTCCGGCGACTCCGGCAACTCGACCGGCCCGCACCTGCACTTCGAGGTACGGCCCGGCGGTGGCGCCGCCATCGACCCGCTGGCCTGGTTCCGCAGCCACGGCCTCGACCCGAGCTGATCCCCCGCTCCCCCTCCCTCCTTGGGCGTCTCCGGACGCCCCTACAGCTTCTCCACCGGCGCGTACCGCAGCAGCAGCCGCTTGGGGCTGGCGTCCCCGAAGTCGATCGTCGCCTCCGCGTTCCCCCCGGTGCCCTTGACCCCGACCACCGTGCCGAGCCCGAACTGGTCGTGCGTCACCCGGTCCCCGACGGCCAGTGCGACCACCGGCTTCTCCGACGTTCTGCGCGTGGCGAAGCCGGAGGCGCCGGACGCGGCCGAGCGCGAGCGGGACGAGGACAGCGAGGCCGCCACCCCCGAGGCGGGACCGGAGGGGACGGGCAAGGTCGCACCCGTGCGCTTCCAGTCGACATACGTCGGCGGGATCTCCTCCAGGAAGCGGGAGGGCGGGTTGTACGACGGCTGCCCCCAGGCGCTGCGCATCGCCGAGCGGGTGAGGTAGAGCCGCTCCCGCGCGCGGGTGATGCCCACGTAGGCCAGGCGCCGCTCCTCCTCCAGTTCCTTGGTCTCGCCGAGGGCGCGCATGTGCGGGAAGACGCCGTCCTCCATGCCGGTCAGGAAGACGACCGGGAATTCGAGGCCCTTGGCGGTGTGCAGGGTCATCAGGGTGATGACACCGGCGCCGTCCTCCTCGTCCGGGATCTGGTCGGAGTCGGCGACCAGGGCGACCTGCTCCAGGAAGTCGGAGAGCGTACCGCCCAGAGCCGGGGCCCCCGCTGCCGCCTCCACAGTCTGTGCGCCCTCGCCGCGCTCCTGTTCGAACTCCAGGGCGACGGCGGCGAGTTCCTGGAGGTTCTCGATCCGGGTCTCGTCCTGCGGGTCGGTGGACGCCTGCAACTCGGCGAGGTAGCCGGTGCGTTCGAGCACGGCCTCCAGGATGGTGGCCGGTCCGGCGCCGGACTCCACGATCGTACGGAGATCCTCCATCAGCGTGTTGAACCGCCGCACGGCGTTCGTCGACCGCGCGGCCATGCCGTACGCCTCGTCCACCCGCTTGAGCGCCTGCGGGAAGCTGATCCTCTCGCGCTGGGAGAGGGCGTCGATCATCGCCTCCGCGCGGTCGCCGATACCCCGCTTGGGGACGTTGAGGATGCGGCGCAGCGGCACCGAGTCCTCGGGGTTGGCGAGCACCCGCAGATAGGCCAGGACGTCCCTGACCTCCTTGCGCTCGTAGAAGCGGACGCCGCCGACGACCTTGTAGGGCAGTCCGACGCGGATGAAGATCTCTTCGAAGACCCGGGACTGGGCGTTCGTACGGTAGAAGACCGCGACATCGCCGGCCTTGGCCTGGCCCGCGTCCGTGAGGCGGTCGATCTCGTCGGCGACGAACTGTGCCTCGTCGTGCTCGGTGTCGGCGACATAGCCGGTGATGCGCGCGCCCGCGCCCGCGTTGGTCCACAGGTTCTTGGGGCGGCGGGAGGCATTGCGCTCGATGACCGCGTTGGCGGCGGTGAGGATCGTCTGGGTGGAGCGGTAGTTCTGCTCCAGCAGGATCGTCGTCGCGTCCGGGTAGTCCTCCTCGAACCGGAGGATGTTGCGGATCGTCGCGCCGCGGAAGGCGTAGATCGACTGGTCCGCGTCACCCACCACGCACAGCTCGGCGGGGACCGGGTCCTGCTCGCCGGGCGGGACGTCCTCGTCGTACTCACCGGTGCCGACGAGTTCGCGCACGAGCGCGTACTGGGCGTGGTTGGTGTCCTGGTACTCGTCCACCAGGACATGCCGGAAGCGGCGGCGGTAGTGCTCGGCGACGTCGGGGAACGCGCGCAGGAGGTTGACCGTCGTCATGATCAGGTCGTCGAAGTCGAGTGCGTTCGCCTCGCGCAGGCGTGACTGGTACATCGCGTACGCCTGGGCGAGGGTCTTCTCGAAGCCGTCGGTGGCCTGTGCGGCGAAGTCCTCCTCGTCGATCAGCTCGTTCTTCAGGTTGCTGATCTTGGCGCTGAAGGACTTGGGCGGGTAGCGCTTGGGGTCGAGGTCCAGGTCACGGCAGACCAGGGCCATCAGACGTTTGGAGTCGGCCGCGTCGTAGATCGAGAACGACGACGTGAAACCGAGCTTTTTGGACTCCCGCCGCAGGATGCGCACACAGGCGCTGTGGAAGGTCATGACCCACATCGCGTTCGCGCGCGGGCCGACGAGCTGCTCGACGCGCTCCCTCATCTCACCGGCGGCCTTGTTGGTGAAGGTGATCGCGAGGATCTGGCCGGGGTGCACGCCCCGCTCGGCGAGCAGGTAGGCGATGCGGTGCGTGAGCACGCGTGTCTTGCCGGAACCGGCACCGGCCACGATGAGCAGCGGGGTGCCGGAGTGGACGACGGCCGCGCGCTGGTTGTCGTTGAGCCCCTCCAGGAGCGCGGCCGGGTCGATCGCGGGCCGCGGGGCGCCGTCGCGGTAGTACGCGTCCCGGTTCGGGGGCGCGTCGAACTTCCCGCCGAACAGGTCGTCCGGAATCTCCTCCGGAGCGTGTTCGTCGTCGGGCGGTGGCGGGGGCTCCTCCGGGTGGGCCTTGGGGCCCTGGAGGTCCGCCAGGAAGCTGTCGTCAAAGAGGCTGCTCATCGCTCTCCGAGTCTAGGCCGCCCCACTGACAACCCGTGGCCGCCCCGGCCGGATCCCCCGCCGCCGGGCGTCCGGACCGTGAGAGGGCCGGCCGGCGACCCTCACCCGGCAGGTCCGTGGGGTGACAGTCGGTAGCGGACGGAAAGGGGCGGCAGGCGCACCGCGCGGATGCCGACAGGGCACGACACGCCGGTGAAACCGGGCGGGGAGGGGGTCATAGGGCGCGGTCAACCACGTACGGCGCGGCCATGGCCGTACACCCCCACACCTTGCCGTACGCGCCCACACGGACCCCACTCCGGACAACTCGCCATAGAACCTTCCGCTTTGGCGACACAGCGCGACGCAGCGCGACGCAACGCGGCGTCGCTACAGAAAGGTCACGAAAATGTATCGGGCATATCACCCACCAACCTTCACAGGCGGCACATGAGTTGGCTACGGTTCCGGACAGGCCGAACGACCCCCACCGGCGAACGTCGCCGGGCCGTCCCGCCTCCGCCGAGTCCGGTGCGCCTTGCGGCAGCCGGAGCCGGGGACCCACCGCGATCCGGGGTGAATCGGTCCGAACTCCCCGCGGGGAGGGGACCGTAGGGCAACCCTTCCGAAGCACTCGCCCGAACCCGACAGCTAACCCGGTAGGCGGCCCATGGAAGGAGTCGCCTCCTTGGCGTCGCACCGCAAGTCCCGCCCCTCGGGGGCGCGCGTGGCAGGCATACGCACCCCCGCCCTCGCCACGGCCGCCCTCACCTCCGTCGCCCTGCTCTCGCAGACGGCCAATGCCGCCCCCACGGACGACAGGCCGAGCCTTGAGGAGGTCGAGAAGAAGGTCGACGACCTCTACCGCCAGGCCGAGTCGGCGACCGAGAAGTACAACGCGGCCAAAGAGAAGACCACCAAGCAGCGCGAGCGCGTCGACACCCTCCTGGACGACGTGGCGCAGCGCACCCAGAAACTGAACGACGCGCGCGAGGAGCTGGGTTCCTACGCCGCCGCCCAGTACCGCACAGGGGCCGTCGCCCTCGACACGGCGACCTTCCTGCTCGCCGACTCGCCGCAGGACTACTTCGACCGGACCCAGCTCATGGACCGGCTCACCGAGCGACAGAAGACCGCGGTCGACGAGTACTTCACCCAGCAGTCCGAGACGATGGAGAAGCGCCAGGAGGCCGGGGAGAGCCTGGAGACGCTCACCGAGACCCAGGACGACCTCCAGACGGCCAAGGCGACCGTCCAGCAAAAACTCACGGACGCGCGCGAGCTGCTCTCCGAGCTGACCGCGCAGGAGAAGGCCCGCCTCGCGGAGATCGAGCGGGAGAAGCAGGAGGAGGCCGACCGCAAGGCCGCGGAGCTGGCCCAGCAGCAGGCCGAGGAACAGCGCCGCCAGGAGGAGGCGGCGGAGGCGGAGGCCCAGCGGCAGGCCGAGGAGTCGACCGGCTCGACCGGTTCCACGGGCTCCACGGGCTCCACCGGTTCCACGGGCTCCGGCGCGGAGTCGCCCTCCACCGACCCGGCGGATCCCTCGTACGCCACCATGGCGGACAAGGCCGTCGCGTTCGCCCGCACCCAGGTCGGAAAGCCGTACGTCTGGGGCGCCACCGGCCCCGACTCCTACGACTGCTCCGGCCTCACCCAGGCCGCCTGGAAGGCCGCCGGCGTCGACCTCCCGCGCGTCACCTACGACCAGGTGAACTCCGGCACCACCGTCTCCCTCGCCGCCGCCCAACCCGGTGACCTGGTCTTCTTCTACGACGACGTCACCCACGTCGGCCTCTACATCGGCAACGGCATGATGATCCACGCGCCGAAGCCGGGGGCGTACGTACGCGAGGAGTCGATCTACTACGACGGTGAGTCGTCGATCCACAGTGTGGTGCGGCCTGCCTGACGGGGGCTTTCACGGCGGGCGGGGGCGGCGCGAGCCGGGCGGGCGCGGCGCGAGCCAGGCGGGCGCGGCGCGAGCCAGGCGGGCGCGGCGCGAGCCAGGCGGGCGCGGGCGAAGATCCGGCGATTTTCGTCCGCCCGCGTGCGCGCCCCGCCCCCGCCCGGCGGCGCGCTCCTTACCATCGGCCCATGTCCACGTCCGGCACCTCATCCCTCAGCGCCTGGTGGGCGCGGTGTCCGCCGGTGGCCGGGGCCGCTGTGCTGGCGACCGGCATCGTGTCCGTCGGGCTGCGGTCGGCCGGATACGAGGTGCTGTCCGCCATCGTGCTGGTGGTGGCCGGGATCGCCTGGCTGGGCCTGGTGGCGGACTGCGTGACGCGGCTGTCGCGGGACCGCCCGAGCCGGCCGGTGGAAGCCTGGGCGCCCGACGCCCTGACCGCGGTCGCCGCGACCACGGTTCTCGGCACGGGCCTGTCCGCGCAGAGCTGGCAGCCTCTCGCCGAGGCCCTGCTGGCGCTGTCCGCGCTGGTGTGGCCGGTGCTGCTCGTGATCGTCGTGACCCGCTGGCGGGAGCGGATGCCGGGCACGGTGTTCCTGGGGTGTGTCGCCACCCAGGGGCTCGCGGTGCTCGGCGCGACCCTCGCGAAGGCGGAGGGGATCGCCTGGCTCGGACACGCCGCGATGGTGCTGTTCTGGCTCGGGCTCGTCCTGTACGCCCTCGCCCTGACCCGTTTCGACAGGCGCCAGGTGTGGGAGGGGGCCGGTGATCACTGGATCGCGGGCGGCGCGCTCGCCCTCTCGGCACTCGCCGGTTCACGGCTGATCGCCGCCAACGGCCCGGACCTCTACCTCTGGAACTCCGACGACGACGGCGTCCTGCGCACGGTGACCGGCGCCGCACTCATCCTCGCCGTGGCCGGTTACGTCGTACTGCTCGTGGCGGAACTGGCCCGGCCAGGGCCCCGGCCGCGCGCCTACGACGTACGGCGCTGGGCCACCGTCTTCGCCATGGGCACGACCGCCGCCGCCCTGCTCTCGGCCGGGATCGCGATGGACATCTCATGGCTGGCGGCCCCGGGCGAGGTGCTGCTGTGGATCGCCGTGGCGGCCTGGCTCGCGGTCGCGGCGGGGGCCGCCGGGGACGCGTGGCGTGCGGTCAGGTCCACAGGACCGCGATGAAGACGTTCGCCGTGGTCAGCAGCCCCACCAGCCCGAAGAGGCTCTTGTCCACCTGCTCGTCGTCCCGCTTGACGTAGACGAGGCCGAGGATCACCACCAGCAGCGCCAGCTTGACGCCGATCTTGATGTTGTTGACCGTCTGGTCGTCGGCCTGGTTGAGGCCGACCAGGATCACGCCGGTGACCAGCATGGTCAGCGCGCCGTGCAGCATCGCGGGGACGAACCGCGCGGTGCCCTGTCCCATCGCCTTCATCTGGGTGAGGAAGCCACCGAGCAGCGAGGCGATGCCGATGATGTGCAGGCCGACGAAGAGGTGGATGAGTACGTCCATGGGGCTGGAGCCTAGCCAGCGGCCCCGCGCCGCCCGCTCCCGGCCCCTCCCCTCACTTCGGTCATCCCTTCAAGCAAAGAGAACGGATCCCGGCAAAGATCACGATTCCGTACGATCACCCTCGATCCCCTCGCGTCATTTCCGTACATCGCGTTACCGACCTGTCACACAGCGCTCTAGCGTCCTCCCCCAGACGACCGGCATCGACCGGCTCCGGCTCCGGCTCAGGTTCCGGCTCAGGTTCCGGCTCCGAAAGGACGTGCACTTCAGGTGGCAGCGCACCGCAAGCCTCGACATCCCTCGGCCGGCGGCGGCCGGGCCCGCAAGGCGGCCACGCTCGCCCTCGCAGGCGCGGCGACCGCGACGGCCTTCGACGGGACCGCGCACGCCGCGCCCGAGCTGACTCCGGCGCAGGTCAAGGCCAAGGTGGACCAGCTGTACCAGGAGGCCGAGGCGGCGACCGAGCGGTACAACGGTGCCAAGGAGAAGTCCGAGAAGGCGCAGGAGCGGCTGGCGGTACTCCAGGACGAGGCCGCGCGGAAGGAGGAGCGGCTCAACTCCGAGCGGGAGGCGCTGGGGACGGTGGCCGCCGCCCAGTACCGCGGCGGCGGCCTCGATCCCGCCCTGCAACTCGTCCTCTCCGACGACCCCGACGCCTATCTCGACGGCGCCGCGCTCGCCGAGCGGGCGGGCGACCGGCAGTCGGCCGCCGTCACGCGGGTACGCAAGCAACTGGGCGAGATCGAACGTCTGCGCGGTGCCGCCCGCGTCGAACTGGACTCCCTCACCACCCGCCAGGCCGAACTGGAACGCCACAGCACCACGATCGACGACAAGCTGGACACGGCCCGCGAGCTGCTCACCCAGCTCACCGCCGCGGAACGCGCCCGCCTGGCCGACCCCGGCACCGCCACCCCCGCCGTCACCGCCGCCGCCCCCAACGCCCGCGCCGCCGCGGCCATCTCGTACGCCCGCCAGAAGCTCGGCAGCCCCTACGTCTGGGGCGCGACCGGCCCGGACGCCTTCGACTGCTCGGGCCTCATCCAGGCCGCCTACGGCTCCGCCGGGGTCGCCCTGCCCCGCACCACCTACGCCCAGATCGACACCGGGCAGCGCGTCTCCCGCGCCGAACTGCGCCCCGGTGACCTGGTCTTCTTCTACTCCGGCATCAGCCATGTCGGCCTCTACATCGGCGACGGCCAGATGATCCACGCCCCGAACCCGTCCTCCCCGGTCCGGGTGGCCCCGATCGACCAGATGCCGTTCGCGGGGGCTACGCGGGTGGTGTGAGCGCCGCCGCTCCCTTCCGTCGGTCACCTGCTCCCGGTCGTCAGCCACCTCCCCCCGGCCGTCACTCACCGCCGCTTCGTCGTCCTTCGCCGCCAACTGCCCCTGTCCGCCTGTACCTTGTTCCGCATCGCGTGAGGAGCGAGGTACGCAGTGTGAAGGTCTATCTGTCGTCGACGGTGGCCGATCTGGCGGACTGCCGGGCGGCGGTGCTGGCCGCGTTGCGGCGGCTGCGGCTCCAGGTGATCGCCATGGAGGACTACGCCGCCTTCGACAACCGCCCGGTGGAGAAGTGCCTGGCGGACGTGGCGGGCTGCGACCTCTACATCGGGATCTTCGGCTTCCGCTACGGCTGCGTCCCGGAGTCCGACGCGCTGAACCCCGACGGGCGGTCGATCACCGAACTGGAGTACCGCAAGGCCGGTGAGGCGGGGTGCCGGCGGCTGATCTTCCTGGTGAAGGACGGTGCCGAGTGGCCGACCCGGCACATCGACGCCCTCACCGGCCCCGGCGCGCACCCCGGCCACAGCATCAAGCGCCTGCGTACGGAGCTGATGAAGGAACACGGCGTCGGCTGGTTCGGCAACCCCCACCAGCTGGCCGCCGAGGTGGTCCCCGCCGTGGCCGCGCATCTGCATCTGCCGCTGACCGGCGACATCCCGTCCCGGCCGGTCGCCGAGCCGCCGCACCCCCGGCGCCTGACCGGTGATCTGCATCTGCTGCACGCCCCGAAGGACCAGGAGGCCGCCGACCGGCTGGTCACCGCGCTCGGCGCGCTGTGGCACATCACCACCTCCAGCACGCATCTGCTCGCCACCACGCCCGAGGAGATGCTGGAGGCGGACCGCGCGGTGACCTCCGCCCGCGCGGTCGCCTTCCTGCGCTCCCCGGCGCTGACGACGATCCTCGGCGAGCACCCCGAACGCTCCCGCCGCATCCTGACCCTGGTCCGCGACCGCACCTCTGCTCCCCTCCTCGGACTCACCGCGCCCGGCCACGGCGACTGGACGCCTCCCGACCCCGACCCCTTCGACATCACCCATCCGATATCCGGCGCGCGGGCCGCCGAGCCGCCGCAGAACCAGCTGCACGAGCTGCTCTCCCGGACCGTCCTGCCCCGCCGCCACGACCAGGAGATCGGCCTGCCCGTCGTGGTCGTGGCCATGACCGACACGGAGGCGGCCGGTCTGCTCGGCACCCCGTCCGGGCCGGTCGCCGACATCGTGCGCGGCCTCGGTCTGCCACCGGAGGCGGCGGCCATCCGGTACGGCCCCGCCCGCACCGACTGGAGACCCTTCGGCGGCGACGGCCGTACCGTCCGGCAGATCCTGGAGGACGCCGTGAGCGGGGTCAACGACCCCGACCTGCTGCTCCGCGGCCGCAAGATCAGACTCCAGTACTACGGCTTCGACGATCTGCTGCGCTACGACCCCGCCCACTCCCTGCTCTTCCGGGACATCGCCCGCAACGGCTGTCTGGTCCTCGCCGATGAACTCTCGCTGCTCGCACCGGAGCTGGAGACCGCGTTCGTCGCCTCCCCGCTGTACCGGGGCGCCCAGGTCTCCCTCATCACCGTCGCCCCCGACGACCCGGCCATGGGCACCCCGCACGAGCTGATACGCCGTGAACTCGCCCTGCGGCTCTCCCACACCGACCGTCGCTTCGGCGCCGATCTCGACCCGCTGTGCGAGATGAACGTCGCCAGCCGCCGCCATCTGGACCGCTGGCTGCGCGGCAGCCTGCCGCAGACCCTGGACGCGCACCGCACCGCCCGGCCCAGCGCCGCCAAGGCCCGGCTGCTGGAAGCCGAACTGGGCACCCGGCCCACCGTCTCGATGGCCCGGCTCATCACCGAAGGCGGAGCGACGTGATCGTCACCTTCTACTCCTACAAGGGCGGTGTCGGCCGCTCCATGGCCCTCGCCAATATCGCCGACCAGCTCGCCCGGAGCGGAATGCGCGTCCTGATGGTCGACTTCGATCTGGAGGCGCCCGGACTCGAACACTTCTTTCCCATCCCGCACGAACGCGTGCGCGAACGGGAGGGCCTGCTGGATCTGCTGCTCGCCTATAAGTACGCGATGTCCATGGCCGCTCCGGAGTCGGCCGGCGCCGAGGAGGACGACGCCTTCCGCGATCTGGACCGCTATCTGTGCACCGTCTACCCGCGCCGCTCGGACGGCGGGCGCCTCGATCTCCTCCCGGCGGGACGGCGCCTGACGGACGAGCAGATCAACCGCTACGGCGCCGAGCTGCGCCGCTTCGACTGGCAGGACTTCTATTTCGTCTGGTCGGGCGAACTGTTCTTCGAGTGGTTCCGCCGGACGTGCGCGGAGCGGTACGACATCGTCCTCGTCGACAGCCGCACCGGCGTCACCGAACTGGGCGGCGTCTGCGCCTACCAGCTCGCCGACACCATCGTCACCCTGTGCGCCCCCAACCTCCAGAACGTCGACGGCACCGCCTGGATGGTCCGGCACTTCCTCTCCCCCCAGGTCCGCGAGGTGCGCGGCGACCGGCCGCTGGAGGTCCTGGTCGTCCCCGCCCGCGTCGACCAGAACGACACCGCCCTCCTCGACACCTTCGCCGAACGCTTCCGCCACGCCTTCGACCCATACGCCCCCGGCGCCCTCACCCGCTCCGGCCTGGCCTTCTGGGACCTCCAGATCCCCTACGAACCGGCCTACGCCTTCGATGAGCAGGTCATCACCGACCCCCGCCGCTCCACCGAACGCCGCGGCCTCGCCGACGCCTACGCCCATCTGCGCACCGCCATCACACTCCTCGCCCCCGACACCAGCCCCTTGGCCGCCCTGCGCCCGGCCACCATGGCCGACGGCCTCCGGGGGACCGAGCCGGTGGAGACCCGGTACGACCCGACCACCCGGTTCGCGAGTCCGGACGTGTTCCTCTCGTACCTCCCGGCCGATCAGAAGACGGCGGATCAGCTCCGCGAACGGCTGACCAAGGAGAGCAGGCTCCAGGTCGCCGATCTGCGGCCCGGCCAGCCGTTGGAGGAGATTCATCGAGCCAGGCTCGCCCTGGTCCTCATCGGCCCGGGAGGCCCGAGCCGCTGGCAACTGCGGGAGATCGAGGCCCTCACCGCCCGCGACGACTCGGTCGTGCTGCCGGTCCTGCTGCCCGGGGCCGAGCAGCCGCCGGAGCAGCTGCGCAGGTACAACTTCATCGATCTCCGCACGGGGGCGACCCCACCACAACTGGTGAAGACCGCACGGGCCGCCCTCAGGCTGGTGGAGACGAACCGCCCGGAGCCGCCCCAGGAACCGCTCAGCCCGTACCCCGGACTCGCCGCCTTCTCCGAGGTGGACGCCCCCGTGTTCTTCGGCCGGGAGGCGCTGGTGGACCTGGTCCTGTCCACCCTGGACCGGTACGGGATGTGCACGATCACCGGCGGCGCCGGGAGCGGCAAGACCAGCCTGGTGCACGCGGGAGTGGTGCCGGCCCTGCGCACGGGCCGGCTCCCGGGCAGCCATCTGTGGCCGATCGTCGTCCGGCACAGCTGCGCGGACGGGACGGAACTGCTGGAGACCCTGCGCGAACTGCCGGTCGCGGAACGGGTCGTCCTCGTGCTCGACCGCTTCGAGGAACTGTTCACCTCGGTGGAGACCGGGCTGCGCCACCGCGTGATCACCTGGCTGCGCACGCTGTCCAAGGAGGGCGGGGTCCTGCCGATCGCCGTGCTCCGCACCGACCTGCTCTTCCCGCTGGACGTGGATGTGGACGGGGGCTTCCTCGCAGCGGCCACCGTGGCGGTCGGTCCCATGACCGAGCACGAGATGCGGCAGGCGATGGAGCTGCCCGCCCGGACCGCCGGGCTGCAACCGGAACCCGGCCTCACCGACCGGCTGGTCGCGGACCTGGGCGAAGGACCGGGCGTCCTGGCCATCCTCCAGACCACCCTGCACGCGCTGTGGACGCGGCGGCAGGACGGCTACCTCACCCACCAGGCGTACGCGGAGTGGGAAGGGGCCGACGGCAGCCTGGCCCGGATCGCCGAGGGACTGTTCCAGTCGCTCACCGATGAGGAGAAGACCCACGCCCGCACCCTTCTGCTGCATCTCGTCTCCCTCGACTCCGATGGCCGGCACCGTCCGCAACTGCTGTCGATGGCCGAGGTGGCGGAGCTGGGGGCCACCGCCGTCTGTGAACGGATGGTCCGGGGCAGACTGCTCTCCACCACCACCGACGCCCACAACACTCCGAGCGTGCAGTTCGCCCACGCCGCACTCGTCGAAGCGTGGCCACGGCTACAGATCTGGATCGCCCCGGTGTCGGCGGCGCTCCAGTTGCGCCAGCGACTGTCGGCTGCCGCCCGGCAATGGGACCAGTCCGGTCAGGCCCCGGTGGGCCTGCTCGGCGAGGAGCCGCTGGCCTCCGTCCACGCCATGCTGGCGGAGAGTCCGATCACCCTCGCCGGAGTGGAGAGTCGTTATCTGAAGGCGTCGGAAACCGACCTGACGAGGCGGCGCAGAGTACGGCGGCTCGCCCGCCTCAACATCGCCTGTTCCCTGCTCGGAGTGGGGTTCCTGCTGCTGTCCATGGTGTGGAGCGACTCGGCCTCTTGGTCACCTGCCGCGATCGTGACCCTCGTGGCCGCCTTCTCCGGGGTCGCCGGAAGTGGCGTCACTCTGTTCTTCGCCCGGCGGCACGAGCGCCGCTCACTGACCCCCTGAACCAGCTCGCGTCCCCGGCCTCACACCAGTCTCCGCGCCGTCGCCCACCGCGTCAGCTCATGACGGTTGGAGAGCTGGAGCTTTCTCAGCACCGCCGACACATGGGACTCCACCGTCTTGACCGAGATGAACAGCTGCTTGGCGATCTCCTTGTACGCATAGCCCCGGGCGATCAGCCGCAGCACCTCGCGCTCGCGCTGGGTGAGCCGGTCCAGATCCTCGTCCACCGGCGGCGCGTCCGTGGAGGCGAAGGCGTCCAGGACGAACCCGGCGAGGCGCGGCGAGAACACCGCGTCGCCCTCCTGGACCCGGAAGATGGAGTCCACCAGGTCCGTGCCCGTGATCGTCTTGGTGACATAGCCGCGCGCGCCGCCGCGGATGACACCGATCACATCCTCCGCCGCGTCGGAGACCGACAGGGCGAGGAAGCGCACGGGCTGCTCCGCGTCCGCCATCAACGGGGCGCACCGGCGCAGCACTTCCACCCCGCCGCCGCCCGGCAGATGCACATCGAGCAGGACCACTTCGGGCCTAGTCGCCGTGATCACCGTGACCGCCTGGTCGACGTCCGCGGCCTCACCGACCACTTCGACGCCGGTCTGCTCGGTCTGGCCGATCTCGGCCTGCACCCCCGTACGGAACATCCGGTGGTCGTCGACCAGGACCACGCGCACATGCCGCCCCACGGCGGGCCGGGCCGGCTCCGCCGGGTCGGCGCCTTCCGCCGCTCCCGCCATGCCGTTCGCCTCGGTCGGGTCGCTCATGACGTGTTCTCCGCCCTCTCCATCTCCAGCTCGACCTCCGTGCCGCCGCCCGGCACCGCGCGCAGCCGCGCCGTGCCGCCGTGTCTCTCCATACGGCCGATGATCGATTCTCTGACGCCCATGCGGTCGGCGGGTATCGAGTCGAGATCGAAGCCGGGGCCCCGGTCCCGGACGGAGACGAACACCGTCCGGCCCTCGACCTCCGCGTAGACCTGCACGGCACCGCCCTCGCCACCGTACTTGGCCGCGTTCACCATTGCCTCGCGCGCTGCCTGCATCTGCGCCCCTATTCTCTCGTCGAGCGGGCAGTCCCCGACGACGACCACCTCTATGGGGACGCCGTGCTTGTCCTCGATCTCGGCCGCGTTTTTCCGCACCGCGTCGGCGAGGGTGTCGGGTTCCTCGGCCTCGTCCTTGCCGGTGCCCTCGGGCTTGTAGAGCCAGGTGCGCAGGTCACGCTCCTGGGCTCGGGCGAGGCGGCGCACCTCGTTGGC
Organism: Streptomyces sp. NPDC056734; assembly: GCF_042790455.1. NCBI lineage: Bacteria > Bacillati > Actinomycetota > Actinomycetes > Kitasatosporales > Streptomycetaceae > Streptomyces > Streptomyces sp. NPDC056734. The sequence continues at coordinate 339,488 of NZ_JBHTZD010000008.1, forward strand.
GTTCTCCGCGTTGCGCTGGATCAGGGTCAGGGTGTGCAGCACCGAGTCATGGACATGGGCGGCGACCTCCGCGCGCTCCTGGGCGCGGATGCGCATCAGGCGCTCCTGGGAGAGGTCCTGGGTCATCCGGACCAGGTAGGGCCCGGCGAGGAGCGTTATCCCCACAAGGACCGCGAGGGCGGCCTGGAGGACCGAGCCGAGGTGGGCGGCCGATCCCTGGAGGACGAAGATGGCGGTCACACCGGCCGTGACCAGCAGGACGCCGGCGACCGAACGCAGCAGGTTGAGGGTCCGCTTGCGGCGGCCGACCTCGACCCAGCGGGCCCGGCGGGCGTTGTCCGCCTGGCGCCACACGAGGGCGACACCGGCCGAGACCAGCACGGTCGGCCACAGATAGGCCGTGGCACCACCGCCCACGTTGACATTGCCCACGAAGACCATGGCCACGACGACCATGAGGAGCAGGGCGACGATCTGGCCCTTGTCGGGCTTGCGGGCGATTATTCTGCGGCGGCCCTCGGGGGAGGTCTCGGTGGTGACGAAGGCGGGCGGTCGCTGTGCCTCGACCCCGCCCACACCGAGCGGGACGAAGAACCAGAACGCCGCGTACAGCAGAGCGCCCAGTCCGTCCGCCATGAACAGGCCGACGAAGACGAGCCGCACCCAGATCACGGGCAGGCCGAGATGCCCGGCGAGCCCCCGCGCCACGCCCCCCAGCCAGCGTCCGTCGCCGCTGCGGTAGAGCTTGCGCGGCGGTCGCGGTTCGATGAGTGGCGCTGCTGCGACGTCCGGCATGCCATCGATGGTCACACGGTCGGCGGAGCGGAGCATCAGGGTTGTCCCCCGAGACGCCCCTGATCTTCGAGGGGGCGATCCGTCGAACGTTTCCCCCGGCCCGGCTCAGGGGTGATATCAGGGTCGGGCCAGGGTCATACCGACTGCCGCCGCGGCGGCTCGGCCGTCACCATGGACCCATGACAGATCACCGGCACGCCGCGGCCCCCGGGCCCGGCCCGAGCCCGTCCGGCGCCACCGCCCCGGCCGCCGCGGAAAAGGAACCGCGCGCGCACGGGGGCGCGGGCACGCACGAGCGGGCGGGCACGCGGATCAAGCCGGCCGCGAGGGAGGAACCGACGACCACCGCCGGACCGGCCCCGAGCGAGGGCGGGAGTAGGGGCGGGGGCAGTACCGGAAGTCAGGGCACGGGCAGGGCCGGGAGTAAGAGCGAAGGCAAGAGCGGGGACAGGACCGAGGGCGAGATCGGCGGGGGAGCAGTGACGACAGGCACCACGGATCGGGCGCGGGAGCCGGGCGGGGCGGGGCAGGCGGTCGGGGCCACGGGCAGTGTCCCGCGTCCCGACGCCGACCCTGGTCCCAGGCCCGGTCCAGGCTCCGGCTTCGGCGTCGGCTTTGGCTCCCGCGTCGGCGACGGCGACGGCTCCAGTCCCGAACCCGGCTCAGGCCCCAGCTCCGGCCCCGACTCCCGCTCCAGCTCCGACTCCCGCTCCGTCTCCAGCTCCAGTCCCGACTCCGACCCCAGCTCAGGCACCGCCTCCGGCTCCGGCTCCGGCTCGGGACCCTGGAAGGGCACGGAATCCGGTCCCGGCGGGGGATCCGGCACGGGACCCGGTGCAGGATCCGGCGCAGGATCCCGCGAGGGCGCCCCGCCACCCGGAGGCAGTGCCGGTGCCGGTGGTCCCGGAGGCGGCGGCGGAGGCCATGGTGAACCCCCGGCCGGTCCCGGGGGCAGGCCGGGCGCGACCCCGGGACCCGGTGATCCCGGGGCACCGGGTGAGCCGGAGGCACTGCGCAAGTTCCGCCGGGACCGGCGGCACAAGCTGCTCGCGGGGGTGTGCGCCGGACTGGGGCGGCAGTGCGACATGGATCCGGTGATCTTCCGGATCACCCTCGCCGTGCTCTCCGCGACCGGCGGCATCGGCCTGATCTTCTACGGCTTCGCCTGGCTCCTCATCCCGTACGAGGACGAGGAGGAGAACGAGATCAGGAAGCTCTTCACCGGCCGGGTCGACGGCCAGGCCCTCGCGGCCGTGCTGTTCGCGCTGGTCGGCTGCGGGGCCTTCCTGACCATGCTGAACAACAGCAGTGTGCTCACGTTCGCCGTGATCCTCTCCCTGCTCCTCGCGGGCGCCGGGTACTGGTCGCAGCGGCGCGGTGCGCCCCGCCCCGACCCGCTGGCCGCCCAGGCCGCCGCCGACGCCCCGCCGGAGCCGAAGGCACCGCCGGTCGGATCCGCGTACCCGTCGTGGTGGCGGGACCCCATCGTCAAGGACGGAGCACATGTGGGAGGGACCGGATATCTGTGGGGGCCGCGCGATCCTCGGCAGCGGGACTTCGCGGCGGCCGTCAACATCACCCTCGGGAACGTCGCGGCCGGCACCCGGCCCGACCGGGCACCGCACCCGGCGCCGCCCAAGTCACGCGGCCCGCGCTGGATCGGCGGCTGGACCTTCCTGTTCGCGCTGGTCGCGGGCGCCCTCGGCACCCAGCTGACCTGGGCGGAGCACCCGCTCGGCACCAGCCTCCAGACGGGCCTGGCCTGCGCCATGCTGGTCTTCGGCCTGGGCATAGCCGTCAGCTCCCTCCTGGGGCGGACGGGCGCGGGCTCGGTGTTCATGGCAGTGCTCACGGCCGGTCTGCTGGCCGGGGCGGCGGCACTGCCCAAGGACGTCAGCACGGAGTGGACCCGTACGACATGGCAGCCGGCCGCCGTGGCGCAGGTCGAGCGGGAGTACAACCTCGGCACCGGCCAGGGCACCCTCGACCTCTCCCAGGTGGACGTGGCGAAGGGGCAGACGGTGAGCACACGCGCCGAGGTGGGGGTGGGCCGGCTGCGGGTGATCGTGCCCGCGGACGCGACGGTGAGAGTGAGCGTCGACGTCGGCCTGGGCGACATGCAGTTGCCGGGCGAGAAGCAGCAGGACGTGGACGTGGCGCCCGGAAAGTTCCGGCAGATGACTCTGCCCCCCACGCAGGACGCGAAGAACGCCGGAACGCTGGAGTTGCATCTCCAGGTCGGTGTCGGACAGGCGGAGGTGAGCCGTGCTTCGTCATGAGTTCCAGCCCGGAAAGCTGGTGGCGGGCTTCGTGGTCATCCTGGCGGGCATCGTCTACGCCGGGGACGCGGGCGGGGCGTGGGAGACACCCTGGTTCGCGATCTTTCCCCTGGTCGCGTTCGGACTGTTCCTCGCGGGTGCGGTGGGCGTGACCGGCCGTTTCATACGCAGGCGCCGGGCCCTGAGGGACGACACCCGCGCGGGTGCGGCGTCCGAGGCCCGGCGCTGACCGTCGGCACCGCCGTCAGTAGTAACCCCCCGACCTGGACCGCCGCCGGGACCGCAGGACGGCGTCCAGGGAGAGGAAGGGGGCGCCCGCCAGGACGAGCGGGAGCCAGGCCATCAGATAGACGAGGTCGTTGCCGTAGTAGTACGGGTCGGCCGCCCAGCTGACGGTCAGCCAGAGGCTGAGCGAGATCAGGGCACCGCCGAGCGCGGCGATCCGGGCGAAGAGCCCGATCAAGGTGCCGATACCGACGGCCAGTTCACCGAAGGCGATGGCGTAACCGAAACCGACCGGGTTGTCCAGGGCGGTGTCGATCAGGGCCGGGATCGCCGAGGAGCCACGGACGGCACGCATCAGGTCGCCGATGGAACCCGCGCCGGAGTCCTTCAGGAACGCGCTGTCGGTGAGCTTGTCCAGGCCCGCGTAGATGAAGGTGACGCCCAGGAACACCCGGAGCGGCAGCAGCGCGTACCGGCCGGCGTTGTCCCGCCAGTCCCCCCGGCCACCGCTGTCGGCATAGGGGGAGTGCGTATCCGTCCGATAACCGTGAGTCATCGCTGTCAGCCACCTCTCACCGCGCCGAGACCCCTCGAATGACCATACGTATGAAAGGGAGGACCCGCTCAATGTCGTTGGCACAGTTTTTCGGGCTGAGGGCCTTCCGCGCCAGAGGGCGGGGGCGGGGTCCGGCGCCGTGGAGCCCCCGGGGTACTGCCCGGTGGGTTGGCAACAGCGGTGGCGACCCGGCCGGGCGGGGGCCGGCGGCTGGGTCCCGGGCCCGTCAGTCCGTGACGTCGATCTCGTATCGGTCGGTCTCCACGCCCGCCGCCGTCACGACCTGGACGGCGGCCCGGCCGGGTTCCACCTCGACGGGGACGGGGACGGTGAGGAGGGTGTCGGAGGGGTTGCTGAAGCCGCCGGTGACGGGGATCAGGGGCACATGGACATGGACGGTGCCGATGCGGACGACCATACGGGCGAGGCGGTCGGCGGTCTGGGCACCGGGCGGGACGAATCCGGCGCCGCGGATCTCGATGTCGTCGCCGGTACGGATGGGGGCGTCCAGGTCACCGGCCTCGCGGGCGCGGACGACGGAGAGGATCACGGGACGGCCGCCGTCGGCGTACTTGCCGGCGAGGTATGTGGCGGCGGAGATCAGTACGACGACGGCCAGGCCCCAGGGCAGGTCCGGGAGCTGGTCGGGGCGGCGGGCGAGCCGGACGGCGGCGAACAGCAGGGCCACGGCGCTGATGAGGACGTACTGGATGTCGGCGAAGGTGCCCCGGCCGGAGTCGTCCGTGAGCAGGTCGGCGGCGCGGGGGCGGTCGGCGCGGACCTTCTGGAGCCGCTGGCCCAGCACACGTACCCCGACGATCCGGCGTACGAGTACGGCGATCGCGCTGACCACGGCGAGGACGGTGACGGCACCGGCGCCGCGGGCGAGGTCGAGGCCGGAGATCAGGGCGTCCCGTTCGCGCGGGGTGGAGGCGGCGGCGAGCCTGCCCGCGAGGACCAGGACGGCGTACGCGATGAACAGCACCCAGGCGGCGGCCACCGCGCGGGAGGTGGAGAGCCGGTTGTCCTCACCGATGACGGGGGCCAGTGCGCCGCCCCGGGAGCGGTGGTACCAGGAGGCGGCGGTGAGGGCGGCGGCCACGAGGAGCGCGGCGAGCAGTGCGGCGGTGCGGGCGGCGGTCCAGCCGGAGCCGATGGCGGTGAGGGCCTGGACGAGAAGGAGGACGACGACGGCCGCCCATACGGTGCCGGCGGTACGGGCCCCCAGGCGGGTCAGCCAGGCGTCGCCCTCGGCGCGGCTGCGTTCGGCGACGTGTTCGGCGGACTGGGTGAGTGCCTCGGAGACCCATTGGCGGGAGGCCGAGGCCGAGTGGGCGACGGCGGCCGGAAGGCCCTTCCCGGCGGCGAACTCGTCGCGGTGGCGGAGGAATTCGGCGACCGCGTTGCGATGTCCCGCCCGTACGCCGTGCGGGCAGTCCCCGCAGGTGCAGCCGCCCCCGTGCCCACCCGTCCGGGCGCCCGCCCCCGCCTCCTGCACCGCCACGCCCGACGACCGCCTTCCCCATGACCCGAACAACTCGAACAACCCGAACAACCTGAATGACACGAACGACACGCACGACACGAATGACCTGAGGCGACATGACGCAATGCGGCTTGACCCGCCGCGACATGACCCGCTGCGACCGGCTGGCGGCGTCCGGCCGCCCGGCCGACCGGTGATCCGGCCCCCCTCCGGGCCTCCGGCACCGGCAGACAACTCCCCTGTGATGACAGCGAATTGTGCCTTACCCGGGCCGGTGCCCGCCCGGCAGGTCCACGGACCGGGCAGAGGCGGGGATGAAGTGCGGGTCGCCGTGTTGACCCGGCTGCGAGAATTTCCGTATGGCCGAGATCATCCAGCGGGACGGGACCTGGGCCTTCGACGGCACGACGGTCCGGATCACGCCGGGGCTGCACCGGTCCGTGCCGCTGTTCCGGCAGACGTACGGGGAGATCACCGTGCCGCTGGAGGCGGTCGCGGGGGTGGTCCACGAGCCGGAGCGCAGACGGGGCAGGCTGCGGTTACGGCTGCGCGAGGGGGCGGACCCGCTGCTCCAGGCGACCGGCGGACGACTGCCGGACGCGGCGGATCCGTACCGGCTGGCGGTGGACGTGGACCGGACCGAGGTCGCGGAGTATGTGGCGGAGGAGATCCGGCAGGCGCTGCTGCTGGACCAGATCCCCAAGGAGCCGACGGGGGCATATCTGCTGCCGGGGCCGCCGGTGCCGGTGTCGGTGCGGTCGAGCGACGGGACGGTGTCGTTCGACGGGACGCGGGTCAGGATCGACTGGAGCGAGACCACGGACCGGGTGAAACGGGCGACCGGGCCGCGGATCATCGACGTGATGGACCTGACGCAGGTGGAGTGGCTGCCCAACTCGGGTCACGAGGACGGGTTCCTGCGGTTCGTGACGCGGGAGGCGGTGTTCTCGAAGCTGCCGCCGGAGAAAGACCCGTACGCGCTGGATCTGTGGGGCAGTGTGCGGCGGGATCTGCTGACGGCGCTGGTGGCGACGGCGGTGACCGCGCGGCTGCCGCACCCGTCGACGGACCGGGAGGGTGCGGGCGCCGAGGACCACCCGGCGCTGCGCCCGCCGGCCTCGGCCGCGACTTCGAGGCGGTATCGGGACGATCCCGGGGCCGATCACCACGATGTACTGCTGCGGCGGTTGCGGGAGTTGGGCAGGTTGTACCGGGACGGGGTGCTCACGGAGGAGGAGTTCACGATGACGAAGGCGGTGGTGCTGCGGGACTTCTAGGCGAGGGGGCGCCGGCTCGGAGGGACGTCGGCTCGGAAGGGCGCCCCTCGGAAGGCGTCAGCTCAGCAGGTCGGGTTCGCTGCGGCTGATCTCCTGCCAGAGGGGCTGGTAGTTGATCCAGGCCACGAGATCGCCGCCGAGTTGTTCCCGGGTGGCGGTGGCGAGTTTGTGGTCGATCAGGACGGGGCGGCCTGCGGCGCGGGCGGTGAGCTGGACCTGGCAGGAGCGTTCCATGGACAGGAACCACCAGGCGGCGGCGTCGACCGAGTCGCCGACGGCGAGCAGTCCGTGGTTGCGCAGGACAAGGGCCTTGCGCGAGCCGAGGGCATCGGCGACCCGGCGGCCCTCGTCGCTGTCGACGGCGACACCGCTGAAACCGGCGTACAGGGCGTGGTCCTCGTAGAAGGCGCAGCTCTCCTGGGTGATCGGGTCGAGGAGGTCACCGAGGGCGGCGAGGGCGCGGCCGTGCACGGAGTGGCAGTGGGCGACGGCGACGACATCGGGGCGGGCGGCGTGGACCTGGGCGTGGACGGTGAAGGCGGCCTGGTTGACGTGGTAGCCGCCCTGGATGACCTGCCCGTCCTGGTTGGCGAGGACCAGATCGCTGACCGTGACATGACGGAAGGGCATGCCGAAGGGGTTGACCCAGAAGCAGTCGGAGAACTCCGGATCGCGGGCGGTGATATGGCCGGAGACCCCGTCCTCGAAGCCCTGGCGGCCGAAGATCCGCAGTGCGCCCGCGAGCCGTTCTTTGCGGTGCCGGCGCTCGTCCTCCAGGGATTCGTGCATCGGCGGCATCGCGAAGCGCAGCCGGTCGGTGGGCAGGGGTGGGGGCGGAGTGGGGCCGAGCATGGATCCTCCGGCACTGGGCTGCTTTACGGGCGGGAAGTTACCGTCGGGCTGGCGAAGATGACAGAGCTGCGCCCGAAAGAGGACGCCTCTGGCCGATACCGGACAGTGGATGTCGGGATTCACGGTCAGACTCGTCATATGAGACGTGCGAGCAACGACAGGACCGAGGCGGGCGCAGGGGCGGGTGGTGCCGGGGCGGACGGTGCCGGTGGGGATGTGACCGGCGCGGACAGCACCCGTGGGGACGGCACCAGGGGGGACGGCTCCGGTGCCGATGGGGCGGGCGGCGTGAGCTGGGGTGGGTTCGT
>NZ_JBHTZD010000009.1:0-8092 GCF_042790455.1 Streptomyces sp. NPDC056734
TCACCCTCTCGGGCTTTCCTCCGGGCTTCCCTTCGGTGTCTCCGACTCTATCAGACCTTTTCCCGGTCCGATTTCCTCGGATTCGCTTTCCAGGTTCTCGCTTTCGCGATTCCCTTTCCGGCGAGGCCCGACTTTATCAGAGATTCTGAGTCGGAATTTCCGCGCCCTGCGGACACATGGTCCGGGCGCCTGAGGCGACCGGTGTTCCCGTGGGGGCGGAGCCGTAAACGTACTGGAGCGGGGCGCCCGATGCAAATCGGGGCGCCCCGCTCGTGTGATGCGCCGGCGGGATCCTGGCGGTCCGTCAGACCTCCACGACCACCGGCAGGATCATCGGCCTGCGGCGATAGGTGTCGGAGACCCACTTGCCCAGGGTTCGGCGGATGAGCTGCTGGAGCTGGTGCGGCTCGACCACACCGTCCTGGGCCGAACGCTCCAGTGACTCGGTGACCTTCGGGAGGACGGCCGCGAAGGCGGAGTCCTCGATACCGGAGCCGCGGGCCTGGACATGCGGGCCTGCCGTGATCTTTCCGGTGGAGGAGTCGATGACCACGAAGACCGAGATGATGCCCTCGTCCCCGAGGATCTTGCGGTCCTTGAGCGCCGGCTCTCCCACATCACCTACGGAGAGGCCGTCGACGTAGACATATCCCGCCTGGACCTTGCCGGAGATCTTGGCCTTGCCCTCGATGAGGTCGACGACGACGCCGTCCTCGGCGATGACGATGCGGTCGTGCGGGACTCCGGTCAGAGCGCCGAGTTCGGCGTTGGCCCGCAGGTGGCGCCATTCGCCGTGGACCGGCATCAGGTTGCGTGGGCGGCAGATGTTGTAGAAGTACAACAGCTCGCCCGCGGACGCGTGGCCGGAGACATGGACCTTGGCATTGCCCTTGTGGACGACGTTGGCGCCCCAGCGGGTCAGGCCGTTGATCACGCGGTAGACCGCGTTCTCGTTGCCGGGGATCAGGGACGACGCCAGGATCACCGTGTCGCCGTCGACGATGCGGATCTGGTGGTCGCGGTTGGCCATGCGGGACAGGGCCGCCATCGGTTCGCCCTGGGAGCCCGTGCAGACCAGCACGATCTGGCTGTCCGGGAGGTCGTCGAGGGTCTTGACGTCCACGACCAGGCCCGGCGGGACCTTCAGATAGCCCAGGTCACGGGCGATGCCCATGTTGCGGACCATCGAGCGGCCGACGAAGGCGACCCGGCGCCCGTACTCGTGGGCGGCGTCCAGGATCTGCTGGATGCGGTGGACATGGCTGGCGAAACTGGCCACGATGATCCGCTTGCGGGCGGACCCGAAGACCTGGCGCAGGACGTTGGAGATGTCGCGCTCGGGCGGGACGAAGCCCGGGACCTCCGCGTTCGTCGAGTCCGAGAGAAGAAGGTCGATGCCCTCCTCGCTCAGGCGGGCGAACGCGTGGAGGTCGGTGAGCCGGCCGTCGAGCGGGAGCTGGTCCATCTTGAAGTCGCCGGTATGCACCACCATGCCGGCGGGCGTGCGGATGGCGACCGCCAGCGCGTCCGGGATGGAGTGGTTGACGGCGACGAATTCGCAGTCGAAGGGGCCGATGCGCTCGCGGTGTCCCTCCGCCACCTCAAGGGTGTACGGGCGGATGCGGTGCTCCTGGAGCTTGGCCTCGATCAGGGCGAGGGTGAGCTTGGAGCCGATCAGCGGGATGTCCGGCTTCTCCCGCAGAAGGTAGGGGACACCGCCGATGTGGTCCTCGTGACCATGGGTGAGGACGATGCCCTCGATGTCGTCGAGGCGGTCCCGGATGGACGAGAAGTCGGGCAGGATCAGATCGATTCCGGGCTGCTCCTCCTCGGGGAAGAGCACCCCGCAATCGACGATCAGCAGACGGCCGCCGTACTCGAAGACCGTCATGTTCCGGCCGATCTCACCGAGACCGCCGAGCGGGGTGACCCTCAGGCCGCCTTCGGGGAGCGGCGGGGGCGGGGCGAGTTCAGGATGCGGATGACTCAAAAGACTCTCCTCACCACGCGCGCCACGTACCGGTGTGGCACGTGGCGCGCATGACGTTCGTGCAAGACGCAATTGTCGTGGTCAGTTTTCTGCTGTGATTTCTTCTGCGACTGCGCGGGCACCGGTGGCCCGCTTATTCAGTTGTGAAGCCTGTGACGAGGCCGTGCCTCGCGAAGTCCGATGTCAGAGCTGTACCCCGCCCGCGGCAAGATCGATCTTGAGCTGGTCGATCTCTTCGGGTGAGCACTCGACCATGGGGGCGCGCAGCGGGCCGCCGGGCAGTCCCTGGAGGGCGAGGGCGGCCTTGGTGGTCATGACGCCCTGGGTGCGGAACATGCCGGTGTAGACCGGGAGCAGCTTCTGGTGGATCTCGGTCGCCTTCTGTACGTCACCGCTGGTGTACGCCTCGACCAGCTCGCGCAGCTCGGGGGTGACGACATGGCCGACGACGGAGACGAAGCCGACCGCGCCGACGGAGAGCAGGGGCAGGTTGAGCATGTCGTCGCCGGAGTACCAGGCGAGGCCGGACCGGGCGATGGCCCAGCCGGCACGGCCCAGGTCGCCCTTGGCGTCCTTGTTGGCGACGATGCGCGGGTGCTCGGCGAGGCGGACGAGGGTCTCGGTGTTGATCGGGACCCCGCTGCGGCCCGGGATGTCGTAGAGCATCACCGGCAGTTCGGCGGCGTCGGCGATGGCCGTGAAGTGCCGGCGGAGGCCCTCCTGCGGGGGCTTGTTGTAGTAGGGGGTGACGATGAGCAGGCCGTGGGCGCCGATGCGCTCGGCGGTGCGGGCCAGCTCGATGCTGTGGTGGGTGTCGTTGGTGCCGACGCCCGCCAGGATGTGGGCGCGGTCGCCGACCGCTTCCAGTACGGCTCGTACCAGGTCCGATTTCTCCGCGTCGCTGGTCGTGGGGGACTCGCCTGTGGTGCCGTTGATGATCAGGCCGTCGTTGCCTGCGTCCACCAGGTGGGTGGCGAGCCGCTGAGCGCCGTCGAGGTCGAGTGCGCCGTCCGCCGTGAAGGGCGTGACCATGGCGGTGAGGACCCGCCCGAAGGGGGTCTGCGGAGTCGAGGTCGGAGCCATGGGTTACACGCTACTCGCTGCTCAAGGCACGGTCTGCCCGTGGGATGTCGGATACGTCATGACAAATACGGAGCCCGGCACTGCCTGCTCGGGGGTTCAAGCAGTGCCGGGTCCGTTTGATCAGGCTAGATGAACTTCTCTAAATGCCGCAATACGGACACTTCGCTCGGCTGATCCGTACATCTGTGCCCGCGGCTCAGGACATCCGTGCCGCGCGGGCGCGTGTGTGCGGGTCAGCGCCGCGGTCACGGGGCGACCCGGCCGTTGGCGTTGAAGGCGGCGTGGGTGAGGGGCATCAGCCGGGCCCATTCGGCCTCCATCAGCTCGCCGACCATCTCGATCTCGCGCTGCGGGAAGGAGGGGACCTTGGCCAGTTCGTGCTGGGTGCGCAGGCCGAGGAAATGCATCAGCGAGCGCGCGTTGCACGTGGCGTACATCGACGAGAACAGGCCGACCGGGAGGACCGCGCGGGCGACCTCTCGGGCGACGCCCGCGGCCAGCATCTCCTGATACGCCTCGTAGGAGTGACGGTAGGAGTCCTCCATGACGCGGCCCACCAGCTCCTGCTGGGCCTGGGTGCCCTCGACGAACCGGTACTTGCCCGGGCGGCCCTGCTGGACCAGCTTGCGGGACTCGTCGGGGACGTAGAAGACGGGCTCCAGCTCGCGGTAGCGACCGCTCTCCTCGTTGTACGACCAGCCCACGCGGTGGCGCATGAACTCGCGGAAGACGAAGATCGGGGCGCTGATCAGGAAGGTCATCGAGTTGTGCTCGAAGGGGCTGCCGTGCCGGTCCCGCATCAGGTAGTTGATCAGGCCCTTGGAGCGCTCCGGGTCCTTCTTCAGCTCGTCCAGGGACTTCTCGCCCGCGGTCGAGACGCGCGCGGCGAAGAGCACGTCCGCGTCGGACGCGGTGTGCTTGACCAGCTCGACGGTGACGTCGCCGCGGAAGCTCGGCTTGAGATCCGGGGCGTCCTGGGGGGCGTCGGCGGGGCTGTCGGTCACGGTCGGAGGGTCCCTTCCATCCACTTCACTCGGGCGGCGCCCACTCTACGGCCCGGCACTGACAGCGGGCCGCTCACCGCCGGGCACGACATCTGGGTCACCGTCGGCGAACTCCTGCGAACATCTGCGAACTTCTGCCAATTCGGTGATTGGGGGCACTTTCCGGTCCGTTCGCTCGTCTGTATGGGTGAGCGTGACGCGTTCGAACCGCTGGATCCGAGCGCCGAGTGCCGCACGCCGCGATGCGAGCCCGAGAGGAGAAGCACCACCCATGTTCCGCCGGCGCGAGCCCGTACCCTTCGCCTTCCTCGCCGAGGCCGACAGTTTCCGCAGCAATGTCACTCCCCCACCGCGTGCCCGCCCGTCGGCCGGGCAGATAGCCGGGCGCTCGCTGCTGGGGCTCACCATCGTCGCCGCTCTCATAGGCTCCCTGGTCGTCGGCATGCCGGCGCTGGAGCAGGACCGCTCGGCCACCCCGACGCAGCAGTCACAGGCGACGGACGGGCGCTGAGCCCTCGCTGAGCCCCCTGAGCAGGCATCGAGGGACCACTGACCCCATCCGGGCCCCCTAGGGTGGTGAGCCGCGACACGGCTCGATAGCCTCACCGGGCACAGCCCATGCATGGACGAGTGAGGACCAGCCGTGCCCCTGCCCTTCCTGACGGCCGAGCGTGCCTTCGACACGACGGACGACACCGCGCTGCCGTTCGACGACCGAGACCGCTGGCGGCGGCCCTACCGCCCCGGACCCTGGCGGGTCGGCATCGCCGCCCTGTGGCTGCTGCTCGCCTCCTACGTGCTGTTCGCGGCCGTCATCATCGCGCTCACGGGCACGGTGTCCGGCGCCGCGGTGGTGTTCGGCATCGCGCTGGTGCTCATCGCGGTGGCGCTGCGGCTGCTGCGCTCGGGTGTGTGGGTGAGCGCCCACGGGCTGCGGCATGTGCGCTTCGGCTTCACCCGTACGGTGCCGTGGCGCAAGATCGGCTCCGTACGGACGGTGCAGCAGCCGGTGCGCTGGCTCGGGCTGCCGCGCACGGTGCAGGGCCAGGCACTGGTGCTGGTGCGCAACGACCGGCCGGCCACCGACACGCCGACCCTGATGACCACGCACAACGCCGACTTCCTGGCCCGGGTCGAGGCGTTCGACCGGGCTGCGGACTCGGTGGAGGTCTGGGCCGACGAGTACGGGAGGAAGGGCTGAGCCGGTAGGCGCGACGCCTGCGGGTGAACGGGGCGGGCCCGGTCCGAGTGCGAGTGTCGGACCGGGCCCTGTCGTGTCGCACTTGCGGCGCCCCACCGGTTGCTGGGGTCCAGGCGTGCCCTCGCCCTCACCCCGCCCCCCGTACCCCCTCGTGCAGGGTGATCGCCCGTTGCATGGCCTTGCGGGCCCGGGGCGTGTCGCGGGCGTCGCGGTAGGCGATGGCGAGGCGGAACCAGGTGCGCCAGTCGTCGGGGGCGGCTTCCGCCTCGGCCTTGCGGCGGGCGAAGACCTCGTCGGCCGAGTCGCGGTCGACGCGCCCGCTGGGCAGGCGGCGCAGTTCGTCGACGGGCAGGCCCCCCTCGGCATCGAGCTGGACAGCCAAGGCGTTGGCCTTGCGGACGAACTGGGTGTTCTTCCACAGGAACCACACCCCGATCACCGGCAGGATCAGCACCGCGACGCCGAAGGTGACGGTGAGGAGCGTGCCGGCCTTGATCAGCAGCACGCCCCGGCTGCCGGCCAGGACGAAGTAGAAGACCAGGACGGCGGCCGTGAGGGCGTAGGCGAGCTTCGCGCGCATGACGGTCGTACGGCCTAGCTCAGGTCCAGGAAGTGTTCCAGGCCGAAGGTGAGGCCCGGAGTGGTCACCACGCGGCGGGCGCCCAGCAGGATGCCCGGCATGAAGCTGCTGTGGTGCAGTGAGTCATGGCGGATGGTGAGGGTCTCGCCCTCGCCGCCCAGCAGGACCTCCTGGTGCGCCAGCAGGCCGCGCAGCCGGATCGCGTGGACCGGGACGCCGTCGACGCTGGCGCCGCGGGCGCCCTCCAGGGCCGTCGCCGTGGCGTCCGGGGCGGGGGCCGAGCCCGCCTTGGCGCGGGCCTCGGCGATGAGCTGGGCGGTGCGCGTGGCGGTGCCGCTGGGGGCGTCCACCTTGTTCGGGTGGTGCAGTTCCACGACCTCGACGGACTCGAAGTACGGGGCGGCGAGCTGCGCGAACTTCATGGTCAGGACCGCGCCGATGGAGAAGTTGGGCGCGATCAGCACGCCGGTCCCCGGGGAGTTGTCGAGCCGGTCGCGCAGCTGTGCCAGGCGGGCCTCGGTCCAGCCCGTCGTACCGACGACCGCGTGGATGCCGTGCCCGACGCAGAAGTCGAGGTTGGCCATCACCGAGTCGGGCGTGGTCAGTTCGACCGCGACCTGGGCGCCGGACGCGGTGAGCGCCTCCAGCGAGTCGCCGCGGCCGAGGGCGGCGACCAGTTCCATGTCCTCGGCGGCCTCGACCGCCCGTACCGCCTCGGAGCCGATCCGGCCCTTGGCGCCGAGGACCGCCACGCGCAGCTTGCTCATCTTCTGTGCTTCCTTACCGGATACGGGGTCGGGCGACGGCATACGGGCTCAGGCGACGGCGTCGTGCAGCCGGGCGGCCTGTTTGTCCTTCAGCGGGCCGATCACCGACAGGGAGGGCCGCTGTCCCAGGATGTCGCGGGCGACCGCGCGGATGTCGTCGGGGGTCACCGAGGCTATCCGCAGCAGCATGTCGTCGACGGACATCTGCTCGCCCCAGCACAGCTCGCTCTTGCCGATACGGTTCATCAGCGCGCCGGTGTCCTCCAGGCCGAGGACCGTGGAGCCGCGCAACTGGCCGATGGCCCGCGCGATCTCCTCGTCGGACAGACCGTGCTCGGCGACGTGGTCGAGTTCGTCGCGGCAGATCTTCAGCACATCGTGGACCTGCGAGGGGCGGCAGCCGGCGTAGACGCCGAACAGCCCGCAGTCGGCGAAGCCGGACGTGTACGAGTACACGCTGTAGGCCAGGCCGCGCTTCTCGCGGACCTCCTGGAAGAGGCGGGAGGACATACCGCCGCCGAGGGCGGTGTTGAGGACGCCCAGGGCCCAGCGGCGCTCGTCGGTGCGGGCGAGGCCGGGCATGCCGAGCACGACATGGGCCTGTTCCGTCTTGCGGCCGATCAGCTCGACGCGGCCGGCGGTGCGCAGGCTGCGCCGTCCGCCGCGCGGGGCGATGGGCTCGCCGGCGGATTCCTTCAGGGCGCCCGCCTTGTCGAAGGCCGCGCGGACCTGTCGTACGACCTTGTTGTGGTCGATGTTGCCGGCGCAGGCGACGACCAGGTGGGTGGGGTCGTAGTGCTTCTTGTAGAAGCGGCGGATGCGGTCGGCGGTGAGGGCGTTGACCGTGTCGACCGTGCCGAGGACCGGGCGGCCGAGGGGGGTGTCGCCGAACATGGTGTGCGCGAACAGGTCGTGCACACAGTCGCCCGGGTCGTCCTCGGTCATGGCGATCTCTTCGAGGATCGCGCCGCGCTCGACATTGACGTCCTCTTCGAGGATCAGCGAGCCGGTGAGCATGTCGCTGACGACGTCGATGGCGAGCGGCAGGTCGGTGTCGAGCACGCGCGCGTAGTAGCACGTGTACTCCTTGGCCGTGAACGCGTTCATCTCGCCGCCGACGGCGTCGAGGGCGGAGGAGATGTCGAGGGCGGAGCGGCGGCCGGTGCCTTTGAAGAGCAGGTGCTCCAGGTAGTGGGTGGCGCCGTTGAGGGACGGGGTCTCGTCGCGGGAGCCGACGTGTGCCCAGATGCCGAAGGTGGCGGAGCGCACCGAGGGCAGGGTCTCGGTGACGACCCGCAGACCACCCGGAAGGGTGGTCTTACGGACCGTGCCGATGCCGCCGGTGCCCTTGATGAGGGTTTGGGTACGGGCGAGGGGCCCCGCCCCCCCCGGGGGGGGGGGCGGGGCCCGGGGGGCCGGGGGAGCCGGGACATGTGGCCCCCCGCGGGGGCCCGGGCGGGCCCGGCC
>NZ_JBHTZD010000009.1:8102-189024 GCF_042790455.1 Streptomyces sp. NPDC056734
GGTTTGGGGTTGGGGCGAGGGCCGGCGCCTCGGGGGTGGGGGGGGCCGTCGCCTGGGAGCCAGGGGAAGCCGTCACTGGTCGCCCGCGGCGGAGCCGCTGTCGGACACGGCGTCCTTCTTGTCGGCGCTGTCCTCGCCCTCGATCACGGGGATCAGGGAGAGCTTGCCGCGCGAGTCGATCTCGGCGATCTCGACCTGGACCTTCTGGCCCACACCGAGGACGTCCTCGACGTTCTCCACGCGCTTGCCGCCGGCCAGCTTGCGGATCTGGGAGATGTGCAGCAGGCCGTCCTTGCCCGGGAGCAGGGAGACGAAGGCACCGAAGGTGGTGGTCTTCACGACCGTACCGAGGTAGCGCTCGCCGACCTCCGGCATCGTCGGGTTGGCGATGCTGTTGATCGTGGAGCGGGCGGCCTCGGCGGAGGGGCCGTCGGCGGCACCGATGTAGATGGTGCCGTCGTCCTCGATGGTGATCTCGGCGCCGGTGTCCTCCTGGATCTGGTTGATCATCTTGCCCTTGGGGCCGATGACCTCACCGATCTTGTCGACCGGGATCTTCACGGTGATGATCCGCGGCGCGTTCGGGGACATCTCGTCGGGCCGGTCGATGGCCTCCATCATCACGTCGAGGATGTGGAGCCGGGCGTCGCGCGCCTGCTTGAGGGCGGCGGCGAGCACGGAGGCCGGGATGCCGTCGAGCTTGGTGTCGAGCTGGAGGGCGGTGACGAACTCCTTGGTGCCGGCGACCTTGAAGTCCATGTCGCCGAAGGCGTCCTCCGCACCGAGGATGTCGGTGAGGGTGACGTAGTGCGTCTCGCCGTCGATCTCCTGGGAGATCAGGCCCATGGCGATGCCGGCGACCGGGGCCTTGAGCGGCACACCGGCGTTCAGCAGCGACATGGTGGAGGCGCAGACCGAGCCCATGGACGTCGAGCCGTTGGAGCTGAGCGCCTCGGAGACCTGGCGGATCGCGTAGGGGAACTCCTCGCGCGTCGGCAGGACCGGCACGAGGGCGCGCTCGGCGAGGGCGCCGTGGCCGATCTCGCGGCGCTTGGGGGAGCCGACGCGGCCGGTCTCGCCGACGGAGTACGGCGGGAAGTTGTAGTTGTGCATGTAGCGCTTGCGGGTCACCGGGGAGAGGGTGTCCAGCTGCTGCTCCATGCGGAGCATGTTGAGGGTGGTGACGCCCAGGATCTGGGTCTCGCCACGCTCGAACACCGCGGAGCCGTGCACGCGCGGGATGGCCTCGACCTCGGCGGCCAGGGTGCGGATGTCGGTGACACCGCGGCCGTCGATGCGCTTCTTCTCCTTGATCACGCGCTCACGGACCAGCTGCTTGGTGAGCGAGCGGTACGCGGCGGAGATCTCCTTCTCGCGGCCCTCGAACTCCGGCAGGAGCTTCTCGGCGGCGAGCGTCTTGACGCGGTCCAGCTCGGCCTCGCGCTCCTGCTTGCCGGCGATGGTCAGCGCGGAGGCCAGCTCCGGGCGGACGGCGCCGGACAGGGCGTCGAGGATGTCGTCCTGGTAGTCCAGGAAGACCGGGAACTCGCCGGTCGGCTTGGCGGCCTTCGCGGCGAGGTCGGCCTGGGCCTTGCACAGGACCTTGATGAACGGCTTGGCGGCGTCCAGACCGGCGGCGACGATCTCCTCGGTCGGGGCCTCGGCGCCGCCCTCGATCAGCTTGATGGTCTTGTCGGTGGCCTCGGCCTCGACCATCATGATCGCGACGTCGCCGTCCTCCAGGGCGCGGCCCGCGACGACCATGTCGAAGACGGCGTCCTCCAGCTCGGTGTGGGTCGGGAACGCCACCCACTGGCCGCGGATCAGCGCGACGCGGACGCCGCCGATCGGGCCGGAGAAGGGCAGACCGGCCAGCTGGGTGGACGCGGAGGCGGCGTTGATCGCCACGACGTCGTACAGGTGGTCGGGGTTGAGCGCCATGATCGTGGCGACGACCTGGATCTCGTTGCGAAGGCCCTTCTTGAAGGACGGGCGCAGCGGGCGGTCGATGAGGCGGCAGGTGAGGATCGCGTCCTCGGAGGGCCGGCCCTCACGGCGGAAGAAGGAGCCGGGGATCTTCCCCGCGGCGTACATCCGCTCCTCGACGTCGACCGTCAGCGGGAAGAAGTCCAGCTGGTCCTTGGGGTTCTTGGAGGCGGTGGTGGCCGACAGCACCATGGTGTCGTCGTCCAGGTACGCCACGGCGGAACCGGCGGCCTGCTTGGCCAGCCGGCCCGTCTCGAAGCGGATGGTGCGGGTGCCGAATACGCCGTTGTCGATCACGGCTTCGGCGTAGTGGGTCTCGTTCTCCACTAGCGTTTTCTCCGATACTTGTCGTCTTTCGTCCCTCCACGCCCGTATGGCAGGGGGACGGCTGCGGAGAAGCGCTCCGTCTGGTGCGGGCCGGTCTTCGATCGAAGCACCCGGGGTTGTCGCCCCCGGGGGCCACTACCGAGGACCGGCGGCGGCGAGGCGCGCTTCTCCTCGTTCGTTTGTCTCGTCTCATGCGTCCCGTGATGTCGCCCACCCGGGCGGGTGCGGGACATCACGCTGTGTTCATACGCGGTGCTTCGTCCGACGTGCTCGGTACTGCTACACGTTGTGCTAACACACTACAAAGCGGCAGTGACAACACGCACGTTTCCGTACGGACGGTGAAGCTCCGGTACGGACGGTAAGGCTTCCGCGGGGGTCGCGAAACCGTACGTACGGCAAAAGGGAGCGGCTCCCCGGTCCTGGGAACCGCTCCCTTCTGCGGCGTCTTACTTGGCGCCCGCCGCACCGCGGCGGATGCCGAGGCGGTCGACCAGCGTACGGAACCGGGCGATGTCCTTCTTCGCCAGGTACTGAAGCAGGCGACGGCGCTGACCGACCAGGATCAGCAGACCCCGGCGGGAGTGGTGGTCGTGCTTGTGGGTCTTGAGGTGCTCGGTCAGGTCCGAGATCCGCCGGGACAGCATCGCGACCTGTACCTCGGGGGAGCCGGTGTCGCCCTCCTTGGTACCGAACTCGGCCATGATCTGCTTCTTCGTAGCGGCGTCGAGCGACACGCGTACTCCTCGTAGTCTGTGAAAGGCCACCGAGTGCCCCCGGTCTCTTTCTCGGGGAAGCTTCCACAACTCGGGTGGCGGGGTCCGCTGGGCGCGACCTCCGGAGCGCGGGCTCCGGGGATGCGTACACACACGGCCATCAGCCAGAGTACCAGCAGGCGGCGACGCCCCCGACCGCCGTGGCCGAACCCCGCCGACGGCTGCCGTACGCCCACTAGGGTGAGCCGTGGGAATGTCCGCACGTCGGGAAGGGGTCGCTTCGCCATGGCGGAGGAAGTGCACGAGGACGTCAAGGCGCGCAAGGAGCGGGAGCGGGACGAGCTGTACGCGCTCGACATCTCCGGCGTGGAGTGGCACAGCGCGCCGGGCACCGAGCAGGACGAGGAGCGCGTCGAGATCGCCTATCTGCCGGACGGCGCCGTCGCGATGCGGTCCTCGCTGGATCCCGGCACGGTGCTGCGCTACACCGAGGCGGAGTGGCGGGCCTTTGTGCTGGGCGCGCGCGACGGGGAGTTCGATGTGACCCCGGCGCCGCACAATGGGGGGCTTGCGCAGGAGTAGGCGCTCATCGAGACGATCCCGGAGGGGGAGGGCACGCGCGCGTGCCCTCCCCCTCCGGTTTTTGGCGGCCGTGTCAGTGAGGGAGAGCGATCACGACCGCCGTGGGACAGCCGGGCGCCCCACGGCGATCAGAGGCGCCGCTCTCAGTCCCCCGCCATCGACCGCGCGGACGCGTAGACGTCGAACACCGCCAGTGCCAGCGGCACCAGGGTGAGCAGGACGAATGCCTCGGCGATCTCCATGAAGCGGCCCCAGAAGGGCGTCACGCCCCGGCGTGGGCTGATCAGGCCGATCGCCGTCACCAGGGCGGTGGCGGCGCCGAGGGCGGCGGCGAGCCAGACGGTGCGGATGTCGAGCGCGGTGGTGTCGCCGGCGAGCGCGTCGCGCAGGTACTCGGCGGGCGGGTCGAGGGCGAGCCCGAGGCCGAGGAAGACGAGACAGGCGAGCCCGGCGGTGAGGGTGGCGGCGACCTGGGCGGTGTAGCGGAAGAGCTGCGCGCGCATGAGCATCGCGATGCCGGTGGCCAGGGCGAGCAGTTGGGCCCACAGGTCGCCGGAGAAGCTCAGCACGATCGCCGCGCCGACGGTGACCAGGGCGCAGCCGCCGACGAGTCCGACGAGGAGTTCATGGCCTCGGCGGGCCTGGGCGGCGATGCGCTCGGCGTCGACGGGCTCCGGGGCGTCGGGCTCGTCGGTGCTGTAGCCGCGGGCGGGGTGGGGTGGTTCGAAGCCGATGGGGAGCCGGGCGAAGCGCATGGACATTCCGGGCAGGAAGGCCAGCGCGCAGACCGCGAGCGGGGCGCCGACGGCCGCCGTCTCGATGGGCCGCAGGTGGGTGAGCATCGCAAGGAACGTGGTGAGCAGGCCGATCACCGAGGCGAAGGCGAACGCCACGAACGGGCCGTCGCCGCCCGGCGAGAGCAGGGTGAGCACGACGGCGGCGACCAGCACGGCCGCGCACGCGAGCAGGAACTGGAGCCGTCCGATGCCCTGTCCGTCGGCGAGCGGCAGCAGCCCGGAGCCCGCGACGGCCAGGTTGGGGAGCGCGCCGAGTCCCAGGGCGATGGCGGAACCGCGATCGTCGTACACGCGCGCGCGTACGCAGGCGATGGTGACCAGGAGGATGCCGGTGACGGCGGCGAGGATGCCCTGGAGGCCGTGCATGTCGTGGCCGAGCCCAGAACTCCAGACCACGAAGGCGAGCAGCGCGGGCAGCACGCCGCCGGCGACGAGGCCGGCCGCGCGGGTGAGATCTGCGCTCCACAGGGTGCGGTCCTGGGTGACCGCGGAGGCCACCGCCTCGGAGACATCGTCATGGACGGCGGGCGGCAGCGACTCGGCGAACGGACGCAGCGTCAGCAGCTCGCCGTCCAGGATGCGCTGGGCCGCGAAGGAGCGGGAGCCGTCGAGGACGGTGCCGTCCCGGCGGACGAGGTGGTAGCCGACCGGGGCGCCCTCGGTGGGGCGCTGCTGCGACAGGCGCAGGATCTCCGGGTAGAGGTCGGCGACCGGGACGTCGTCGGGCAGCGCCACGTCGATGCGGCTGTCGGGCGCCACGATGGTGACCCGGCAGAAGCCGAAGCCGGTGCCCGTGCCCGCCCCGGACGGGGCCGCGCTGCCCGCTGTGCCGGTCCGGCCGGCCGGCGCGGAGGCCGTCATGCTCACCTGTTGTTCCCCCTGTCATGGTGTGCATCGCTGGCGGCGGGCCGGCGCCGGGCGCGGGGCCGGGCGCGGGACCGCCTGTAGCGATCCTGTGTACGTTCTGCGTACGTGGTGCCGCGCCGCCCGCTTCACCGGTCCGGTACGCCGCCGGGCCCGGGAGCAGGCGGGGAGCGCGCGGCGCGAACATTGCGGATTGCCCGGTTTTCCCGGTCCGATTCGCAACTGTTCACGTGTCTCACGGGCACCCTACCGCCCGCCGTTGTCAGTGGGTGTCAGTAGGATCGCGCTGCGCGATCGACGTTCGCCGGACACGGGGCGGCGGGCGGAACGGATCGGGCCGGCAAGGGAATTGGTGCGAAGTGAGCCACATCGTCGTCAAGCGCCCGCCGCGGGCGCTGCCGAAGGAAGTGCCCACGAGCGAGGTCGTGGTCCAGCCGCCGCCGGAGCTGCCGCGCGGGCAGATGGAGGGCGCGCTGATGCAGTTGCTGCCCATGCTCGGCATGGGCGGTTCGGTGGTGTTCTTCTTCAACCCGCAGGCCCAGCCCTTCATGAAGATCATGGGCATGGTGATGATCGCCTCCACGATCGCCATGGGCGTCGCGATGCTGATCCGCTACCGGCGGGGCAATCAGGGCCAGATGGCCGATCTGCGCCGCGACTACCTCCGCTATCTGTCCCAGACCCGCCGGGACGCGCAGCACACCGCGAAGGCCCAGCGGGACGCCCAGTACTACCTCCACCCTTCGCCGGAGCAACTGTGGGCACTGGTCGCCGAGGGCAGCCGGGTGTGGGAACGCCGCACGGGTGACGAGGACTTCGGCCAGGTGCGGGTCGGCCTCGGCCCGCAGTCGCTGGCCACTCCCCTGCTGCCGCCGCAGAGCGGGCCGGTGGACCAGCTGGAGCCGCTGACCACGGGCGCGATGCAGCGATTTCTGGCCACCCACTCCACCGTGGAGGGCCTGCCGATGGCGGTCTCGCTGCGCGCCTTCTACCACGTGACGATCAGCGGGGAGCCCGGCACGGTGCGCGGTGCCGCCCGCGCGGTGACCGCCTCGCTCGCCTCCTTGCAGTCCCCCGAGGACCTGGTCATCGCGGTGGCCACCGCGCGGGACGCGGCGGGTGAGTGGGAGTGGACCAAGTGGCTGCCGCACGCGCAGTCACGGGGCACCGCGGACGGCGCCGGGAGCCTGCGGCTGATCACCACCAACCCGATGGAACTGGAGGAGCTGCTCGGTACCCGGCTCCAGGGCCGCCCACGCTTCCACCCGGACGGCTCGCCGGTGCCCGAGCAGCCGCATGTGGTGGTGGTCCTCGACGGCGTCTCCCTGCCGCCGACCTCGCTCCTGGCCGCTCCCGAGGGCCTCCAGGGCGTCACCGTCCTGGAGGTGGTGCCGGGCGAGCTGACCGCGGGGCGCGGCGACCTCTCCATCGTCGTGCACCCGCGCGAGCTGCGGCTGGAGTCGGCGCACGGGATGGTCTACGAGGGGGCGCCCGATGTGCTGGCCTACGAGGGCGCAGAGGCGCTGGCCCGGCAGCTGGCGCCGCTGCGGGTGGCCTCGGGCGGGGACGACGACGAACCGCTGCTGGCGAACCTGGAGTTCACCGATCTGCTGAACCTGGGCGACGCGGCCTCGGTGGAGCCGCGGCGTACCTGGCGCCCGCGCTCGCAGTCCGAGCGGCTGCGGGTGCCGATCGGCGTCGGCGAGGACGGCCGGCCCGTGATGCTGGACCTCAAGGAGGCCGCCCAGGAGGGCATGGGCCCACACGGCCTGTGTGTCGGCGCCACCGGTTCCGGCAAGTCGGAGCTGCTGCGCACGCTGGTCCTCGGTCTCGCCGTGACGCACTCCTCGGAGACCCTGAACTTCGTCCTCGCGGACTTCAAGGGCGGCGCGACCTTCGCGGGCATGGCCCAGATGCCGCATGTGGCGGCGGTCATCACCAACCTCGCGGACGATCTGACCCTCGTCGACCGCATGGGCGACTCCATCCGCGGTGAGCTGAACCGCCGCCAGGAGATGCTCCGCGACGCGGGCAACTACGCCAACATCCACGACTACGAGAAGGCCCGCGCGGCGGGCGCCCCGCTCCAGCCGCTGCCCTCCCTGGTCCTGGTCATCGACGAGTTCAGCGAACTGCTCACCGCGAAACCGGACTTCATCGAGATGTTCGTCCAGATCGGCCGCATCGGCCGCTCCCTGGGCGTGCATCTGCTGCTGGCGTCGCAGCGCCTGGAGGAGGGCCGGCTGCGCGGCCTGGAGACGTATCTGTCGTACCGGATCGGTCTGCGGACGTTCTCGGCGGCCGAGTCGCGTGCCGCGATCGGCGTCCCGGACGCCTATGAGCTGCCGAACGTGCCGGGTTCGGGCTTCCTGAAGTTCGGTACGGACGAAATGCTGCGCTTCAAGGCGGCGTACGTCTCCGGGGTGTACCGCACCAGCGCCCAGCAGGCGGCGTCGTACGGCGGGCCGCTCCCGATGGACCGCAGGCCGGTGCTGTTCACGGCGGCGCAGGTCCCGGTGCGGTTCGTGGCGGTGCCGCCGCAGCGCGGCGAGGAGGAGCCGGAGCGCACCGACGACGCGCTCGCGGACACCGTGCTGGACGTGATCGTGCGCCGCCTGGAGGCGCAGGGTCCGGCGGCCCACCAGGTGTGGCTGCCGCCGCTGGACAGCCCGCCGTCGCTGGACTCGCTGCTGCCGG
Source organism: Streptomyces sp. NPDC056734 (assembly GCF_042790455.1). Lineage (NCBI taxonomy): Bacteria > Bacillati > Actinomycetota > Actinomycetes > Kitasatosporales > Streptomycetaceae > Streptomyces > Streptomyces sp. NPDC056734. The sequence continues at coordinate 16,072 of NZ_JBHTZD010000009.1, forward strand.
GCCTGGCGGCGGTGCCGGGCCGCGGCCTGACCCAGCCCGGGTACGAGGGCGCGGGGCGGCTGGTCATCCCGGTCGGCCTCGTCGACAAGCCGTACGAGCAGCGGCGCGACCCGCTGTGGGCGGACTTCGGCGGCGCGGCCGGCCATATGCAGATCCTGGGCGGCCCCCAGTCCGGCAAGTCCACGCTGCTGCGCTCGATCATCGCGTCCTTCGCGCTCACCCACACACCGCACGAGGTGCAGTTCTACGGGCTGGACTTCGGTGGCGGCGGCCTCTCGGCGGTCGCCGGGCTGCCGCACGTGGGCGGTGTGGCGTCCCGTCTGGACCCGGAGAAGGTCCGGCGTACGGCGGCCGAGGTGTACGGCATCCTGACCCGCCGCGAGGAGTACTTCCGTACGGCGGGCATCTCCTCCATCGCGGAGTTCCGCAGCCGCCGCGCGCGGGGCGACATCCAGGTGACGGACCAGCCGTGGGGCGATGTGTTCCTGGTCATCGACGGCTGGGGGAACTTCCGTACGGACTACGAGACGCTGGAGCCGTTCGTCCTGGACATGGCGGCGCGGGGCCTGGGGTACGGCGTCCATGTGATCCTCACGGCGTCGCGGTCGATGGAGGTCCGCTCGAACCTCAAGGACCACCTGGGGAACCGCCTGGAGCTGCGCCTGGGCGACCCCATGGACTCGGAGTTCGACCGCAAGGTGGCGGCGAACGTCCCGACGGGCGTGCCCGGCCGGGGCCAGACCCCGCAGAAGCAGCACTTCATGGCGGCGGTGCCGCGCATCGACGGCCTGTCGTCCGACACCGACCTCGCGGAGGCGGCCCAGGCGCTGGCCGCCGAGGTGACCCGGCACTGGCAGCTGCCGGGCGCGCCCAAGGTGCGGCTGCTGCCGCGCGAGTTCCCGGCCGCGCAGCTCCCGCCCGGCGACCGCTTCCCGGAGCGCGGCATCGCCTTCGCGCTGGACGAGGACAACCTGGAGCCGGTGTTCATCGACTTCGAGACCAACCCGTTCTTCCTCGTCTACGGCGAGAGCGAGTCCGGCAAGTCCAACCTGCTGAAGCTGCTGGTCAACCAGCTGGCCAAGCGCTATGACGGCAATGACTGCAAGCTGTTCGTGGTGGACAACCGCCGCTCCCTGCTGGGCGCGACACCGCCCTCGCACCTCGCCGAGTACATCCCCATGTCGAACCAGATGCAGCACCACATGGACGCCCTGTCCGACCTGATGCAGCGCCGCACCCCGACGGCCGACGTGACCGCGGAGCAACTGCGCGACCGCAGCTGGTGGCACGGCCCGACGGTGTACATCGTGATCGACGACTACGACCTCGTGTCGACATCGAGCGGCAACCCGCTGTCGGGTCTCACCGAACTGCTGCCCTTCGCCCGTGACGTCGGCGTCCGCTTCATCATCGCCCGCTCCACGGCGGGCGCGGGACGCGCGGGCTACGAGCCGTTCATCCAGCGGATGAAGGAACTGGGCGCCCAGGGCGTCGTCCTCGCGGGCGACCCCGGCGAAGGGGATCTGCTGGGCGGCATCCGCCCTCGGACGATGCCGCCGGGGCGGGGCGTCTTCGTGTCCCGCAAGCGGGGCAAGCCGCTGGTTCAGGTGGGGGTCGTGGGGGACGCGGGGGACGCGGCCGGGCGGTGAGGCGCGCTCGCGCGGAACACCGGCGGGGCGTAGGTCCGCTTGCCCCGGCGTCCCCGACACACCACAGGGTGGGCGCCTCCCGCGCGCGCCCACCCTGGAGTTGCTCCTGACCGCCGGCTTCCGGGAGGCCGGTTCGCCGTGCTCCTACCTGCGTAGGGCTACATGAAGTAGCTGGCGGCCTTGCGGTCGCCCTCCATGTACGTACCGCCGGACTGGCCGACGACCTGGCCGATGCCCATCAGCGCGGTGTGGATGTCGTTGGCCTCCTTGTCCCAGCGGCGCAGCTTCTCGCCGAACTGGTCCTGGGCCTGGCCCGCCCAGTACTCGCGGCTCCGCTCGACCATCTGCCGGAGTTCCTGGAGGTCCTGTTCGAGCTGCTTGGCCTCGTTGCCGATGGTGGTGGCGGCGATGTCGAGTCCGTCATAAGTGACGGAAAGCCCCTCGTTGTTACGCATGCTGTCTCCCTCGTCTCAGTGGTGGGTGCGGTGGTGCCGTGCGGCCGGCCGACGCCGTGCCGAACGGCGCTCACATGGAGTTGAAGGCGGACGACTGGACCGTGGGCGCACCCTGGTTGACATCGATCCGGTTGACGGAGGCGCGGACCTCGTCCTCCTTGGTGTCCTTGATGTTGCGTGCCGTGGTCATGGCCTCCATGACCTCGGCGAGGATGTTCCCGATGCCCTTGAGGGACTCGTTGATCTCGTACTGCTTCCGGTCGAACTCGGCACGGCCGATGCCCTGCCACTGGCCTTCCAGCCCGTCGATGACGCCCTGAAGGCTGCTCACCCGCTTGCGGATGCCCTCGTACTTCTCCACCATCTGCTTCTGTAGCTGGACTACTGCGGCATCTTCGAGTTTCTGGTCGGTAGCCATGGTGACCTGCCCTTTCTCTATGTGTTGTTGTTCTCGGTGTGGCCGTGCGCCGCCCTGGAGTGGCCGGGCACTGTCACCTCGTGCGCCGCGCGCGCAGGACGGCGAAGCCCGCTCCGCCGACCACGATCACCGCCGCCGCGGCGCCCACGGTGATCCACAGGGTGCTGCTGTCGCCGGCCTCCGAAGCGCTCGGCCCCGCCGCGGAGGTGCCGCCGTTCGACCCCTCCTGCGGGGCCGATGACGAGCCCGACGGGGACGGCGATGCCTCGGTCCCGGCCGGCTCGGCGGACTTGGCCAGCAGATCGCCGCCGTTCTCCTTGGCCAGCGGGTCGACATTCGCCGGGCCCGCGTCGTAGTCGGGCTCCGCGAGCACGAGACGAGGACGTACGAAGCCGTATCCGAGGTAGGAACTCGGCTTCTCCTTGGGCCAGTCACGGCCCGCCGTGTCGACGAGGGCCCGGGTGACCTGGTTGACCGTCCAGTCGGGGTGCGCGGACCAGATGAGGGCGGCGGACGCGGAGGTGAGGGCGGTGGCGGAGCTGGAGCCGTTCTTGGCGCAGTACGCCTGGAAGGTGGCGTCGCACCAGCCCGGAGTGTCGGCGCCCGGTGCCGCCAGGTCCGCGTACTGCCCCTCGGGGGAGCCCTCGATCACCTTGATGGAGGAATCGACGGCCGCGGCACCGATCACGTAGGGAGTGTCGGCCGGGCTGTCGGTGAATCCGTCGTTCCCGAGCGCGGAGACCAGCAGTTTGCCCTTGGACGCGGCATACCGGACGGCCGCGTCGTCCTCGTCGGTCGTCATGCCCCCGAAGGACATGCTGATGATCTGTGCGTCGGTGTCGGCCGCCGCCCGCAGCGCCTCCGAGGGCTCGGGGGCCTTCTCGAACTCCGGTCCCACCTCAAGTCCTTCGAGCGCCACACGAATGGGGAGGATCTTGGCGCCGGGCGCCAGGCCCTGGATGCCGCCCCCTTCACCCGTTCCGGCGATCAGTTCGGCCATCGTCGTACCGTGACCGCTGTAGTCGTCCGTGGCTCCGTACGCGACGGACTCAGGCACCTCGTCGGTCAGGACCTGGCCCTTCAGGGAGGAGGTCTCGGGATTCACGCCGGTGTCGATGACCGCGACCGTCACGCCCTCCCCCGTGCTGGTCTGCCACATCTGCTCGGCCTGCATGGTTTCCAGGTACCAGGGGTTCTGGGTGTCGACCGCCGTCGCCCCCGGTGCGAGCCCGACGCCGACTGCGGCCAGGGCGCCGACGAGCGCACTCACCGTACGTACTCGTCCCGTGCCCCGTGTCCGGAGGAACACGGTCCGCTCGGCTCGTCGGCTGGTCCCTGACGTCATGGTGTTCTCAGTCCTCGCTCGCGCTCAGTTGACGACCGGCGGCACATCGCGCCGCGGCCTGTTCGGGAGGTGGGTCTCTTCGTCCTCGACCACGTGGTCCGGACGTGGGGTTCCCCGCTGGTCCCTCTCGTCGTCGGGGCGTCCCCTGGTGGCGGGCGCGCGGACGAGTCCGGAACCGCCGCGGGTCATGCCGTTGCGCTCGGCCCCGGTGGCGGAGTTCCGGGCCGAGGGACTGCCGGTGACGGGCGGGGGTGTGCCCCGGCCAGCAAGCGGGTTCGTGCCTGTGCCGGGACGGTTCGTGGCGGGTGGTGCCCCGAAGACGCCACCGCGCTGTCCGGGCTGGCCGGCGGGTGCGGAGCGGGCGTTGCCGACCGGGTTCGATCCGATGACCGTGCCGCGCGGGATCCTCGACCCGTTGCGGTTGTTGCCGGTCCCGCCGGTGTTCGCCGGCTGTCCCCCGACCACTCCATGGGCCCGTCCGGCGCCGGTCGCGGGGCCCGCGCCGGGGCGCTGCGACGGCGTACCACCGGGGCGGGGTGTGCCGCCCGTGATGCCCTGGCCCATGGGGAAGGACCCCCTGGCTCCGGAGGCGGGTCCCGTCGCCCCGGGCTGACCGGGGCGGCCGAACAGCCCCTGGGAGGCCGGTCCGGAGCCGCGCGCGGTCCCGGACCCGGAGCCCGTGCCGAGGGGGCCGGGGGTCGGGCGGCCCTGGGCGGACAGGGGTGTGCGCGAGCCGGAGGTGCCGGAGGTCCGCCCACCGGCGGCCGTACCGGAAGTCCGCCCGACGGCACTGTTGCCGACCGGCCCGTAAGGGCCGAACGGACCGGTGCTGTTCGAGGGCGGGTTGCCGGTCGCAGGCTGGGCGGGGCCGGTGGTGGTCGTGGTGGCGGGTGGGGTCAGTGTGTCGACGCCGTCGATATTGGTACGTACGGGAGGTTCCTTGATGTCCGTGCGGACCGGTTCGCCGGGGTCGGTGACCCTTGCGTTGACCTCGACCGGCGCGTTGACCTCGGCCGGGGGCCTGCTCGTCGCACCCGGCGCGTCGGCAGCGGTTCGCGCTGCGTTCTCCTCCGCCGGGGGCGTGTACGTACTGGTGGGAGTCTGACGCACGCTCTCACCGGGCCCTGATTCCGGAACACCGCTCTCTCGCTGCGGCTGGGGTACGTCCACGGTCGGAGGGTTGTTGAACGTCGGCGGAACGAGATCCCGGAGCTGCTGATGGGAGACGGAGTAGTACGAGGCCAGGCGGTTCATCTGGTTGATGGCCTCCTGGCGGTCCCGCTCCACTCGGACGGCGTCCTCGTACTCCTCCTCGTTGGCCGCCTTCTCGGTCTCGCTGTACTGCTCGGGGCGCTTCCGGTTGGCGGGGTCGCGCGGTGGCATGGAGGAGCGCACCGAGGCCAGGCCGATCGCGGCGGCGGAGATCTCGTCGCCGGCGCTTCCGGCGAAGACGCTCAGTTCTCTGGTGCTGGTGAGGAGATTCTTGCTCCAGGTGGTGAACGCCCCGGCCGCTTCGCCCATCCAGGAGAACGAGACCGTGCCGATGTGCGTTTCGAGGTCCTTGGCCGCGGCCATGATCGCGTCGCGGGCATCCCACAGCGCCTTGCCCGACCCCTCCAGGTCCTCCGGGTTCGCCTGCTCGATGAACTCCCGCAGTTGGTTGAGGCCGAGGCTGGTGCCGCCGAAGTCCGTGCTGTCGAACACGGCCTGCCCCGGTTTGGTGGCCCCGACCGTGGTCCTGGTGGCCCCGCTGACCAGACGGGTGAAAAGCCCCCCGTCCCTCGGCTCCTCGTAGGCGCGGGCAAGGTCGGCGAAGGAGTTCTGATCGGAGGCGCGTTCCAGGTCGTCCTGGTACTGCTCGTCCGACATCGTCACGCCACCCCGCTCCGGTCGTCACTGGTCTCCGTACGGCCGCCCGTGCTGTCGTCGCGGCCCAGCTCCCGGATCTGCCGCTGGATCTCCCAGAACCGCCGCCGCTGCTCCTCTTCGAGGTTCTGGAAGCCGTCAGCCGCCCCCTTGGCGGCGATCCCGTACGCCTCGATCTGTAGATGCAGCGTCTTGGACAGGGTCGTCAGCTCGTTGTGCACCCTGTTGTACTGGGTGTACAGCTCGGTCGGTTCGCTGAAGATCGAGGAGCCGTTGCCCAGCGACGACGCGTTGATCGTCTGGCCGCCCACCTTCGTGGGGCTTCCGGCCGACTGCTCCAGATCCCGCAGAACCTCGTCCACCCGGCTGACGAACACCCTCAACGCCTCATCGACCTGAAGGTCCGTCACGTGTCCATCACCTCTGCGAGCAGCATGGTGCCTCGCCCCCGTTTCCCCGTTGCGTCCACCCGTGTTCCCCGTTGTGTCGCTGCGGCCTCGTCCCGCCGGCGGAACCAGTCACCGGCCACACGATCGCAAACAGAACCGCACCCAACAACGGCTTTACCACTGTAGACAACACCCTCAATGACTCCAACCGGCGCGTGCACTAACTCAGTTACAAGCAGGTGCCGCCCCCAGCGAATTGCCCGGTTGGCCGGTTTGCTTCCGGCACGGGCGGCAGCCCGTGCATCTCCCCCAAACCTTCACGCCGGACATACCCGACAGAACCTTTCTCCCGCAAAGGCTTCTCAGGGTGCCCTGCTAATTTGTCCCGCGTCCAAAACACGGGGCTAGCGGTCGCACACGCTGCGTACGTGCCTGCGGCCAGGCATGACGGGGACGGGGATCGCCCATGGCGTGGGACGAGTGGGAGCAGCTCAAGGCCGAGGCGGCCGAGCGGCAGTCGACGGGGATGCAGCTGAACCAGCTGGACGCCGGGGACGGTTCGACCGGCGCGCCCTCCCGGGCCGGGGACCTCAAGGTCGCGAACGCCTCGCTGACCGACATCAGCGGGTCGGCGCACACGCTGTACAACCAGCTGTGGGACAAGGCCCGGGTCGCCGTCCCGAGCAGCGACAAGGCGGCCGGCAATCTGACGACACAGGGTTTCGCCCTGGGTGACGGCCTCCAGCATGTGTCGAACCGCTGGGAGGAGCAGCTCAGGTCGCTGATGGACGCCTGCGCGCAGATCACGAACCATCTCCAGGTCACCAGGAACATCCATGCCGGTGACGAGAACTACATCGTGCGCCAGATGAGCAGCATCGCCACGCTGGACGCCGGTTTCGACGAGCGGGTGGGACAGCCGGGCGAGGCGAATCCGGTGTACGGGACGCCGAGTGAGGCGGAGGGAGGGGATTAGGGGAGGGGATTAGGAGCGGCGCCCGCCGCCCTCGCCCCCTCACCTCCCCTCTCTCACGCCCCCACCACCGCTAGGGACGAACACCCATGGATCTCGACAGTCTCCGCAACGCCAGCTTCGCACTGCTCGACGAGGCGGTGACGGACTGGTCGACGCTGGTCAGCAATCTCGAAACCCTGAAACGGGACGCCGAGGAACAGTTGCGTCAGAAGGCCAACAGCGCGGACTGGGCCGGGGTGAACGCGCAGGTGACCAAGGAGTTCATCGGCAAGACGGCCGTTGAGTTCACCGACGCGCATATCCAGGCAAGGACCATTCACGGCATTCTCGAAGACACCCGCGGCGAGCTGAAGAACTATCACCGGCAGCTGACGGAGGCCATCGAGGACGGCCGGAATCAAGGGCTGACGGTCATCGGGAGCGAGGGTGGCTTCCTGGTCACCAACAGTGGCCCGCCGGGGGCAGGGGCCCAGCAGAACGATGACAACCAGACCCAGATCAACAGTCTCCGGGACCGTATCCAGGGAATTCTGGACCAGGCGACGGAGAGCGACGATTCGGCGCGGCAGGTTCTGAAGGCCGTTGCCGATCAGAGCGAGTTGGGTTTCTCCGATGTCAGTTACGGGGACCGGGACGCGGCGCAGGAAGCTCTGAAGCAGGCCGAGACTCTGGCGCGGCTGGCCGCGCAGGACCCGCAGGATCTCAGCGTGGAGGAATTCGACCAGCTCTTGAGGGGGCTCGAGGAGTACGGGGACGACGAACTGTTCGCCGAACGGTTCGCGACCGCGCTCGGGCCGGAGAAGACGCTGGAATTCTGGGCCGGGGTGAGCGATACCTACCGGGGGAACTACGAGCTGGGCCAGGAACGCCTCGACCGTTTCGACGATCTGCAGCGCTCCTTGGGTACGACGCTGGCGAACGCCACGCAGAGCGACTCCGCCGCGATGGCGGAATGGAAGCGCACGATGATCGATATCGGCGACAAGCCGGTCGGCGGCGGGGTCGGCAGCCCGATGGGCTTCCAGGTGATGAGCAACCTGATGCGGACGGGTGATTACGACGACCGGTTCCTCGGTGAGTACGGCACCAAGCTCATGGCCACCGAGCGTGAACTGACGGGCAACGGCGAGCACTCCAATCTGGCGTGGGAGTACTCGGGTATGGACCCGTGGCTGAACCGGATCGGCGAGGACAGCGGCTCGGACCCGTTCACCGGTTTCCTGAAGGGCCTTTCGAACAGCCCTGACGCCGCGACGGCCTTCTTCAACCAGGAGTTCATCGCCCGGGACGACCCGGACAACCCCTTCGAACGGGACACGGACGGCGACGACAAGAAGGGCACGTTCACCCTGTCCAACTTCCAGTACCTCTTCGAGGAACGGAATTGGCCCCAGGAGACCAGCCTGACAGGCGAGGAACTGAACACGGGGAAGAACAATCTGGCGCTGGCGCTGGAGGCGGCCACCACGGGGCATCCGGCGGGGGAGATGCCTACGGCGGACACGCCGGCGCACAACGAGGGGCAGACCAGGCTCTTCGAGAGCCTGGTGGCATCCATCGCGGACGACAGTACGCGACTCACCGAGGACAGCTACATGTCAGACAGCATGGGGCAGATCGCGGCCGAATACCTGCCCGACATCAATCGCGCGGCGACGGACGTGGACCAGAACCCGGACAGTGACGACCTAACAGGACAGGAGCGCTGGGAGCGCGCCCAGAACCTGTTCCCCATCGCCGGTTCCGCGGCAGAACTGAACCACCGTGATGTCTCGCGCTTCCTCTTCACCATCGGACAGAATCCCGAGGGATATGCGGCGGTCGAAGTGGCCCAGACTGAATACATGGCCAATCTGATGGACTACCATCTCGATCCAGAACTACCAGCGAACCAGCGTCCGGACAGCGATCGAGAACTCACCGTGAGGGCAATCGCCTATCAGTCAGGTGAAACTTCCGGGACGCTGGCCATGGGGCGTAACCAGGCCGTCGCGTCCGGTGCAGTGGAAAGTGATGCGGCCTACGACCAGTCGGTTTCTCAGTGGAAGAACTTTGCGTCGGGAACGATCGGGTTGGGCGTTGGGATTGGCGCGTCGTTCATCGCATCTCCCGTGGTCGGTGCCGGCGTTGCCGGTGCTACTGGAACCGTAACGAGCATGGTCCTGGAGGAGTTGTTCAGCGGCGCCGAAGGAAACGCAGCAGAGGATGCCGGTCCCACAATGGGCGAGAACTGGGAGAACGGCCAGGACAGCAATATGTCGTACACGACCCGAGCCGCTACGGAGGCTGCGCGAGCCCACGAGTATCCGGACCCCAATGCCGTCGGGACCTGGGCTGAGACTGAGTCACCTAGAGGCTTCCTGGCCGCTGGGGAATACATGGAGCGCGTCGCCCCGGAACTCCTCACGGAGATCTGAACCCCCGCCGTCTACCGCAAAGGTCGGCGCCTCGGGCCAGTTCCAGGGTCGCGTCGGCCTCTGCCATGAAGAAGGAAGAGGCACCCAGTTGGTCGTCCGACGGTTCGCGAAGATTTCGGTATCGATTTCGGCCTTCTGCGCCTTGGTCGCCTGTTCAGGCGGCGAGGAGCCGAGCGAAGAGAAGGCGTACGACGCTCCCACGGCGCTGTGCGGAGTTGAAGTGGATCCGGAGTTGGTCGCTTCGCTACTGCCAGGCGGTGATTCGATCGATGTCAACGAGAGAAAGCCCGGGTCTACTCGTACGCGCTGTCAGGTGGACATCGACGGTGAGCTAGCTCTGATCGTCAGTCAGATGTGGTGGGAAAAGCCCGGCGACTCCATCGCCGCAGTCGCCAGGTCTGTTCCGGAACTTGAATCGGCCGTGCTCGGCGATGACGCATCTCTGCTCACGTCCGACACGGGGGCCTTGCAACGAGTGGCGTCCTGTTCGAGCACCGAGCACCCCGATCAGACCCTCTTCACCTCGATTCAGGTCTACGGAGACGGCATCAGCGACGAGGAAGCCGTCACGAAACTCGTCGCGGCCTACAGTCGGGCCGTTGAGGAGCCCGGGGACTCCGGCATCTGCCAGTGACGGCATGCGTCACGACGCGGAATCCCGCCCCCGCCGCCTCCCCCGAGAGTCCCGAACAGCCACCCCCGCCCCCGTCAACCCCGCCACCAGCACCAGACCGCCCACCACCACATACGTGCCGAGGCGGGTATTGCGTTCGTCCGGGGATTCTCCGAAGTGGACCGGGGACACCGATGGGGCCTCGCCTGCGGCGATGGGGGTGTCCGGCTGGGGGGTGTCGACCGGGTTCGCGGGGTCGACGTCTGTCAGGGCCTTCAGGGGATCCACCACACCCCAGCCGACCAGGCGGTCGTGGCCGGGGATGGTGCGTTCCGCGGTCTGTTCGATCTGGGCGACCACCTGCTGGGCCGTCCACTGCGGGTACTTCGCCTTGAGCAGGGCCGCCACGCCGGCCACGTACGGGGCCGAGAAGCTGGTGCCGTTGTCGGAGCAGTGGCCGTCGCCGGGGACCGTGGAGATCATGTCGACGCCTGGGGCCGCCACGCCGACGAACTCGCCGGACTGGGAGAAGGGGGCGCGTTCGTTGTTGCGGTCGGAGGCGGCGACCGCCAGGACACCCTCGTACGACGCCGGGTAGGTGATCTGCACATCGCCGCCGAGGCCGTCGTTGCCGGCCGAGGCGACGACCACGACGTTCTCGCTCAGCGCGGCCTGGACGGCCTCTTCGAGGGCCTCGTCGGGGCGTACCGCGTTCGCCGTGTCCTGGGAGATGTTGATGACGTCGGCGCCTTCGGCGACGGCGTGGCGGATCGCGTCGGCCAGGGTGCTCGCCGTGCCGTTGCCCTCGGCGTCGTTCTGCTTGATCGGGATGATCGTCGCCTCGGGGGCCAGGCCGACGAAACCGGTGCCCTCGGCCGGGCGGGCGGCGATGATGCCCGCCACGCGCGTGCCGTGGCCCACCGTGTCCGTGGTGCCGTTCGCGGCGCCCCAGTCCAGCTTCTCCTCCTCATCGGCCTCGGCGTCCTGGGGCGGCAGGACGCTTCGCCCTTTCGACGCGTCCACCGCCTCCTTGAGCTGCGGGTTCTTGATGTCCACGCCCGTGTCGATCACCGCCACCTGCACGCCCTCGCCGGTCGACTGTGCCCACAGCTCGTCCAGGTTGACGCGTTGCAGGGCCCAGGGACGGCCCTCGTACTGCTCCGACGGGAAGGTGCACTGGCCGCTGTCGTCCGCCCGCGCGGTGGGGGCGGGCAGGGCCAGCACCGTGGTCGCCGTGCAGGCCGTGGCGGCGAGGAGGGCGGCCGCGCGCCGGCCCCCCGCCCGCTCGCCCTTCACCGTCTCGCTCGTGTTCCGCATCCGTCCGCTCCCCCACCGCCCGCTCACCGGACTCCGCCTCCGCATCCCACTCACCGGACTCCGCCTCCGCACGTTCACGAACCCTGCGGCTGGCGTGCCGCCGCCTCCGACAGGCGCGGGCCCGTCGGCAGGAACGTCGACCACTGCGCGGGGATCGGGGCCGGGGCGACCTTCTCGTAGCCGAGCCTGGTCTGGGCGATCTCGGCCTCGTTCAGCGCCTGCTCGCGCTGTTCCTCGGAGCTGCCGATGCCCTGGTCGTCGGTGGCGCTGTCGCTGTTGGACTGCATCGCGTAGCGCAGCCCGGTGTCGGTGACCAGGAAGAGGCTGCCCGCGCCGGTCTCGGTGCCCTGGAACTGGCGGTAGAGCTGGCCGGACCCGGGTGTGACGTACGCGCTGGAGGAGCCGGTGGGCAGCTGGGCGGGGAAGTCGGTGCCGGCCCAGGTGGAGAGGGTCGTGGCGCCGCTGTCCGCGTCCACCGAGCGCAGGACGTTGCAGACCGTGTCGCGGCCCGTGGCGGACGCCGTGTCGTTGACCATGCGCGGCCGGTACTGCGGCCAGTCGCGCTCGCCCTCGAACGCCGTGCTGTCGGCCACCGCGCCCGGGCTGACCTGCTGGGCCTCGCCCGCCTGGCCGACGGCGAGCAGGGCGCTGCTGTTGAGCAGCAGGGTGGCGGTGAACTCGGAGATCCGGGCGACCTCGCCGGGCTGGACGACGTAGTACTGCATCCGCTGGCCCTCGAACGCCCGGATGACCATGCCGACCTTGTCCAGGTCGTCGAGGGCGGCGTCGGCGAAGGCGTCGGCGGGCTCGCCGGGTGTGCCCTCGATGTCCGGGATGGCCAGCGGGTCGCCCTCGTGCAGGGTGTCGAGCCACTCCTGGGAGACGCGCTGCGGGTCGCGGCCCTGGGTGTCGAGGGCCTTGAGGAGTTCGCTGTCCGCCGGGTCCCCGATCTCGTACGCGGCGCCGCCCGCGTCGACCACGTACGGCGTCTCGCCGCTCTGGCCGACGACGTACATCAGATCGCCGCCCGCGAGCCGGCTGTCGCCCTCGGTCCTGGCCCATTCCTTCTCGGCGAGCACGAACGCCGCCTTCTGGATGGTCCGGCCGCCCTCGGCGGGACTCTCGCACACCGCCCAGCGCTTGGCCTCCTCCGCCTCCTCGGCCGACGGCAGCCGGTCGGGGGCGTAGGGGATGCCGATGGTGGCGCCGTGCGGCGGCTCACCGCTGTCCAGGACCTCCTCGTCCACCGTGATGACGCTGTCCTGGTCCGGGTCGAGGAGCAGCTTGGCGGAGGCCATGTTGAGCACCGGGTGGAGCTGGCTGTCGCCGCCCGTCTCCAGGACCACGTACCGCGTCGTCGAGTCGCTCGCCACGATGACATGGGCGCCGGGAGTGTCCCAGCCACTGGGCGCGGTCGGGCTGAACAGGCCGATCGCCCCGAACACCGCCAGGATCACGATCCCCACCACCACGCCCGGCCAGACCGCGCTCAGGGGCTTCGGCGCCCCCTCCTCGGAGCCCGACGGCGAGGGCCGCAGGAACGACGCCAAGGTGCGGCGCTTCGCGAAGGTGTAGGCGTTGAGTTCATCGCGCCGTGATGCCATCTGTGTCCGCTCACTCCCCGTGCGGAGCCATGGGGGACCCGTGAAGAGCCGTTCCCCCGCCCTCGGTTGACTCTGGTGCCTTCTGGTGCCTCGGTTGTCAGACCCGGCCCCTACTATGCCTGTTGCGTGGCCGTACGTGCGCCATGGGTAGGGTGCCCAGAGCTGGAAAGGACCTGGGCGCGAGGGATTTCGGGATACTTCGGGGGTTTTGCAGTGATGGCTTCCGCACGGCGGACCCGGTCGCGATCGCAACCGGGCGCAGCATCGGGCGGCGGCACCGCCCCACCGTCCACGGCGACGGCCGGCGGCAGCGCCGTCACACCGCAGCCGCGGTCCCGTTCGGGCCGCGGCGGTTCGTTCGCCGTACAGCGTCTGGTGCTGCTGGAACTGGCCGCCGCACTGGTGGTGTGCGGCTGGCTCATCGACATGTACGCGATGATCCCGGCCGCCATCGCCGCCGCGCTGCTGCTCGCGCTGGCTCTGGTACGGCGCCGGGGGCGCTCCCTGCCCGAGTGGCTGGGCGGCGTGCAGGCGCTGCGGGCCCGGCGCCGCCGCGCGGCCGACAGCACGGTCCCGCCGGGCACGGACGCCGGTCTCGCGCCCGCGGTCGAGTGCGACCCGACCCTGCGTACCTACAGCTTCGGCCGGGGCGAGGACCGGCCGCCCGTGGGCATGGTGGGCGACGGCGGCTTCGTCACCGCGCTGCTCCAAGTGGAGGCGGACGCGGGCGCGTTGCGCGCGGAGCGCGGTCGCAGACCGCTGCCCGTCGCGCTGGTGCGCGATGTCCTCGACGTCGACGGCATCCGGCTGGAGTCCGCGCAGATCGTGGTGCACACCCAGCCCGCCCCCGCGCCGCATCTGCCCCAGCAGTCCGTGGTGGTCACCAACTACACCCAGCTCCAGGCGCAGACCGCCGCCCCGGCCGTGCGCATCATGTGGATCGCGCTGAAGCTGGACCCCGAGCTGTGCCCGGAGGCGGTGGCCGCGCGGGGCGGCGGGCTGATCGGGGCGCAGAAGTGCCTGGTGCGGTCGGCGGAGCATCTGTCGAGCCGGCTGACCGGCGCGGGTTTCCGGGTCCATGTGCTGACGGAGGAGGAGATCAGCTCCGCCGTCGCCACCTCGGCCTGCGCCAACCCGATGGTCACCGCGCAGGCCGGGCAGAGCGACGCGCCCCGGCGGCGCACGGAGGAGTCCAGCCGCAGCTGGCGGTGCGACAACCGCCGGCACACCACGTACTGGGTGCGCCGCTGGCCCCCGCTGGGCGGGGACGGCATCGGACTGCCGCAGCTGGTGGCCCAGTTGACGGCCGTGCCCGCGCTGGCGACGACGTTCAGTCTGACCCTGGCGGGCGGCGGGCACCGGGATGTCACGGTCACCGGCCATGTGCGGATCACCGGCCGCAGCAGCAGCGAACTGGCCACCTCCCGCCGGGATCTGGAGCGCGCGGCCCGCCAGTCGCGCACCGGCCTGGCCCGGCTGGACCGTGACCAGCTTCCCGGCGTTCTCGCCACCCTGCCGCTCGGAGGTGCCCGCTGATGGCCACGACGGGTTCTTCCGCGTCGTCCCGCACGACACCCGGCTCGTCCCGCACGACACCCGGAACGCCTCGTACGGCATCCGGATCGCCTCGTACGTCCCCCGCCGGGCCCGGCGGAGAAGGTCAGCGCCCCGGCCTCGCGGAGCGGTTGCGCACCGGCTTCGGGCTGCTCGGGCCCCGCCACCCACGGCACTCGCTCACCGCCGACCAGCTCGACGCGCTGTCCCTGCCCATCGGGGACGACGGTGTCGTGGTCGGCGTCAACGCCGAGGGCCAGCCGGCGGTCCTCGGCGTGAACCGCCCGACGCCGTACGACATCCTGCTCATCGGCGGTCTGTGGACGGCCCAGGTGCTGGCGCTGCGGGCGGCGGCCACGGGCGCGCGGGTCGCCGTGGAGACCGGCCGCGCGGCGCACTGGACGCAGGTGGTGCAGGCGGTGGGCGGCGGCCAGTCCGGGATGACCGTGCACGACGTGGGCCGGGTACCGCCGCTGGGCGCCTCGGCGGGCGGGCCGGTGCTGGTGATCCGGGACTGCGGGATGCGCCCGCCGCGCGGGCGGGTGGTGTCGGCGCCCTGGCAGTCGGTGCTGACCCTGCTGCCGTATCTCAGCCCGGTGGCACCCCGGTTGATGCGCCAGGCACGGCTGGTGGGCGTGCAGCGGGTCTCCCCGGACGAGGCGACCGAGATCGGCCGGGTGATAGGTCTGCCCCGCCCCGAGTACGAGTCCCTGCCCACCCTCGCCGACGGAGTCACCCTGTGGTGCACCGAACGGGACCGGCAGTACGTAATGACCCAGCCCACGGACGCGGAGATCGGACTGCTGGGCGTGGCCCGGCGGATGGATTGAGGGGCGCACCGGCGAAGTGCGGTGAGCGGGACGGGCGCCGCCTCCCGGGGCAGGGTTGAAGCACCGCCCGTCGCGGCAGTACGTGGTGGGAGCGGCGCGGGAAGCGCCGAACGCGCACCCGGGGGTGGGCGGGCCTGCCGTGGTCGTCCTTTTCATGATTAGGCTGGGGTGGGGCACATCGCGGGCACCCGGTCGGCGGGTGACGCGCGTTCCGGGCACGCCCCGGGGGGACCGCGCGGTGATGCGGACGACAGCAAGGGTCGCCCCGGCACGGCACGAGGGTGCTCGACCACATCAGGAGGAACTGTGAGCAGCGATCGGGACGGGATCCGCGGGGGCTGGGCGTCGCCCGACGATGACCAGCCCGATACGGATGCCTCGGTGGAGATGACGGGCGAGTTCACCATCGACTACGCACCGCCCGCCTGGTACACGCAGAACGCGTCCGGGACCGGGGCTCAGCCCGTGACGGGGGCTCAGCCCGGGGTCGGCGGGGGCGTCGGCGCGGGTGGGGATGCTGGTGCGGGTGGGATCGCCGGGGTGGCGGGGCCTGCGAGCCCTACGGGGACTTCGAGGGCGGTCGGCACTGCTGGAGCTGCCGGGGCGGGTGGGGCCGGTGAGCTGTCGGGGGCTCCCGTGCCGCAGTCCCTGCCGCCGTCCCTGCCCGCGCACACGCCCGGCGCCGGTACGCCGTTCACCGCTCCTCCCCCGCCGGTCGACGTGCCCCGGCTGCCGGAGGGCAGTGGGTTCGTGCCGCAGACGCCGCAGCCCGGTGGGCTCCCGGAGTCCTGGACGTCCGGGGCCACCGCCGGGGCGGACAACGGGGATCTGGAGAGCAACGCCACGATGAAATTCTCCGCCGCCTCGCTGAAGCGCGAGTTCGCGGAGCTGACGGCGGGGGCGGAGGCTCGGTCCGAGGGCGGGTCCGGTGAGAGCGCCGCCGAGGAGCCCGAGGCGTCTGAGGCTTCTGTGGCGTCCGAGGCATCCGCGCAAGAGGAAGAGCCTGCCGCCGGTACGGCGACGGCCGAGGTAGGCGGCGGCGACAGCGATGAACCGTCGTCGTCCGGTGATACCGAGGCCGAGCCGCCCGAGGCCGCGCAGGAATCCCCGGCCATGGACTCCGCGGGCGACGACGAGTCACCCGAGGCCGTGGAGACGCCGGACGCGTCCGACTCCCCGGCCGACGGCGACTCCAAGGACACCCCGGCCCACTCCGAGGGCCCTGACTCCGGCGCAGACGCGAGTACCGGTTCCGCCATCGAGCCCGCCGCCACGCCCGAGCCTCCGCAGAGCCAGCCCCCCGCCTGGGCTCCCCCGCCGACCCCACCGACCGGCGTACCGCCGCTGCCGCCGACGTACCAGCCCTCGTCGCCCATCCCGGCCGCCCAGTGGCCGGTGCAGCCACACCAGCCGGTCCAGCCGGTCCAGCCGGTCCAGCCGGGACAACCAGTACAGCCGGTCTCCCCGCCCCCTCCGGCCCAGCCCCAGCCGCAACCACAACCGCCGGCCGGTTACGGCTTCCCCCAGCCGCCCGTATCCCCCAACCCCCAAAGCGGATACGGCTTCCCGCAACCGCCCGTGTCCCCGACCCCCCAGGGCGGATACGGCTTCCCCCAGCCCCCGGCGCACCCGGCCCAACCCCAGCCGCCCATCCCGCAGCAGCCTCAGCCCCCGCAGCAGCCCGGCGTCCCGGCCGCCCCCGTCGGCGCCGATCCCCAAGGCAGTTACGGCTTCCCGCAACCGCCCGTCTCCCCGACCCCCCAGGGCGGATACGGCTTCCCCCAGCCCCCGGCACAGCCGATCCAACCGGCACAACCGGCCCAACCGATCCCCCCCCAGCACCCCCCGCACCCCCAAGGCCAGCAGCCGCAACCTCACCCCCAAGGCGGCCAGCACCACCCCCCAACCCAACAGCCCCCACAGACCCACCCCCACCCCCCTATCGACCCCCGCACCGGCACCGCCTGGCCGCAGCCGCTCCAGCACGATCAGCGGCAGCCGACCAACCCCGGTGCGGCGCCGCTCGGTTACACGGCGGCCGTGGAGCTGTCCTCGGACCGGCTGCTCAACAACCGGCGGCAGAAGCCCAAGAGCAGCCGCCCGACCGGCAGCGGGTCGCGTTTCAAGCTGGGCGGGAAGAAGGAGGAGGCCGAGCGGCAGCACAAGCTCGGGCTGATCCGCACACCCGTGCTGTCCTGCTACCGCATCGCGGTGATCAGCCTGAAGGGCGGTGTCGGCAAGACCACGACGACCACCGCGCTGGGCTCCACCCTCGCCACCGAGCGGCAGGACAAGATCCTGGCGATCGACGCCAACCCGGACGCGGGCACGCTCGGCCGCCGGGTCCGGCGCGAGACCGGGGCCACCATCCGGGACCTGGTCCAGGCGATCCCGTACCTCAACTCGTACATGGACATCCGGCGGTTCACCTCCCAGGCGCCCTCCGGGCTGGAGATCATCGCCAACGACGTCGACCCGGCCGTCTCCACGACCTTCAACGACGAGGACTACCGCCGCGCGATCGACGTGCTGGGCAACCAGTACCCGATCATCCTCACCGACTCCGGCACCGGTCTGCTCTACAGCGCCATGCGCGGGGTGCTCGACCTCGCCGACCAGCTCATCATCATCTCGACGCCGTCCGTGGACGGGGCGTCCAGCGCCAGTACGACACTGGACTGGCTGTCGGCGCACGGGTACCAGGACCTGGTCTCGCGCTCCCTCACGGTCATCTCCGGGGTCCGCGAGACCGGCAAGATGATCAAGGTCGAGGACATCGTGGCGCACTTCGAGACGCGCTGCCGCGGAGTGATCGTGGTGCCCTTCGACGAGCATCTGTCCGCCGGTGCCGAGGTCGACCTCGACATGATGCGGCCCAAGGTGCGCGAGGCGTACTTCAACCTGGCGGCGATGGTCGCGGAGGACTTCGTACGCCATCAGCAGATGCACGGCCTGTGGACCAGCGACGGCAACCCGCCGCCCGTGGTGGCGCCCCCGATGCCGGGCCAGCCGGTGCCGGGGCAGCCGTACCCGGGCCAGCCGACGCCGGATCAGCCGTACCCCGGGCAGCCGGTGCCAGGTCAGCCCCAACCGCCCGTCCAGGGCCGGCAGTTCCCGGGGCAGCCGATGCCCGGCCAACCCCCGGTGCCCGGTCCGTACGGCGGGCCGACCCCGTACGGCGGCCAGACCCAGCCCCCATACTCCGGCCAGCAGCAGGCCCACCCCGGCGGCCAGCCCCCGGCCCACCCTGGCCACCCGTACCCCCCGGCACAGCCCCACGCCCACCCCGGACACCCGGGCCTGCCCGCCCAGCCCTACCCCCCACAGAGCCAGCCGGTCCACCCCCAGCCCCCGCACCGGGCCCAGCCGCCCCACCACCCCGAGGGCCAGGGCCAGGATCAGGGCCGGACCCCGCCGCCACAGCAGTAACCCACCCCGGCAGCGACAAACGCGAAGGGCGGCCGATGCCCACCAGGCACCGGCCGCCCTTCGCCCCGCACCTCCCCGGGGAGCTACTCCCCCCGCGCGGCCTCGGCTTCCGCCTCCGCCACCCACTCCCTGCACTTCTTCACATCCACCGCCATCTGCTCCAGCAGCCCGTCGAGCGAGTCGAACCGCGCCTGTCCGCGCACGAACGCGAGGAAGTCGACGGCGACATGCAGCCCGTACAGATCGAGCCCCACCCGGTCGATGGCGTACGCCTCGACCGTGCGCTCGGTGCCGTCGAACTGCGGGTTGGTGCCGACCGAGATCGCGGCCGGCATCGCCTCGCCCTGGGCGTGCAGCCACCCCGCGTACACCCCGTCGGCCGGGATCGCGGTGTGGGGCAGGGTCTCCAGGTTCGCCGTCGGATAGCCCAGCTCCCGCCCGCGCTGGGCGCCGCGCACCACCACGCCCTCGACGCGGTGCGGACGTCCGAGGATCTCGGCGGCGCCCGCCACATCGCCCGCGGCGACCAGGCCCCGGGTCAGGGTGGAGGAGAACGGCTGTCCGCCGCCCGCCTCCCCGGTGAGGCACAGGTCGACGACCTCGACCTCGAAGTCGTAGATCTTGCCCTGCTCGGCGAGGAACTCGACATTGCCCGCGGCCTTGTGGCCGAAGCGGAAGTTCGGGCCCTCCACGGCCGCCCTGGCGTGCAACTTGTCCACCAGGACCTTCACGATGAACTCGGCGGGCGAGAGCTTCGAGAACTCGGCCGTGAAGGGGAGGATCAGCAGCGCGTCCACCCCCAGCTCGGCCATCAGTTCGGCACGGCGGTGGTGCGGGGAGAGCAGCGGAGGGTGACTGCCCGGACGGACGACCTCGCTGGGATGCGGGTCGAAGGTGACTACGACGGACGGCACGCCCAGCTTGCGGGCGCGCTCCACGGCATGCCGGATGATCAGCTGGTGGCCGCGGTGTACTCCGTCGTAGGAGCCGATGGTGACGACGCTGCGTCCCCAGTCCTCGGGGATGTCCTCCAAGCCACGCCAGCGTTGCACTGTGACCGCTCCTCGAACCCGTGTCTGTGTTAACGGATGCTTCTTACGCAGGTCTAAGGGTGCCATGCCGGATGCCCCGGCCCCGCATCGGCGTCCACGCTGTGACCGGGCGCACGCCCACCCCCTCCCCCGGGCCCGCTCACGCGGGCACCCGCACCCCCGCCAGGCTCCCGATCATCCGACGGGTGCTGGGCCCCACCATCGCCGCCCACTCCTGCGGCGCCTGTGTCAGCCACCCCGCCACCTGGGCGGCGAAGCCGGGCACCTGCCGCCCCAGGTCGACCAGGCCCCGGTCGAAGCACGCGGCGCCCTCGGGGGTGCGGACCAGCAGGAGACCGATCCGGCGCACCAGCGCGCCCAGCTCCCGGTCCGGCCGGTCAGGCCGGACCGGGAGGCCGGGGTGGCTCGCGACCACCCCGCGCAGCAGCGCGTCCAGCACCCCCGGCTCCCGCTCCCTGGCCAGCAGAGCCTCGCGCAGCTCCGCGCGCGACGAGCGGGCGGACGAAGGGGCGGACGAGCGGGCGGACGAACGGGCGGCGGCCCCGCCCTCGCCGAGCACCCCGGCCAGCGCCCCCCGCGCCCGCTCGCAGCCCCCCGCCAGCAACTCCGCCACCAGCGGAAACACCACCGCGCGGCCGACGTCCGGCAGGTCGATCCGGGCGTCCGCCCACTCGGCCACCACACCCGCGCACGCGGGCCGCCGCTCCACCGTCTCCCCCACCAGCACGGCCACCCGGCGGGCGAGCGCGGCCGGGGTGGCGTCGAGGAGGGTCCACAGTGCCTCGGCCACGCCCCCGTCGGCGGCGACCGGCCCGCCGCCGGTGGCCAGCCGGGTCCGGAACGCCTCCAGGACCGGTTCCGGATGGGTGTCCAGCGCCGCGAGCAGGGCGGCGGCGGGCAGCCGGGGATCACCCGCCCCGAACCGGGCGAGCGCCTTCGGCAGATGCCGGGCCCGACTGCGCGGGTCGCGGACCAGGATGCCGAGCGCGGCTCCGTGCAGGGGGGCGTCGGCGGGGGCGGCGAGCACACACAGCGCCGCGTCCCGCAGGAGGTCGCGGTCGGCGGCGGAGCGGGCGTGCGGGCCGGTGCGCAGCCCGTGGACCATGGCGCTCTCGTGCCGGGCCGGACGCGGGTCATGCGCCCAGCGGTCCACGGCCCGGCAGCTCGCCGACGGCTCCTCCTCCGCCAGCACGGCCAGCAGTTCCTCGGCCCGTGGATGCGCCCGCTCGGCGAGCGCCTCGGTGAGCTCGTCGAGCGCGCGCCGCCGGTGCGTGTGCAGCAGCGCCTGCGCGGCGGTCGCCACGGTGGCGTGCGGGGTCGCGGGCAGCGCCCGCTCGTCGTCGAACCACCGCATGAGCAGCGGCTGTACGGCGTGGGGGTCGGCGGCGAGCAGCGCGGCCACGGCGTCCAGATGGCGTGGCCCCTCGCTCCCGTCCGGCGCCGGGTCGGCGAGCACCAGCCGGCGCAGCAGGTCGAGCCGCTCGGCGCCGGGCACCGCGAGCCCGGTCCAGAAGCCGGGCCCGAACTCGACGGGCACCGCCCGCCCGTACCCCCGCCACCGCACGATCCGGTCGGCCAGCAGCCGCAGCACGGTGAGGTACGGGGTCGCGTCGGGCACCTGGCGCAGCACCTCGCCGAGCAGCCGCGCCGCCCACCAGGAGTCGGGGTCGGCGTCCAGCGCCCGCACCAACTCCTCCAGTTTCAGGCCGAGTCGGTAGGTGCCCTGCTGGCGGGCGAGGAGCAGCAGGGACTGGACGACCGGGCCGATGCGATGGTGGGGCACGGGGAAGGGGTTCGGCGCGAGGGCGGGCTCGCGGCTGCGGTGGACCAGGGCGTGCAGGGCCTCGTCGAGGTCGAGGTGCATGCCCTGGATCCAGTCGGCGAGTTCCTCGTGGGCGAAGCGGTAGCCGCCGCCCGCGGGGACGAGCAGCCCCTCGGCGAGCACGGCCGACGCCCAGCCGGTGCCCCCGCCGAGCCCACGGGGCGCGGGCCCCCATGGGAACACCGCCTCGAACGCGGCCCGGTCCAGCTCCCCCTGTCCCGGCCCCAGACTGCCCCGCGCGGCCTCGTGGACCTGCCCGGCGACCTTGGTGGCGAGCCGGCGGACGGCCCGGCCCGCCACGCCGTTCTCGGCGGCGATCCGTACGGCGATGCGCAGGCACATCAGGTCGAGGTGGGCGGCGAGCACGTCGTACCGGTCGAGCGCCCGGGGTTCGGGGGCCTCCGGCAGGGCGGCCCGTACCTCGGAGAGCAGGCGCAGGGTGAGCGGGTGGCGGGCGTCGGCGGGCACCAGGGCGTCCTCCGGAATGCCGTACCGGGACCGCGCCTCGCGGGCCTCGCTCCGGGTGAGATCACCGAGCGGCACGAGCACCGGCACGTCGACGGCGACACCGTGCGGCCTGTAGGTCCCGCCCCGCCCGTACGTCCCGCCCTGCCTGTGGGTCCCGCCCTGCTCGCACATCCCGCCCTGCCGGTAGGCCCCGCCCTGCTCATACGCCACGCCCTGCTCGTACCCGACGCCCCCCGCGGAGCCCTCCTCACCCCCCACCCGCCCATACCCGCCCCCCGTCGTGAACCCCTCCCCCGCCCCCTCCCAGTACTCCGCCCCGCACCCCACCACCATCCGTGCCCCGCTCTCCGCGAGCCGACGGGCGGTGTCCCGGGTCCACTCGGCCAGCCGGTGGGCGAGGACCGGCGGCATCTCCTCCGGGCCGTCGAGCAGGATCAGCAGCGGGCGGCCGGCGGCGCGGGCCAGCCGGGCGAGCCGTTGGAGCGTCAGGTCGCCGAACCGCTCGGGAAGTTCGGGGAGTTCGGGGCGTACGGGGCGTACGGGGCGTACGGGGACTTCGGGGCGGGAGGCGCCGACGATCCGGGCGGCACGGGCCAGTGCGCGGTCGGCCGCGTCCGCCACCGAGGCGTCCCAGTTCTGCAGATCGGCGCCGCGCAGCCACAGGGTCGGCGCGGGTGCGCTGCCGCTGCCGCGGCGGGCGGCGAGGGCCGCCAGTTCCGTCGTACGACCGCTGCCGGGCGCTCCGATCAGGGCGAGGACATCGGCGCGGCCCGCGGTGAAGGCGGCGAACTCGGCGGCGACCGCGGCCCGTTCCACCGGGACCACCCTCGCCCGCCCGGTGAGCGCTCCCGTGGGGCCGTCGGAGCCGACCGAGGTGGCCGTCAGTTCCAGGACGCCCGCGAGATTGAGGTCGGCGCCGTAGGCGGGGACGGTCGCGGCGTTGCGTTCGAGCAGGTCGGCGAGGGGGCCTTCGGCGGCGGGGCGCAACGGCACCGCGAAGCCGCTGTCGCGCGCGCCGGAGCGCAGGGCGGTGCCGATCACGCCGATCACCGTGCCGGTGGCGGTGTCGAGCAGCGGGCCGCCCGCCGCGCCGCCGCCGAGCCGCAGCGCGTCCCGCCCTGCCGTGCCGATGGCCAGCTCCAGGGCGTCGTCCAGGAGATGGAGGCGGTCGGTGGCGGTGTAGGTCACCTCGGCGGTGCCCAGCACCCGGGCCTCGCGCCAGCATCCGGCGGCGAGCCGCGCATAGCTGCCGGTGCCGATCCGCTCGCGCGCGGTGACGGGCAGCGGGTCCACGCCGAGTCCGTCGGTCCGTACGAGCGCCAGATCACGGCCGGGCAGGGCGGTGATGTCGTCGGCGGTCACCGTGCAGGCGCGGTCCCCGGCGGACCGCAGCACCAGCCGGCGCAGTCCGTCGACGGCCTCGTGGCTGGTGATCAGGGTGCCGTGGTGGTCGGCGAGGAAGCCGAGGCCACGGGGGCGTCCGGCGAGATCGTGGAGATGCACGAGGGCGGAGCCGGGGCCGTCCGCCGCGCGGAGCGCCTCACCGGAGGGGGTGGGACCGGGCCGTCCCGCCATGGTCGAACCTCCCCACCCACCACGTACCTGTGTACGACGGTAGGCGGGCGGTGATCGGGGAAACACGGCGTGCGGCGAACGCGCCCCCTTCCACTCCCCGGGTTCACTCCAAGCGCCCGCCTGAACGGGTGAACAGACGCCGCCCATTGGATAACCCTAGGGGTGGGGGAACCGAGGGGGGACCGTGGAGCGGCGGGCAGGCACTACCCCGTGACCGCCGCTCCACGGGCACACAGCCCCCGCTCACGCGTCCGTCCTCACCCGAAGACGGCCAGGCTCTTGGCCTTCCCCCGCTGCTCCTCCACGAGCGCGAGGAATCCGCCCCCGGGCCCGAAGACGGCCACCGCACCGGCGCCCGCGTACTCCTCGGGCATCTCCAGCCGCACCCCGTTGGCGAGCAGCTTCGCCCGCCGGGCGTCAACGTCCCAGCGGGGGAACGCGGCACCGGCGGCCTCGGCGACCGGCATCACGGTCAGCTCCTTCTGGAGCTGGTCCAGCGTCCGCGCCGCGTCGAGCTTGTACGGCCCGACCCGGGTGCGGCGCAGCGCGGTGAGATGTCCGCCGACGCCGAGGCCGTCGCCCAGGTCGCGGGCGAGGGCGCGGATGTAGGTGCCGGAGGAGCAGACGACGGACACGACCAGGTCGAGCACGGGCGTGCCGTCCTCGGCGACCGCGTCCCGGACGTCGTACACCCCGAAGGACGAGACGGTGACGGGGCGGGCCGGGATCTCGAAGTCCTCGCCCTCGCGGGCCCGCTTGTAGGAGCGCACGCCGTTGATCTTGATGGCGCTGACCTTGGACGGCACCTGCATGATGGCGCCGGTGAGCTTCGCGACCCCCGTGTCGACGGCGTCGCGGGTGACCTTCGAGGCGTCGGCCGACCTCGTGATCTCGCCCTCGGCGTCATCGGTGACGGTGCTCTGGCCCAGGCGGATCGTGCCCAGGTACTCCTTCTCGGTCAGCGCGAGATGGCCGAGCAGTTTGGTGGCGCGCTCGATACCGAGGACGAGGACGCCGGTCGCCATCGGGTCGAGCGTGCCGGCGTGGCCGACGCGCCGGGTCCTGGCGATGCCGCGCATCTTGGCGACCACGTCGTGCGAGGTGAAGCCCGACGGCTTGTCGACAATGACCAGGCCGTCGGGCGGGGTGGGCTTCTCGGTCATTCGGCGGCGTCGTCCTCGTCGTCGCCGGGCTTCTTGTACGGGTCGGCGTCCCCGGCGTAGGTGGCGCCGGAGGATGCCTCGCGTACCTTCTCGTCGGACTGGCGGGCCTTGTCGAGGAGGTCCTCGATGGTCTTCGCGGTGTCCGGGAGGGCGTCGGCGACGAAGGCCAGGGTCGGGGTGAACTTCACCCCGGCGGCCTTGCCGACCTCGGAGCGCAGGATGCCCTTGGCGCTCTCCAGGCCGGCGGCCGCCTCCTGCCGCTGCTCGTCGTCCCCGTACACGGTGTAGAAGACGGTCGCCTCCCTCAGGTCACCCGTGACCCGGGTGTCCGTGATGGTGATGTGCGAGCCGAGTCGCGGGTCCTTGATCCCGCGCTGGAGCTTCTGGGCCACCACCTCTCGGATGAGGTCCGCCAGCCGTTTGGCGCGCGCGTTGTCGGCCACTGGTCCGTCTCCTTAGTGCTTTCTTCTTCGTGTTTCAGTGTGCGCCGCTTCAGTCCTCGTCGCCGTGCAGTCTGCGGCGGACCGACAGCAGTTCCACCTCGGGCCGCGCCGCCACGAGCCGCTCACAGCGGTCCAGTACGTCGCTGAGGTGCCCCGGGTCGCCGGAGACCACCGCGAGTCCGATCTCGGCCCTGCGGTGCAGGTCCTGATGACCGGTCTCGGCCGCGCTGACCGCGTACTTGCGTTGCAGCTCGGCGACGATGGGGCGGACCAGGGAGCGTTTCTCCTTCAGCGAGTGGACGTCGCCGAGGAGGAGGTCGAAGGACAGAGTCCCCACGTACATGTGTGTACCGGTTCACCCGCCGGGTCGGGATCGGTGTCCGGAAACGGTACCGCGGGGTCGCCGTGGGCTCGACCGGGTTTTGCCCTGCCCTGCGGGCGGGCGGTTGCGCAGGCCGCCGTGGCGGGTTTCGCAGGAGTGCGTCTGCGGGTCGTGGGGGTTGCTCGCGCAGTTCCCCGCGCCCCTCAAAAAGCGAGCGGCGGCACTAGGCACCGACACGGCACTGGCCGGTGGGACTCTCGTCCCACCGGCCAGCTCATGCCTGGGTGTTACACCCGCGGCTTCTCGCGCATCTCGTACGTCGCGATGACGTCGTCGACCTTGATGTCGTTGAAGTTGCCGAGGTTGATACCGCCCTCGAACCCTTCGCGGATCTCGGTGACATCATCCTTGAAGCGGCGCAGGCCCTCGATGTTGAGGCTCTCCGCGATGACCTTGCCGTCGCGGACCAGTCGGGCCTTGGTGTTGCGCTTGACCTCGCCGGAGCGGATGAGGACACCCGCGATGTTGCCGAGCTTGGACGACTTGAAGACCTCGCGGATCTCCGCCGTGCCCAGCTCGACCTCTTCGAACTCCGGCTTGAGCATGCCCTTGAGGGCCGCCTCGATCTCCTCGATCGCCTGGTAGATGACCGAGTAGTAGCGGACGTCCACGCCCTCGCGCTCGGCCATCTGCGCGGCACGGCCGGCCGCGCGGACGTTGAAGCCGATGACGATGGCGTCGGAACCCATGGCCAGGTCGATGTCGGACTCCGTGACCGCACCGACACCGCGGTGCAGGACCCGGATGTCGACCTCTTCGCCGACGTCGAGCTGGAGCAGGGAGGATTCCAGCGCCTCGACCGATCCGGACGCGTCGCCCTTGATGATCAGGTTGAGCTGCTGGACCTCGCCGGCCTTCAGGACCTTGTCCAGGTCCTCCAGCGAGACACGGCGCGTGCGCTTGGCGAAGGCCGCGTTGCGCTCGCGGGCGGCGCGCTTCTCGGCGATCTGGCGGGCCGTACGGTCCTCCTCGACCACCAGGAAGTTGTCACCCGCGCCCGGGACGTTGGTCAGGCCCAGGACCTGGACCGGCGTCGACGGGCCCGCCTCGGCGACGTTGTTGCCGTTGTCGTCGAGCATGGCGCGCACCCGGCCGTAGGCGTCGCCCACGACCATCGTGTCGCCGACCCGCAGGGTGCCTCGCTGGACGAGGACCGTGGAGACGGCGCCGCGACCGCGGTCGAGCCGGGACTCGATCGAGATGCCCTGCGCGTCCTGGTGCGGGTTGGCCCGCAGGTCGAGCGAGGCGTCGGCGGTGAGGATCACGGCCTCCAGCAGGGAGTCGATGTTCAGCCCCTGCTTGGCGGAGATGTCGACGAACATGGTCTCGCCGCCGTACTCCTCGGCCACCAGCCCGAACTCGGTGAGCTGGCCGCGCACCTTGGTCGGGTCGGCGCCCTCGACGTCGATCTTGTTGACCGCGACCACGATCGGGACGTCGGCCGCCTTCGCGTGGTTGAGCGCCTCGACCGTCTGCGGCATGACGCCGTCGTTGGCGGCGACGACCAGGATCGCGATGTCGGTCGAGCGGGCACCACGGGCACGCATGGCGGTGAACGCCTCGTGACCCGGGGTGTCGATGAAGGTGATCTTGCGCTCTTCGGCGTTGACCTCGGTCGCGACCTGGTAGGCACCGATGTGCTGGGTGATGCCGCCGGCCTCGCCCGCGATGACGTTGGTCTTGCGGATGGCGTCGAGCAGCCGGGTCTTTCCATGGTCGACGTGACCCATGACGGTGACGACCGGCGGACGGACCACGAGGTCCTCCTCGCCGCCCTCGTCCTCACCGAACTCGATGTCGAAGGACTCCAGCAGCTCACGGTCCTCCTCCTCGGGGCTGACGATCTGAACCGTGTAGTTCATCTCGCCCGCGAGGAGTTCCAGCGTCTCGTCGGAGACGGACTGGGTGGCCGTGACCATTTCGCCGAGGTTCATCATGACCGCGACGAGGGACGCCGGGTTGGCGTTGATCTTCTCCGCGAAGTCGGTGAGCGACGCGCCGCGGGAGAGCCGGATGGCCTCGCCGTTGCCGCGCGGCAGCATCACACCGCCGACGCTGGGCGCCTGCATGGCCTCGTACTCCTGGCGCCGCTGCCGCTTCGACTTGCGGCCACGCCGGGCCGGACCGCCGGGACGGCCGAAGGCGCCCTGCGTGCCACCGCGGCCACCGGGACCGCCGGGACGGCCGCCGAAGCCGGGACGGCCACCGCCGCCACCCGCACCGGGACCACCGGGACGACCGGCGAAACCGCCGCCGCCACCCGGAGCACCGGGACGGCCGGCGAAACCGCCGCCACCGCCACCGGGACCGCCGGGACGACCGGCGAACCCGCCGCCGGGACGACCGCCGCCACCGCCACCGGGACGGCCACCGCCACCGGGACCGCGGCCACCGGGGCCACCGCCGCCGGGACGCGGACCGGCCGCCGGACGCTGCGGCATCATGCCGGGGTTGGGACGCGGACCGGCGGGACCACCGCCGGGCCGCGGGCCGCCGCCCTGCGGACGCGGCATCGAGCCGGGGCTCGGCCGGGAACCGCCTGCGGCCTGCGGACGCGGACCGCCGCCCTGGGCGCCGGGCGCCTGGGGACGCGGACCGCCACCGCCGGGAGCGCCGCCGGGACCGCCGGGACGCGCGCCCTGCGGACGCGGCGACTGCGGACGGGCCATACCGGCGTTACCACCGGAGGTGAAGGGGTTGTTGCCCGGACGCGGGCCGGACGGACGGGCACCGGGGCGCTGGCCCTGGGCACCGCCGGGACGCGGCGCGCCCCGGTCCGGACGCGACTGGCCCTGACCCTGGCCCTGCCCCTGGCCGGGGCCGGAGGGCCGCCCGCCGGGACGCGGGGCGCCGGGGCGCGGACCGCTGCTGGGCTTGGACGCCGCCGGGGCCGGGTTGGGCGCCGGCGGAGCGGTGAACTCCGGGGCGGCCGGGGCCGGACGCGGCGCGGGCCGGGGGCCCGGCGTGGGACGCGAGCCCTGGGCAGGAGTGGAAACCGGGGAACCCGAGGACGCCGGGGTCACCGGTGCGGCCGGAGCCGCGGGGGCGGCGGAGGCCGCCGGGGCCACGGGCTGCGCGGGGGCCGGGCGCGGGGCGCCGGGCTTGGGGGCACCGGGACGGACCGACTGCGCCGGAGTGGGCGCGCCGGGCTTGGGGGTGGGGGTGGCCTTCCGGGGGGCGGGGCGGGCGGACCTGCCGTTGCCACTGCCCTGCTGGAAGGCGTCGGTCAGCTTGCGTACTACGGGCGCTTCGATCGTCGAAGACGCCGAACGGACGAATTCACCGAGTTCCTGGAGCTTGGCCATGACGACCTTGCTCTCGACGCCGAACTCCTTGGCGAGTTCGTAGACCCGGACCTTAGCCACTTCGCTCCTCTGAGGTCCGGGTTGCGGCCGGACCGTCGCTAGTTCATGGGCGTACTCATCGCGTACTCATCGAGTGCTCATCGCAATCTCGACCTGCTTTCGACTCGCGAGGTACCAGGCCGCACGGGGGCTTCCGCGCGACATGTCTTCTTACCGTGTTGCCTGCTCAGCAACTGTGTGTCCGCTCGACGTGGTGGCGCAACGCCTTTACGTCGAGCGGCCCCGGGACGCGGAACGCCCGCGGGAACGCCCGGCGGCGCACCGCCTGGTCCAGACAGACCTGGGCGGGGTGTACATAGGCACCCCGGCCGGGCAGCGTACCGCGAGGATCAGGGGTGCAAGCGCCCTCGACCACCACGATCCGCAGCAGTTCGATCTTGGCCGCTCGCTGCCTGCACCCCACACAGGTGCGCTCAGGGCGTGCGACGGCACGCGTCCGGCCAGACACTCCTCAGTCTACCTCCCCGCACCGACCTCACCCCTACGGGGCAAGAATCGAACGCGCGTTGTCGTGATCCAAGCCACCTGCGGCTCGGATCTATTCCCCCGCCGCTCTCCGCTGCTCCCCGCCTCCGGGTGAGCCCTGTTCCGCGGGCTGTTCGGTGTCCGGGCGGATGTCGATGCGCCAGCCGGTGAGACGGGCGGCCAGCCGGGCGTTCTGCCCTTCCTTGCCGATCGCCAGCGACAGCTGGTAGTCGGGCACCGTCACCCGCGCGGAGCGGGCGGCGAGGTCCACCACGTCGACCTTGGACACCCGGGCCGGGGACAGCGCGTTGGCCACCATCTCCGCCGGGTCGTCGGACCAGTCGACGATGTCGATCTTCTCGCCGTTCAGCTCGCCCATCACATTGCGCACCCGGCCGCCCATGGGGCCGATGCAGGCCCCCTTGGCGTTCAGGCCCGCGCGGGTGGAGCGTACGGCGATCTTGGTGCGGTGGCCGGCCTCGCGGGCGATGGCGGCGATCTCGACGGATCCGTCGGCGATCTCCGGCACCTCCAGCGCGAACAGCTTCTTCACCAGATTGGGGTGGGTGCGCGAGAGGGTGACGGACGGACCGCGCACGCCCTTCGCCACCCGGACGACGTACGACCGCAGCCGCAGGCCGTGCGGGTACGTCTCGCCGGGGACCTGTTCCTGCACCGGCAGGATGGCCTCCAGCTTGCCGATGTCCACGAGGACGTTCTTCGGGTCGCGGCCCTGCTGGACCACGCCGGTGACGATGTCGCCCTCGCGGCCCGCGTACTCGCCGAGGGTGGCGTCGTCCTGGGCGTCGCGCAGCCGCTGGAGGATGACCTGCTTGGCGGTGGTCGCGGCGATCCGGCCGAAACCGGACGGCGTGTCGTCGAACTCGCGGGCCTCCTGACCCTCCTCCAGGTCCTCCGGGTCCTCCTTGGCCCACACGGTCACATGGCCGGTCTCCCGGTTCAGCTCCACGCGGGCGCGGCGGCGGCTGCCGTCGGTCCGGTGGTAGGCGATGAGAAGGGCCGCCTCGATCGCCTCGACCAGCAGGTCGAAGGAGATCTCCTTCTCCCGCACCAAGCCCCGCAGGGCGCTCATGTCGATGTCCACGGCTACGCCTCCTCTTCTTCCGTCATGTCCGTCTCGTCCGCCGTCCTGCCCACTGCGCTGTCCGCCGCCTCGTCCGCTGTCCTGTCCGCCGCCTTGTCCGCGCGGCCGAACTCGACCTGGACGCGCGCCTTGGCGATCTCCTCGAAGGGGAGCCTGCGCGCGGTGGGCTTGCGCCCCTTGACCCCGGGCACCTCGGTGTCCAGACCGGTCGCGTCCACGGTCAGGATCCTGGCGACGACCTCACCGCCGCCGGCGAGCTGGAACGCCACCAGCCGGCCGGTGGCGCGCACGTAGTGGCGCAGCTCGGTGAGCGGGCGCTCCGCGCCCGGGGTGCCGACCTCCAGGGTGTACTCGCCCTCGCCCATCACGTCGCTCTCGTCGAGCCTCGCCGAGAGCGCGCGGCTCACCTCGGCGACCTGGTCCAGGTCCGCCCCGGTGTCGGAGTCGACGGTGACACGCAGCACCCGCTTGCGTCCTACGGAGTCCACGGTGATCTCTTCGAGATCCAGGCCCTGGGAGGTCACGAGCGGTTCCAGCAGTTCTCGCAGCCTCTCGCTCTGGGTGGTGCTCATCCGGGTGACTCCTCGGCCGCGTGTGCTGTTGTGGGGAAGGGCTCGTGTCTGGTCAAAGGGTATCCGGTCCGGGGGTGTGTTGCCGTCCACCTGCGGACGGGTGGTGCCGCTGCCGGGCGTGCGCCCCCGGCGCGGGTACCGTGATCGCGGGCGAGCCGCCCGATGTGTCTATCTGCTCGCCCGATGTGTCTATCTGTTCGTACGAGCCTGCCGAGGACGTCTGCCGTGCCGCTCCCCCTGCCGTCGCGCGCCCGCTCCGGGCCGCGCAGAAGAACCCTGCTCGCCTCGGCCGCGGGAACGCTCCTGCTGACGGGCTGCACCGCCGACGACTCCGGCGGCGGCTCGGCCGCTCTGGTCGCCGCCGACCGGGCACGCGCGCGTGCGGCCCGCGAGAGCCTGGCCCTCGCCGGGCGCTACGACGCCGTGCTCGCCGCCCATCCGGCGCTCGCGGAGCGGCTGGGACCGCTGCGGGACGAGGTCGTACGGCACGCGCAGGCGTTCGGCGGCGCGGCGCGGTCGACCGGCTCGCCGTCCCCCACGGCCTCCCCCGGGGTGCCCGCCGACCAGCAGGGTGCGCTGAGCGGGCTCGCGACCGCCGAGCGCACGCTGGCGGACCGGCGGGCGCGGGAGCTGGTGGACCTGCCGGGCGAGCTGGCCCGGCTGCTGGCCTCGGTGGCGGCGGCCGGGGCGGCGCACGCGTATCTGCTGACGGAGGGCGAGGCATGAGCGGGGCGAAGGCGGCGGCGACCGAGGAGGAGAAGGCGGCGGAGCTGGACGCGCTCCAGGCGACGCTGGCCGCCGAGCACGCGGCCGTGTACGGGTACGGCGTGGTGGGCGGCAGGATCCACGAGGAGCGGGTCACGGAGGCCAGGGCGGCGTACGACGCCCATCGCGCCCGGCGGGACGCGCTGGCGCGTGAGGTGCGGGACCGGGGCGGGGAGCCGGTGGCCGCGGCGGCCGGGTACGCGCTGCCGTTCGCCGTGCCGGACGCGCCGGCGGCGCTGCGGCTGGCCGCCGAGCTGGAGGACCGGGTGGCAGGCGTCTACTCCGACCTGGTGCGGGCCGCGGCGGACGGGCTGCGGGGCACGGCGGCCGAGGGGCTGCGCGAGGCGGCGGTGCGGGCGGTGCGCTGGCGGGGCGGCAGCGTAGCCTTCCCTGGTCTCGCCGAGCGGGCGGGGACCGCTTCGGCGTCGCCCGCGCCCCCGGCGTGAGGGACAGGGGACGGGACGAGCCGGGGCGGGCAGGGCAGGGCAGGGCAGGGAAGGAATCGACTCGCGTATGGCTTTCGCACCGCCGCGGCGACTGATCAGGGCGCTGGGCGAGACGGCGCCGGAGGGTGACGACTGGCTGGGCGAACTGCCCGGGACCGCCCGACAGGCCCTCGCGCTACGCGAGTTGAGCATGGAACGGGTGCAGATGCCCGGTGGCCGCAGCAGCCTGGTGATGCTGGTGCGGTACGCCGACGGCTCGCCCGCCGTACTGAAGCTGGCCCCGCCGCGGGCCCGGCCACAGAGCGAGCGGGCGGCGCTGGCGCACTGGGCCGGCCGGGGCGCCGTACAACTGCTGGAGGCGGAGTCGGCGGACGGGGCGCTGCTGCTGGAGCGGCTGCATCCGGATGTCTCGGTGCGGTCGCTGCCGGAGGCGAAGGCGCTGCTGGAGGCGGCGGGGGTGCTGCGCAGGCTGTGGGTGGAGCCGCCGGCCGGGGTGGTCTTCGAGACGGTCGCCGAGCGGACCGGGCGGCAGGCGGCGGCGATGCGGGCGAGCGCGGACGCGGACGGCTCGGTGACCCCGCTGGTGGACGCGGCGCTGGCGGCCCGGGACGCGCTGCTGGCGGCGCCGCCCGAGCGACGGCTGCTGCACGGCACGTTCCGGCAGAGCAAGGTGCTGGCCGGTGAGCGGATGCCGTGGCTGGCGGTGGGGCCGGACCCGGTGGCCGGGGAGTGCGCGTTCGATCTGGCGCGGCTGGTGCGGGACCGGGTGGAGGATCTGATCGCCAGTCCGTCCGGTGCGGCGACGACCCGGCGCCGGGTGAAGCGGCTCGCGGAGTCGCTGGAGGTGGATCAGGAGCGGTTGCGGGGGTGGACGCTGTTCCGGGCGGTGGAGTCGGGTGTGCGGGCGCTCCGCGTGGGGCGCCTGGGGGATGCGGAGCTGTTGTTGGAGTTCGCTGGGTGGTTGTGAGGGGGCGTGGGGGTTTCCTCGGGTGCGGGCGGTGTGCTCGGGTGCGGGTCGGTGGGGGCTGGTCGCGCAGTTCCCCGCGCCCCTGAGGGGGTGTCGTCAGCGTCGGCTTGCAGGCTTGGCTGGGGAAGGGTGTTGCTCGGGTGCGGGTCGGTGGGGGCCGGTCGCGCAGTTCCCCGCGCCCCTGAGGGGGTGTCGTCAGCGTCGGCTTGCAGGCTTGGCTGGGGAAGGGTGTTGCTCGGGTGCGGGTCGGTGGGGGCCGGTCGCGCAGTTCCCCGCGCCCCTGAGGGGGTGTCGTCAGCGTTGGCTTGCAGGGCTGGCCGGGGCCGTGGGCCCCGGTCTGGCTTGCGTGGCTGTCAGGTGGTTGTCAGGCGGGTGATGGCCTCGGCCACCGGGAGTTCCTCGCGTTCGCCGGTGCGGCGGTCCTTCAGTTCGACCACGCCCTCGGCGGCTCGGCGGCCCGCTACCAGGATGGTGGGGACGCCGATCAGTTCGGAGTCGGTGAACTTGACGCCCGGGGAGACTCCGGCGCGGTCGTCCACCAGGACCCGGACGCCCGCTGCCGCGAGCTGCTCGGAGACCTCCAGGGCGAGTTCGGTCTGGAGGGCCTTGCCCGCGGCGACCACGTGGACGTCCGCGGGGGCGACCTCGGCGGGCCAGCACAGGCCCTTGTCGTCGGCGGTCTGCTCGGCGAGGGCGGCGACCGCGCGGGAGACGCCGATGCCGTAGGAGCCCATGGTGACGCGGACCGGC
Source organism: Streptomyces sp. NPDC056734 (assembly GCF_042790455.1). Classification (NCBI taxonomy): domain Bacteria; kingdom Bacillati; phylum Actinomycetota; class Actinomycetes; order Kitasatosporales; family Streptomycetaceae; genus Streptomyces; species Streptomyces sp. NPDC056734. The sequence continues at coordinate 50,274 of NZ_JBHTZD010000009.1, forward strand.
TTGCCGGTGTGGCCGAGGACGTCCAGCTTCAGTGCGTCGGCGTACTTGCGGCCGAGCTGGAAGATGTGGCCGATCTCGATGGCGCGGTCCAGCTTGAGGCCGGTACCGCAGTTGGGGCACGGGTCGCCCTCCTGCACGACCACGACATCGACGTACGCGTCGACCTCGAAGTCCCGGCCGGCGACGACGTTCTTCGCGTGCACGTTCTCCTTGTTGGCGCCCGTGATCCACGCCGTGCCCGGTGCCACCCGCGGGTCGGCGAGGTACGTCACCTTGGCCAGGCCCTGCGGTCCGACATAGCCGCGGACCAGGTCGGGGCGGCCGGTGAAGTCCTCGGCGGTGACCAGCTCGACCTCGGCGGGGGCGAAGTGCGCCTCGACCTTGCCGAGGTCCACCTCGCGGTCCCCGGGCACGCCCACGGCGACGATCTCGCCGTCCACCTTGACCAGCAGGTTCTTCAGGGTCGCGGAGGCCGGGACGCCGAGGGAGGCGGCCAGGGTCTCGATGGTCGGGGTGTCCGGGGTGTCGATCTCCTCGGCGGCGGGGACGGCCGAGCCGTCGACCGGCTTCAGCTCGTAGGTGATCGCCTCGGTGTTGGCCGCGAACTCGCAGTTCGGGCAGTCCGCGAAGATGTCCTCACCGGCGGTGGAGGGCGCCAGGAACTCCTCCGACTTCGAGCCGCCCATCGCGCCCGCCGTGGCGAAGCAGATGCGGTAGTCGAGGCCGAGCCGCTCGAACACCTTCCGGTACGCCTGCCGGTGCAGCGCGTACGACTCGGCGAGGCCCTCGTCGGTGAGGTCGAAGGAGTACGAGTCCTTCATCAGGAACTCACGGCCGCGCAGGATGCCCGCGCGGGGGCGGGCCTCGTCACGGAACTTGGTCTGGATCTGGTAGAGGATGACCGGCAGGTCCTTGTAGGAGGACGCCTGGTCCTTGACCAGGAGGGTGAAGATCTCCTCGTGGGTGGGGCCGAGGAGGTAGTCGCCGCCCTTGCGGTCGTTCAGGCGGAACAGTTCGGCCCCGTACTCGTTCCAGCGGCCGGTCGCCTCGTACGGCTCGCGCGGCAGCAGTGCGGGGAGCAGGACCTCCTGGGCGCCGATCGCGTCCATCTCCTCACGGACGATCCGCTCCACATTGGCGAGCACCTTCCTGCCCAGCGGCAGCCAGGACCAGATGCCGGCGGCGGTGCGGCGGACATACCCGGCGCGCACGAGGAGTTTGTGGCTGAGGACCTCGGCGTCCGCCGGGTCGTCGCGCAGGGTCTTCGCCAACAACTGGGACATGCGCTGGACCGGTGCGTTCGCCATCGTTCTCGTACTCCTGCCAGGAAAGGGTGATGGCATGGAGGTTAGCCGGGGGGCATGGGCCGGTGGAAATCCGCTACCGCAGCAGCGGGAGCGGGGCGCCCATGACCGCGTAGGGCTTGGGGGCGCTGGGGAAGTGGACCTGGCGGGCGAGGTCCATATAGCCCAGGGAGCGGTACAGGCCGCGGGCCGGGCTGTCGGTGTCGATCGCGGAGAGGATCGAGCGGGGCTCGGCGGCGGTGTCCGTGATCGTGGTGATCAGGGCGCGGCCGATGCCGAGGTTCTGGTGGGCGGGGTGGACGTGGAGTTCCGTGATGACGAAGGAGTCGTCCAGCCACTCGGTGTTGTGCTGTGCGCGCAGGTACGGCTCCACGACGGTGGACCACCAGTGGGTGCGCTCGTTGGGCATGCCGTACACGAACCCGACGAGTTGTCGTCCGACGGTCGCGCCGAAGGCCCGTGCGCCGAGGTAGGTCATGTGGCGCAGGACGATCTGGCGGCGGACCGCGATCTCCTCCGGGCCCAGTCCGAAGGCCAGTGCCTGGACCGACAGCGCCTCGTCCACGTGGGCCGGCAGGTCGAGGGGGACGATGACGGGGTCCATGGCGGGAGCGTACAGGGGGCTGGTGGTGGGTGGCTGTGGGTGGTGGCGGTGGTGAGTGGCTGCGGTGGTGAGTGAGTGGTTGCGGTGGGTGGTGGGTGCGGGTTGGGTGTGATCGTTTGCGGCGGGTTCCCTGGTCCGGTCAGAACAGCACGCTCATGAACGCGCCGACCTCGCGGAAGCCGACCCTGGTGTACGTCCTGCGCGCGGCGGTGTTGTAGTCGTTCACGTACAGGCTGACCAGGGGGGCCACGTCCGCGAGGGCGTATTTCAGTACGGCGGCCATGCCCGGGGCGGCCAGGCCCATCCCCCGGTACTCGGGGGCCACCCACACGCCCTGGATCTGGCAGGCGCGGTCCGTCGCGGCGCCGATCTCGGCCTTGAAGGCGACCTTGCCTCGGTCGTCGAGCCGGGCGAAGGAGCGGCCGGAGCCGACGAGTTCGGCGACCCTGGCCTGGTAGAGGAGGCCGCCGTCTCCGGCCATCGGGGAGACGCCGACCTCCTCGGTGAACATCGCCACGCAGGCCGGCATGATCGTGTCCATCTCGTCCTTGCGGACCCGGCGGACGTAGGGGTCCGGGGCGACGGTGGCGGGCATCCGGTCGGTGACCATCAGGGGCTGGTGGGCGCGGATCTCGCGGGGCGGGCCCCAGTGCGGTTCCAGCAGCCGCCACAGCGCGGAGGTGGCTTCGGCGGGGCCGACGATCGAGGAGCAGCGGCGGCCTGCCCGGCGGGCCCGGTCGGCGAAGGCGCGGACCGCGCGGGGGGTGGCGCAGATCGGGACGAGGTTGGCGCCCGCGTAGCACAGGGACGTCAGCATGCCGTCCTCGTACCAGCCCCACATCTCGCCGCCCAGTCGCCATGGGTCCAGGCCGGCGATCTGGACCCGGGAGGTGACGAAGGCGTTGGCGACCGGCTCGCGGTGCAGGACGGCGAGCGCGGCGTCCAGGTCGCTCGGTTCGAGGACCCGGGAGGTGGTCTGGGTCAACACGTACGGGGCCTCACAGTGGGGTTGCCGATCTCCGCACTGTACCTGCGGTTGCTTTGGGATGCCGCCCCGCGTTTTGGTGGGGGCGGTTGGCTGTGCGGTTGGCTTTTGCGCCCAGGGAAGTGGGAGGGCTTGTGCGGTCGCGGGTGCGGGTTGTGGGGGGCTGGTCGCGCAGTTCCCCGCGCCCCTAAAGGCAGGGCGATGGCTCCGCCCCGAGATGACGGGTTCCGCCCGTCGCCCGCCACCCGAGACCCTCAGGTCAGCCCGCACCCGAGACCCTCGGCACAGCCCGCACCCAACCCGCGCCCCGAGGCCCTCGGGTCGGCCCACGCCCGAGGCGGTCGGCTCAGCCCACACCCCGAGGCCCTCGGGTCGGCCCGTGCCCGAGGCGGTTGGCTCAGCCCGCGGCCCGAGCGCCTCGGTTCAACCCACAGCCGGGATACGCTCCGAGAGCGTTGGGTGGGTCAGCCCGCTACCGAGATGGTGGGCTCGCCTGATTCCGTGCCCTCTGCTTCCATCTGTTCGGCCAGTTTCATGGCTTCCTCGATGAGGGTTTCCACGATTTTGGACTCGGGGACGGTCTTGATGACCTCGCCCTTGACGAAGATCTGGCCCTTGCCGTTGCCGGAGGCGACGCCCAGGTCCGCCTCGCGGGCCTCGCCGGGGCCGTTGACGACGCAGCCCATGACGGCCACGCGGAGGGGGACCTCCATGCCGGTGAGGCCCGCGGTGACCTCTTCGGCCAGTTTGTAGACGTCGACCTGGGCGCGACCGCAGGACGGGCAGGAGACGATCTCCAGGCCGCGCTGCCTGAGGTTCAGGGACTCCAGGATCTGGTTGCCGACCTTGACCTCTTCGACCGGGGGTGCGGACAGCGAGACGCGGATGGTGTCGCCGATGCCCTGGGAGAGGAGGGCGCCGAAGGCGACGGCCGACTTGATGGTGCCCTGGAAGGCGGGGCCCGCCTCGGTGACGCCGAGGTGGAGTGGGTAGTCGCACTGGGCGGCGAGCTGCTTGTATGCCTCGATCATCACGACCGGGTCATTGTGCTTGACCGAGATCTTGATGTCCCGGAAGTCGTGCTCCTCGAAGAGGGACGCCTCCCACAGGGCCGATTCCACCAGGGCCTCGGGGGTCGCCTTGCCGTACTTCTGGAGCAGCCGCCGGTCCAGGGAGCCGGCGTTGACCCCGATGCGGATGGGCGTGCCGTGCTCCTTGGCCGCCTTCGCGATCTCGCGGACCTTGTCGTCGAACTGCTTGATGTTGCCCGGATTGACCCGGACCGCCGCACAGCCCGCCTCGATGGCGGAGAACACATACTTCGGCTGGAAGTGGATGTCCGCGATCACCGGGATCTGCGACTTGCGCGCGATCGTCGCCAGGGCATCGGCGTCGTCCTGGGTGGGGCAGGCGACCCGCACGATCTGGCAGCCGGACGCGGTCAGCTCGGCGATCTGCTGGAGCGTGGCGCCGATGTCCGACGTCCGGGTCGTCGTCATGGACTGCACGGAGACGGGCGCGTCGCCGCCGACGGCCACGGAACCGACCTGGATCTGCCGGCTCCGGCGGCGCTCGGCGACCTTGAGCGGAACGGACGGCATGCCGAGAGAAATCGCAGTCATCTGCTGTGCAACCCCAAGTCGTGGATCAGGATCCGGTCCCGAGAAGCGGCGGGCTCCGGCCTCCGAGATTACGGCACCGGTCCCCTGCCGGGCACATCCCACGGGTAAACCGGCTCCCGGGGTGGCGGCCGGACAGTCGTACGGGTCCGGCCGCCGCCGGCGCCTGGTGGCTACGAGATTCTCACCGGGTTCACCACGTCCGCGACCAGTACCAGCAAGGTGAAGCAGATGAAGACTCCGGCCACCACATAGGCCACCGGCATCAGCTTCGCCACGTCGAACGGGCCGGGGTCGGGGCGGCGCAGCAGCCGGGCGAGATTGCGGCGCAGCGACTCCCACAGGGCGCCCGCGACATGCCCGCCGTCGAGCGGGAGCAGCGGGAGCATGTTGAAGAGGAAGAGGGAGAGGTTGAAGCCCGCGACCAGCATCAGCGCCATGGCGAGCTGCTGGGTGGGCGGGATGTCCAGGGTGAAGATCTCACCGCCGACGCGGGCCGCGCCGACCACGCCCATCGGGGAGTCCGCCTCGCGCGGGCCGTCGCCGAAGGCGGCGTCCCACAGGGCCGGGACCTTGGAGGGGAGGGCGGCGAGGGAGTCGACGGCGTCAGCGACGCGGTCGCCCATCCAGGTCACCGAGGAGCCGAGGTCCTGGCGGACGATGCCGGTGGCGGCGCTGAAGCCGAGGAAGCCGGCGCTGACGTACTCGCCCGGGACGATCTGGCCGCTGGAGTCCTTCTTGGCGACCTGGTTGGTGGCGATCGTGGCGTGCAGGGTGATGTCCTGGCCGTCGCGCTCGACGACGATCGGCACCTCCTTGCCGGGGTTGGCGCGGATCAGGTCCGACAGTTCGTTCCAGTCGTCGGTGCGGACTCCGTCGAAGGCGACGATCTTGTCGCCGGCCTTGAGTCCGGCGGCGGCGGCCGGGGATGCCTGGTCGGCGGCCGTGCAGGTGTCGCGGTTCTCGCTCTGCGCGATGACGCACTGGGAGACCGAGGAGACCGCGGTGGTCTGCTGGGAGATGCCGAAGCCCATCAGGACGGTGAGGAACAGCGCCACCGCCAGGATCAGGTTCATGAAGGGGCCCGCGAACATCACGATGACCCGTTTCCAGGGCTTGCGGGTGTAGAACATGCGGGTCTCGTCGCCGGGCTTCAGCTCCTCGAAGGCGGCCGAGCGGGCGTCCTCGATCATGCCGCGCCACGGGGAGGTGGAGCGGACCTCGACCTTGCCGTCCGGGCCGGGCGGGAACATGCCGATCATGCGGATGTATCCGCCGAAGGGGATGGCCTTGATGCCGTACTCGGTCTCGCCCTTCGTGCGGGAGAAGATGGTCGGGCCGAAGCCGACCATGTACTGCGGCACCCGGATGCCGAAGAGCTTGGCCGTGGACAGATGCCCCAGCTCGTGCCAGGCGATCGAGATCAGCAGGCCGACCGCGAACACGACTATGCCGAGGATCATCATCAGGGTCGTCATGCACGCGCCTCCGCGGTGGCTTTCTGTGCTGTCAGTTCCCGGGCCCGGGCCCGTGCCCAGGTCTCCGCTTCGAGTACGTCCGACACCGTCAGGGAAGTTCCCGAATCCGGGGTGCCGTGTTCCTCGACCACCCGGGTGACGGTATCGATGATGCCGTTGAAGGGCAGGGCGCCGGTACGGAACGCCTCCACGCACTCCTCGTTCGCGGCATTGAACACCGCCGGGGCGGTGCCCGCGAGCGAGCCGACATGCCGGGCGAGGTTCACCGAGGGGAACGCCTCGTTGTCCAGCGGGAAGAACTCCCAGGCCGACGCCTTGCTCCAGTCGAAGGCGGGTGCCGCGTCGGGAATGCGTTCGGGCCAGCCCAGACCGATGGCGATCGGCCCGCGCATGTCCGGGGGCGTCGCCTGGGCCAGGGTGGAGCCATCGGTGAACTCGACCATCGAGTGGACGTACGACTGGGGGTGCACGACGACCTCGATGCGGTCGAAGGGGATGTCGTACAGGAGGTGGGCCTCGATGACCTCCAGGCCCTTGTTGACCAGGGTCGCGGAGTTGATCGTGATCACCGGGCCCATCGCCCAGGTGGGGTGGGCGAGGGCGTCGGCGACGGTGACGTCCGCCAGCTCCGCGCGCGTACGGCCGCGGAAGGGGCCGCCGGACGCGGTGACCACCAGTTTGCGGACGTCGGCGCGGGTGCCGGCGGCCAGGGCCTGGAAGAGCGCCGCGTGCTCGGAGTCCACCGGGATGATCTGGCCGGGCCGGGCCAGCGCCTTGACCAGCGGGCCGCCCACGATGAGCGACTCCTTGTTGGCGAGCGCGAGGGTGCGGCCCGCCTCCAGGGCGGCGAGGGTCGGGGCGAGGCCGATGGAGCCGGTGATGCCGTTGAGCACGGTGTGGCAGTCGGAGGCGGCGAGCTGGGTGGCCGCGGTGGGGCCGGCGAGGATCTCGGGCAGCGGCTCCCCGGGGCCGTAGCGGGCGCTCAGGGCGGCGCGCAGCGCCGGGACAGCGTCCGTGAGGGCGACCGCGACGGTCCGGGCCCCGAGGCGGTGGGCCTGCTCGGCGAGGAGTTCGGCGCGGGAGCCGTTGGCGGAGAGCGCGGTGACCTTGAAGCGGCCGGGGTTGCGCAGCACGAGGTCGATGGCCTGGGTGCCGATCGAGCCGGTGGACCCGAGGATCACCACGTCCTTGGGGCCGTCTCCCGCGACGGGGTCGTGGACGAGGTACGGGTCGGCTAGGGGGCGGGCTGGACTGTCGCTCATTCCCCCATTCTTGCCGCATCCGCTGTCCGGCCGGACAGGGTGGCCCCCGGGGAGAAGGTCCGGCGCCGCACATACACGAAAATCACTCATTGTGGAGTGGTGGTGAAGATCGTGTGATACGACTTCAGTTCGCGAGCCGGTGGACCGCCGGCCTCCGCAGTAGACATCCTTGGGGGGATCTCTCCATGCGCATACGCGCTGCCCTGACCGTGCCCGCTCTCGCGGGCGCGGTCCTGCTCACCGGCACCCTGCTGTCCACCCCGGCCCAGGCGGCCGGCGGTGTGGTGCTGTACCACGCGTGGTTCGACAGCCCCGGTTCGGACACCGGCTCCACCGCCAGCCTGAACGGCGAGTGGGTGGAGATCAAGAACACCAGCCCTTCCGCCATCTCGCTCAAGGGCTGGGTGCTGAAGGACGCCGCCAATCACAAGTACGTCTTCCCCAATGTGAAGATCGCCGCGGGGAAGACGATCAAGATCCGTACGGGTACGGGGAACGACACGGTCACGAACAAGTACCAGGACCGGCGGGCCTATGTCTGGAACAACACCAGTGACACGGCGACGCTGACCAAGGCGAACGGGTCGAAGGTGGACACGTGCTCGTGGACCACGCGGGATCCCAGCGACAAGTGGTGCTGAGCGGGTCCGTTCCCGGGTGCGGGTGCGTGGGGGCTGGTCGCGCCCACGCGGCGGAGCCGCATATCGATACAGCCCCGCGCCCCTGGGGCGTCGGGCTCAGCTGATTTTCCGGTGGACGTTCTCCTGTGCGGAGGCTCCTGGGGTTGCGTCTGCGATCCAGGGGCCCTCGCCCGAGGGGTCCACGATGCCCTGTTCCAGCCATTCGTACTGGCCGGCCAGGACGTTCCTCACCACCTTGCGGTCCCTCTCGTCCGTGTTGGACCACAGGTGGGTGAAGAGGTCTTCCACGCGCAGGCGGGACTGGTGGCAGAAGGCGTCGGCCAGTTGGTACGCCTCGCGGCCGTGGTCGCCCTGGGTGCGCAGGAGTTCGGCGCGTACACAGGCCGCGCTCATGGCGAAGAGTTCGGCGCCGATGTCCACGATCCGGCCCAGGAAGCCCTGTTTGGTCTCCATGCGGCCCTGCCAGCGGGACATGGCGTAGAAGGTGGAGCGGGCCAGCTTGCGGGCCGCGCGTTCGACGTAGCGAAGATGCGGCGAAAGGTCGATGCCGTGTTTGAAATCACCGTAGGACGTGGGGAGTTGACCGGGGCCCGCGACCAGTTTCGGTAGCCACCTGGCGTAGAAGAGGCCCGCCTGGGCGCCCGCCCTCGCCTTGTCCTGGAGGGACTTGTCGGGGTCGATGAGGTCGCCGGCGACGGAGAGATGGGCGTCGACGGCCTCGCGGGCGATGAGCAGATGCATGATCTCGGTCGAGCCCTCGAAGATGCGGTTGATGCGCAGGTCGCGCAGCATCTGTTCGGCGGGGACCGCGCGTTCGCCGCGCGCCCGGAGGGACTCGGCGGTCTCGTAGCCCCGGCCGCCGCGGATCTGGACCAGTTCGTCGGCCATCCGCCAGGCCATCTCGGAACCGTAGAGCTTGGCCAGGGCGGCCTCGATGCGGATGTCGTTGCGGTCCTCGTCGGCGAGCTGGGAGGACAGGTCGAGTACGGCCTCCAGGGCGAAGGTGGTGGCCGCGATGAAGCTGATCTTGGAGCCGGCGGCCTCGTGGAGGGCGACCGGCTTGCCCCACTGCTCGCGGACCGCCGACCATTCACGGGCGATTTTCAGACACCATTTGCCGGCGCCGACGCACATCGCGGGCAGCGAGAGACGGCCGGTGTTGAGGGTGGTCAGGGCGATCTTGAGGCCGGCGCCCTCGGGGCCGACGCGGTGCGCGGCCGGGACCCTGACCTGGTGGAAGCGGGTGACGCCGTTCTCGATGCCGCGCAGGCCCATGAAGGCGTTGCGGTGCTCGACGGTGATGCCCGGTGAGTCCGCCTCGACGACGAACGCCGTGATGCCGCCCTTGTGGCCGTCGCTCCTCGGCACGCGGGCCATCACGACGAGGAGGTCGGCGACCACGCCGTTGGTGGTCCAGAGTTTCACCCCGTCGAGGAGGTAGTCGGCCCCGTCCGGGACGGCCGTCGTGGCGAGGCGGGCCGGGTCGGAGCCGACGTCGGGCTCGGTGAGCAGGAACGCCGAGACATCGGTGCGGGCGCAGCGCGGCAGGAAGGTGTTCTTCTGCTCCTGGGTGCCGAAGAGCTTGAGCGGCTGGGGTACGCCGATCGACTGATGGGCGGAGAGCAGCGCGCCCAGTGCCGGGCTGGTGGAGCCGACCAGGGCGAGGGCCTTGTTGTAGTGGAGCTGGGTGAGGCCCAGACCGCCGTACTCGGTGTCGATCTTCATGCCGAGGGCGCCGAGTTCCTTGAGGCCGTTCACTACCTCGTCCGGGATGCGGGCGTCCCGTTCGATGACGGCGGGGTCGATCCGGGTCTCGCAGAAGGTGCGCAGGTCGGCGAGGAAGCGCTCGCCGCGGCGGACGTCGTCGTCGTCCGGGAGCGGGTGGGGGTGGATGAGGTCGAGGCGGAAGCGGCCGAGGAAGAGTTCCTTGGCGAAGCTGGGTCTGCGCCAGTCCTGCTCCCGGGCCGCCTCCGCCACCTGACGGGCCTCGCGCTCGGAGACGGTGGGTTGGGTGGGGCCGGTGGGGCCGGTGGGGTCGGTGGGGCCGGTGGGTCCTGGGGGCTGGGTGGGACCTTTGGGTCCGGTGGGATCTGTGGGATCGGTGGGGTCTGTGGGCCGGGTGGGGGCTGCGGACATGACGCTCACCTCGCCGTGCATCGGGATCTCGGTCCATGGGGCGGGCTGTGACCCCATGGGGTCACCGACGGGTGCTACCCGTTCGTGGTACCTGATCCCGGGCCGGGCGGCCACCTTGCGCGGGGCCGTTCGGCCGATGTCCGCGGGCCGCCGCGCGGGGGTGGGGGCGCGGAAACGGGTGCGGCCGGAGCCCCCGCACAGTGGGCTCCGGCCGTGGGGTGGGGTGGGCGTCAGAGGGCCAGGCCGGTGAGGACCAGGACGCGCTCGTAGGTGTAGTCGTCCATCGCGTAGCGGACGCCCTCGCGGCCGACGCCGGAGAGCTTGGCGCCGCCGTACGGCATCTGGTCGGCCCGGTAGGAGGGGATGTCGCCGATGATCACGCCGCCGACCTCCAGGGCGCGGTGGGCGCGGAAGGCGGTCTGGACGTCGTGGGTGAAGACGCCGGCCTGGAGGCCGTACTTGGAGGAGTTGACGGCCGTGAATGCCTCGGTCTCGCCGTCGGTCCTCTGGACGGTGAGGACCGGGCCGAAGATCTCCTCGCGGGCGAGGGTGGCGTCCGCCGGTACGTCGGTGAGGACGGTCGGCGCGTACGAGGCGCCGTCGCGCTTGCCGCCGGTGAGCAGGGTCGCGCCCTTCTGGACGGCCTCGTCGACCCAGGACTCGACGCGCCTGGCGGCGTCCTCGCTGACCAGCGGGCCGACGTCGGTGGTGTCGTCGGAGGGGTCGCCGGTGACCTGGGCCTCGACGGCGGCGACGATCTTCGGGAGGAGACGGTCGTACACCGCGCTGTCGGCGATCACGCGCTGCACGGAGATGCAGGACTGGCCGCCCTGGTAGTTGGAGAAGGTCGCGATGCGGGTCGCGGCCCAGTCCAGATCGGCCTCGGAGGCGTAATCGGCGAGCACGACGGCCGCGCCGTTGCCGCCCAGCTCCAGGGTGCAGTGCTTGCGGGGCACGCTGTCCATGATCGCGTAGCCGACCTGCTCGGAGCCGGTGAAGGAGATCACCGGGAGGCGCTCGTCCTGGACCAGGGCGGGCATGCGGTCGTTGGGGACCGGGAGGATGCTCCAGGAGCCGGCCGGGAGGTCGGTCTCGGCGAGGAGTTCGCCGAGGATCAGGCCGGAGAGGGGGGTGGCCGGGGCGGGCTTGAGGATGATCGGGACGCCTGCGGCGATGGCCGGGGCGATCTTGTGGGCGCACAGGTTGAGGGGGAAGTTGAAGGGCGCGATGCCGAGGACGACGCCCTTGGGGAAGCGGCGGGTCAGGGCGAGGCGGCCCTGGCCGCCGGCGTCGGTGTCGAGGCGCTGGGCGTCTCCGCCGTTGAAGCGGCGGGCCTCTTCGGCGGCGAGGCGGAAGACGGAGATGGCGCGGCCGACCTCGCCTCGGGCCCACTTGAGGGGCTTGCCGTTCTCGGCGGTGATGAGCTGCGCGATCTCCTCGGCGCGGGTTGCCAGGCGGCGGCTCACGTGGTCGAGGGCGGTGGCGCGTACGTGGGCCGGGGTGGCGGCGAAGTCCTCGCGGACGGCGTGGGCGGTGGCTACGGCCTCTTCTGTCTGGGCGTCGGTGGGGATGCTGACCGTGCCGACGGTTCGGTTGTCCCAGGGGGAGGTGACGGCGAAGGTGTCTTCGCCGGTGGCCTCGCGGCCGGCGAGCCAGAAGGTGTGCGTGGCGGTCATTGTGGGGTCCGGCCCTTCCGCGAATGGGGTTGTGCGCGTGGTGCTTCCACCGTAGGGGTGGGGGGTGGGGGGCGGTGGTTGTCCGATGTGTAGTGGTGGGGGTGGGGGGTGTGCCGGAATGTCGTATGGGTGGGGAGCTGGGGGTGGGGGGTGGGGTGGGTTGTGGGGTGGGTGCGGGTGGGTGGGGGCTGGTCGCGCAGTTCCCCGCGCCCCTGGGGGGGTGGGGTGAGCGGGGGTTTTCAGGGCTAGCCGGGGTCGGGCTCCGAGGGGGGGCCGGTCGTTGTGTGGGTGCGGGGCCGTGGGGGCTGGTCGCGCAGTTCCCCGCGCCCCTGAGGGGGTGGGGGTGAGCCGGGGGGGGCAGGGTGGGCTTGTGAGGGGTTGGGGGGATCGTACGGTGAGGCAGAATTGGGGGTGGTCGTTCGTACATGACGGCTAATCGTCAATCGCTGACCGCTTGCCCGTCGCCGATCTGAAGGCCAGGCCCCGGATGCCACCGACGCTCGCCTCCCTTGCCCAGCACTCCGCGCTCCGGCTGACCGTGCGGGCCGGGCAGGATCGGCTGGACGTCCCTGTGCGCTGGGCGCATGTCAGTGAGCTGGCCGATCCGGTGCCGTACATGGAGGGCGGCGAGCTGCTGCTGGTCACCGCCCTCAAGCTGGACGCGGAGAACCCGGAGGCCATGACCCGGTATGTGCGCCGGCTGGTCGGCGCGGGTGTGGTCGGCCTGGGCTTCGCGGTCGGCGTGAACTACGACGAGGTCCCCCCGGCCCTGCTCGACGCCGCCGAGCGGGAGGGGCTGCCGTTGCTGGAGGTGCCGCGCCGTACCCCCTTCGTGGCGATCACCAAGGCGGTGTCGGCGGCCCTCGCCGCTGACCAGTACCGGGCGGTCACCGCGGGCTTCGCCGCCCAGCGCGAACTGACCCGCCAGGCCCTGTCCGGCGGCCCCGAGGGCCTGCTCGCCGCCCTCGCGGGCCAGCTGGACGGGTGGGCGGCGCTGTACGACGCCTCGGGCGCCGTCGTCGCCGTGGCCCCGAGGTGGGCGGGGCGCCGGGCGGCCCGGCTCACCGCCGACGTCGAACGCCTGCGCGACCGCCCGGCCCCCGCGAGCGCGGTCGTCGGCGGTCCCGAGCACGAGGACCGCGTCGAACTCCACTCCCTGGGCACCGGCCGCCGCCCGCACGCCGCCCTCGCCGTCGGCACGGCCGCCGCCCTGGGCACGGCCGAGCGTTACGCGGTCCACTCGGCCATCGCCCTGCTCACCCTCACCACGGAACGCTCCCGCGCCCTGCACGCGGCGGAGCAGCGCATAGGCACGGCGGTCCTGCGCATGCTCCTGGCGGGCGAACCGGACCACGCCCGGGCGGTGGCGGGCGACCTGTACGGCCCACTCCTGGACGCCCCCTTCCGCCTCCTCCTGGCGGAGGGCCCGCCTGCCTCCATCGCCCCGCTCCCCGAAGCCCTGGAGACGGCCGCCGCGCACGCCGGTGAGGTGATCCTCGTGGTCCCCGAGGGGGAGCGTCTGGTGGTCCTCGCGGCGGACGGGGGCGTGGTGGCGACGTCCTGCGCGGACCAGGTGGGCGGCGCCCGGGACGAGGACGCCGTGCTGTCCATCGGCATGTCGGCCCCCACCGGCCCCACGGCCACGGCCACGGCGTACAAACAGGCCGAGCAGGCCCTGTCCGTCGCCCGGCGCCGGGGCAGGACCCTGGTCGAACACGACCAGCTGGCGGCGGGCTCGGTCCTCCCCCTCCTGGCCGACGACGCCGTACGAGCCTTCGCCGACGGCCTGCTGCGCGCCCTCCGCGACCACGACGCCACCGGCCGGGGCGACCTGGTGGCCTCTCTCCGTGCCTGGCTCTCCCACCACGGCCAATGGGACGCCGCCGCCGCCGACCTGGGCGTCCACCGCCACACCCTGCGCTACCGCATGCGCCGGGTGGAAGAGATCCTGGGCCGCTCCTTGGACGACCCGGACGTCCGCATGGAACTCTGGCTGGCCCTGAAGACAACCCCACCGGACAACCAGTAGGACAACCGGTAAGACGCCCCCCGCCCCGCCGCCGGTCAGGCTCCCAGCTCCACCAGGCCCGGGGGCGCGTGTTCGCCGCGGGCGTCGGTCAGGGACAGCACCGCGTGGCCGGGGGGCAGCTCATGGGCGAGCTGGGACGCGGACCAGCGTTCGCGTTCCACCTGGCGGACGGTGACCGCGTCCGTGGTGACCGCCCGGCCGGTGACCAGTTTGCGCAGGGCGTGGATCGCGCGGGTCATCGGCTGGTCGGCGAAGACGGTGTGCTTGGCGACCTCGCGGGTCTCCACCCACTCGGTGCCCCACGCCTGCGCGAACCGGCCGCCGTCCCAGGTGCTCACCCCGGAGAACGCCATCCGGCAGCCGACGGCCGCGAACAGCGGACCGTGCAGCGGCTCCGGTACGTCGCCGATGGTGCGCAGCGCCAGCACCACCCCGGCGTTCTGCGACCGCAGCCGCTGGACGCGGCGGACCGACTCGGCGGTGACCGTGCCGGTGGCGTCGTCCAGGACCAGGGCGGCGAAGTGCGCGCGCCGCCCGTCCCGTACGACCGCCGTGAACTGGGCGAGGACCAGGCGGGTGAGCAGCCGGGACGCCTCCTCGTGGCCGCGTTCGGGGAGGTCGATACGGACCCGGAGGGGGTGGTGGGCGACGGCCCGCAGGGAGAAGGGGCGGGGGGTGGCGCCGCCTGGGCCGCCCCGGCCACCCTCGCCGCCTGGGCCGCCCGCGCCGAAGAAGTTCGCGAACACCGGGCGGTCCAGCAGGGCCAGCCGGCCGGCGAGGGCCGGGCCGACGTCGGCGGCCGTGCCGCTCTGCCGGATCCGGGCGTCCAGTTCGCGCCGCATGACCGGGTGTCCCTCGCCGGGCAGCGCGTCCCGCAGCGCGGTGAGGGCGGCGGGCTCGCCGTCGAGCAGTTCGCGCAGCACCGGCAGCGGCGGGAAGCGGCCGTGCACCGCGCGGTACGGGCCGAGGAGCTGGGCGAGGGCGGTGGCGGCGCTCTGGTTGCCGATCGCCTCCACGTCGCCGACGAGCGCCTCGGCGAGGATCCCGGCCGCGTCGTCGGGGTCGTCGGCCTCGGCGTAGGGGTCCAGGTCGTGCAGGGAGGCGGGGTCGCCGATCCGTACCACGACGTCGTACGACGTGTCGGGGCCGAGCCGGGTGCCCGCGGCCGAGACGGCGACGACGGAGCCGGCGCCGGTGAGCGCGCCGAGCGCGAGGGACTCGACGACCGGCTCGATCAGCCGCCGGGTCTTGCCCGCGCCGGACGGGCCGACCACCAGCAGGGACGTGGCCAGCACATCCGGGCCGAGCGCGGCGCCCGCGCCCCGGTAGGCGGCCGGGACCCGGTCCCCGGTGCTCCACCGCCCGATCCGTACCTGCCCCGCGAGCGGATCGTGCGGGACGGTACGGCCCGGGAGGTCGCGGGCGCCGGAGGGGTGCGCCCAGGCGGCGGCGCCGTGCCGGAGCACCGTGTCCGTGAACGCCGCCTGGCCGGTGCCGTCCTTCCCGGCGCGGGTCCAGGCACGGTCGACACGGGCACAGTCGACGTCGTTCATCCGGCCGGTGTGGACCTCGGCGGTGAGCAGGTCGGCCGCCTGGCGCTGTCCGGCGCGGCGCAGCTCGGGCCACTGCGAGCGGGGCGGCTCGACGGGCCCGGCGACCGGCTGCCGCTCCCGGCGGGCGGTGAGCAGGGCGCGGGCGTACGGCAGCCAGCCGCCGATCCGGGCGAAGGGCAGCACCACCAGCAGGGTGATCAGGCCGTACAGGGAGTCGACGAAGAGCTGGGAGGTGAACAGGTCGTAGCCGCCGGAGATGAGGACGACCAGCGAGAACAGGGGGGCGACCACGGGCAGCGGGTCCCAGCCCGCGCCGGGGAACGCGTCCGGGAAGACGAGGCTCAGCACGATCAGCGCGGCGAGCAGCGCGAGCAGGGCCCGCGCGGGCTGCGGGCGGCGTCCGATGTAGTACCGGATCACCTCGGGCCAGCTGCCGAGGCGGCCGACGCCGTAGACGAGCGCGGCGAAGAAGACCCCGTCGTAGACGACCCGGGCCTCGCTGCCCTCCATGCCCTGCGGCGAGGCGATCGTGCCGCCCCACCACCAGTCGTCCGGTGTGACCAGCCGCAGCGGGGCGAACTGGTACGGGAGCCCGCCCTGCCGCCACAGCGACCACAGGAGCAGCCCCACGACGAGCGGGATCAGCAGCCCGACGACGGTGATCGGCGCCAGCCGCTCGGCCCCGCCCGCGTCCTGCGCCGGACGGTGCCCGAACCGCCAGATCCCGGGGCGGGCAGCGGGCCGGGGGGTGTCCAGCCAGCCGGCCATGGCGGAGGGGGGCGGGGGGGTGCCGTACGCCTCCGCGGGCAGCGGGGTGGTGCCGTACGCCTCCGCGGGCAGCGGGGTGGTGCCGTACGCGTCGGGCACCGGCCGTTGGTGGGGCGGCGTGCCGTACGGGTCGGCGGGCGGCCTCGGGGGAACCCCCGGCGCCCGGTCCGGCCGGGGCGGTGCCGGGGACGGCCGGGGCGGTACCGCGGACGGCCGGGGCGGTACCGGGGACGCGTCCGGTGGTGCCGCCGGGCGGGGTACGGGGTCGGCGTGCGTGCCCCGCGCGTCCTGGGTCCCGTCGCTGTCCATCGCCTTGCCCCCTGAGCAGCCGTTCCGTCCACCGTCCGCGAGTCAATCTAACGCCCCCGCAAGGGGAGTTCACCGCATACGCGGCCGGGTCCCGGCGGACCCCTCGCCCGGCGGCCGGTGGCGGGTATGTCCACCGCGGACAACCCGCCCCGCCGAAAACGCCCACATGGAGCATGCCCAGCCCCCGCCGACCGCCCTAGCCTGCGAGAAAAAGAAGGCAAGCGTCCGAAAAGCACCACCCTCGACCTGCCCCGAACGCACGATCACAGGGAGCCCCCATGACCGCACTTCCGCAGGAGCGCCGCGTCGTCACCGCCATTCCCGGCCCGAAGTCGCGGGAGCTTCAGGCCCGCCGTACCGCGACGGTCGCCGCGGGCGTGGGCTCGGTGCTGCCGGTGTTCACCGCGCGGGCGGGCGGCGGCATCATCGAGGACGTCGACGGCAACCGGCTGATCGACTTCGGTTCCGGTATCGCCGTGACCTCGGTGGGCGCCTCCGCCGAGGCCGTCGTACGCCGGGCCGCCGCGCAGCTCGCCGACTTCACCCACACCTGTTTCATGGTCACGCCGTACGAGGGCTATGTGGAGGTCGCCGAGGCGCTCGCCGAGCTGACGCCGGGCGACCACGCCAAGAAGACCGCGCTGTTCAACTCGGGCGCCGAGGCCGTCGAGAACGCCGTCAAGATCGCCCGCGCGTACACCAAGCGGCAGGCGGTCGTGGTGTTCGACCACGGCTACCACGGCCGTACGAACCTCACCATGGCGCTGACCGCGAAGAACATGCCGTACAAGCACGGCTTCGGGCCGTTCGCGCCCGAGGTCTACCGGGTTCCGGTGGCCTACGGCTACCGCTGGCCGACCGGTGCGCAGAACGCCGGGCCCGAGGCCGCCGCGCAGGCCATCGACCAGATGTCCAAGCAGGTCGGCGCGGACAACATCGCCGCGATCATCATCGAGCCGGTGCTCGGCGAGGGCGGGTTCATCGAGCCGGCCAAGGGCTTCCTGCCGGCCATCGTGAAGTACGCCAACGACAACGGGATCGTCTTCGTCGCCGATGAGATCCAGTCCGGCTTCTGCCGTACCGGGCAGTGGTTCGCGTGCGAGGACGAGGGGATCGTCCCGGATCTGATCACCACCGCCAAGGGCATCGCGGGCGGGCTGCCGCTGGCCGCCGTCACCGGTCGCGCCGAGATCATGGACGCCCCGCACTCCGGTGGCCTGGGCGGCACCTACGGCGGCAACCCGGTCGCCTGCGCGGGCGCGCTCGGCGCCATCGAGACGATGAAGGAGCTGGACCTCAACGCCAGGGCGCGGCACATCGAGACGGTCATGAAGGGCCGGCTCACCGCGATGGCGGAGAAGTTCGACATCATCGGCGAGGTCCGGGGCCGGGGCGCGATGATCGCGATCGAGCTGGTCAAGGACCGTACGACCAAGGAGCCGAACCCGGAGGCGGCCGGTGCGCTGGCCAAGGCGTGCCACGCCGAGGGCCTGCTGGTCCTGACCTGTGGCACCTACGGCAACGTGCTGCGCTTCCTGCCGCCGCTGGTGATCGGCGACGACCTGCTGACCGAGGGCCTGGACATCATCGAGCAGGCGTTCACGCGCGTCTGAGGCGCGTCGGGGCAGCTCAGCGGTCGTGCGGGGGCAGCTGCGGACGGCCCCCGCACGGCGGCACGGGTGTGAAGAAGGTGTGCGCGGTGGATGGCGGGACGCGGTTCGGGGTGTCCTCGCCGGATCCCCTGTCGTAGGTTCGTCCCGGATGAGAGAGACACCCGTCCACAGGGGACTGTGGGCGGTATCAGGCCGGGGCCTCCCCAGCTTCGACCTGGTCGTGCCTCGCGCACGCACCCGGGGCCTCGGCTCCGGAATCTCTTCAGGATCGGACGGTCGCCCGCCCCACACCCCCCGGGGCGTGCGACGATCCTTTCCGGACGGCCGACGCGGAACACCACCGTGACGCCCGCGAGAGCGGCTCACGGGGGTTGCCCCGGACGGCACGCCCATGAAGGGCCGGCACACACCCCCCCGTGTGCCGGCCCTTTGGCGTCCCAGGGTCTTCGATGTGCCGGTGCCTTCTGGGTTCCTGTTCCTGAGTTACGTCGCTGGGTTCCTGGGATGCCCGGTGGGTTCTTGGGACACCCGCTGGGTTCCTGGGATGCCGCCGGACCCGTACGACGGTGATTTCCGGCCGTCGGAGGGCTGGACGGCCGGCCGCCCCGCTCCGCGCCCGTCTCCCGGTCATGCCCCCGTCGCCGCCCTCTGTGCGCCGCCTGTCCGCCCTTCCCCGCGTCGTGCGGTACGCCGGACCCTGTGGCGTCGTGACCCCATCGGGAGGGAGACCCTGCGATGTCCACGAGCGGTCGCGTTGTCCTGCGGGAACTGGCCCATCAAGTCGGCGGCAGCTTCGGGGAGCCGGTCGACGCGATGTTCACCCGGCTCGCCGACGGACCACCGGGCGGCGTCGGCTGGGGTCCCGCGGACTCGGTGGCGGCCACCCCGGACGAGCACGGTGCCTGGCGGCTGGCGACCCGGCGCTTCCAGGAGACGGTGGTGGCGGCCGAGCGGGCGCGGGCGGCGGCCCGTACGAGTCTGCGCAACCGGTTCCTGCCGGGCGCGGCCCGGCGACGGGCGCTGGCCGCCGAGCGCTGCCGGGAGGTGCTGCGGGGCGCGGTGCGGGCGTACCGGCCGGTGATCGCGGAGATCGAGCGGCGCCGCGCCGCCGAGCAGGCCGAACGGCGGCGCCGGCAGCAGGAGCTGAACCGGCGGTGGCGGGAGCGGGCCGAGCGGGACGCGACGCGCCGGCGGGAGCAGTCGAAACGGCATCTGGTGGTCGCCGCGCAGGCGGTGTGGGGGTGGACGCTCACCGAGCGGGGCGGGGCGCGTGAGGTGTGGGTGTACCGGTACGACGTACCGCCGTCGGGGCGGCCCGGTGATGCCGTGCGGGGTTCGGAGGAGCCGCTGACGGCGGTCGGCCTGGAGCGCAGGCTGAAGGCGCTGGCGCGGGAGGCCCGGCCGGGGCGGCTGGTCTGCCGGTGGGACGACCGGGCGACGATGCGGGTGGCGCGCGAGTGCACGGTGGACGAGCTGGCGGGCAACTTCGCGATCTGGTGGAGCGCGGTGACGCACTCGTACTGGGAGTCGCCGTCGGAGATACCGGAGGGGCGGAGCGGGCGGGGGGCGTCGTCGCTGTATCTGCGGGCGCGGATTCCGCATCCAGGGGCTTAGGGGCTGGGGCTTAGGGGCGGGGGCTCAGGGGCCCTCGTCTGGATTGGCTAGATTGGCGTTAGTCCAATCTGGACGTACGGTGGGGGCATGTCCGAGGCATGGTCGAGTGCGCGTCCCGGGTCGGGGCGTATGGGGGTGCGGGCGCCCGAGCGGGTGGGGCGGGTCCGGCTGGGCGATGGGCGGGGGCTGGGCTGGGCGGAGTGGGGGCCGGAGCCGGGGGTGCCCGTGCTGCTGTGCTCCGGGTCGGCGACCGGGCGCCGGCTGGGCCTGGACACGGATGCCGTGGCCGCGCTCGGGGTGCGGCTCGTGACCGTCGACCGGCCGGGGCTGGGGGTGTCCGACGCGCTGCCCGGCTGGACCCTGCGGGACTGGGCCCAGGACATCGGGGAGTTGGCCCGGATCCGCGGGCTCGGCCGTTTCGCCGCCGTGGGCTACTCGATCGGCGGGCCCTTCGCGCTGGCCTGCGCGGCGGCGGGGCTGACGGCCGGGGTGGCCGTGGTGTCCGGGACGGACGAGCTGGCGCATCCGGCGTTCGGGGGCCTGCTGGAGCCGGAGGCACGCTTTGTCCTGCGGCGGGCGGCGGAGGATCCGGAGAAGGCCGGGCGGCTGCTGGCCGAGGCGGCGAGTGCGGAGGCGTTGTTCGAGGTGGTGACGGGCGTGCCCGGGGAGCACGATCGCCGGGTCTTCGGTGATGCGGGGTTCCGGCGGGCGTACCGGCGGGCGCTGGCGGAGGGCTTCGCGCGAGGGCCGGGTGGGTACGCCCGCGAGACGGTACTGGCGGCGACGCGCTGGCCGTTCGACCCGGCGGACATCCGGGTGCCGGTGGATCTCTGGTACAGCGCGGACGACGGGAACCCCTTCCACTCGCCGGACCTCGGGGCCACTCTCGCCGCGCGGATCCCGGGCGCGCGGCGGCATGTGCTGGCGGACGCGGGTACGGCGCTGCCCTGGACGCATGCGCGGGAGATCCTCGGGACGCTGCTGGACGGGACACCGCCGGACGGGACACTGCCCGACGGGACACTGCCGGGCGGTCACATTTGACACAATCAAGATGGTGCGCATCCTTGACGATGAGTCCGTCGGAGAAGTGGGGCACATCATGGACACGGAGCAACTGGCCGGTGACATGCTCAAGGGCAAGGGGATGCGCAGTACGTCCCAGCGCCGCGCTGTGCTGACCGCCCTGCTGGGCAATCCGCACTCGACCGCGTCGGAGATCGAGGCGCGGATCGGGGTGGGCCGGGGCGCCCCGAGCGGTCTGTCCCGGCAGGGCCTCTACAACGTGCTGGAGGATCTGACCAGGGTCGAGCTGATCCGCTGTATCGAGCCCGCGGGCTCCCCGGCCCGCTTCGAGCTGCGGGTGGGCGACAATCACCATCACCTGGTGTGCCGCAGCTGTGGCCGGATCGAGGACGTCGATTGCAGTGTGGGCGCGGCGCCGTGTCTGGACCTCGTCGAGAGCAAGGGTTTCGTCGTCGACGAGGCCGAGATCACGTGGTGGGGGCTGTGCGGTGACTGCCGCCGCTTCAAGGAGGCGGCGCGTACGACGTCGTGACCTCCGTCGGGGGTTCAGTCCCGTCGGGGCTGGGGCCGGGGCCGGTAGACACCGGCCAGCACGGAGACGGTGAGGCGTCCTTCCCGCGGCAGCCATCCGTCACCGACGGCATCCGCGTGCCTCAGATGCCGCGCGTTCGGGGTCATCGCCACGAGGTCGCGGGCCTCACGCCCGGTCAGCTGGATCCCGTACTCGATCCGCTCGGTGCGGACGGGTGCGAAGTACGGGTCCAGGGTCCGGCTCAGTCGGGTCTCCTTCGCCGGGTCGACCGTGACCGCCGTCGGCAGTCGCTCGCGTAGTTCGGTGAGGTGACGGGCGGTCGGGCGGACCACGATGAGCCGTCCGTCCGGGCGCAGCACCCGGTGGAACTCGGCCGGGTTGCGCGGCGCGAACACGTTCAGCAGGACATCGGCCGCCGCGTCGGCCAGCGGGAACGGACGGAAGACGTCCCAGGCCACCGCCGCGGCCCTGGGGTGCGCGCGGGCCGCCTTCCGCAGGGCGGGCACGGAGGCGTCCAGGCCCAGGCCGCGGGCGCCGGGGAGGGCGTCGAGCACGGCGGCGAGGTAGTGGGCGGTGCCGCATCCGGCGTCCAGGATGGTGGGGCGGTCTGGCGGGGCGTCCGCGACGGTACGCCGGTCAGGCGCGGCGTCGGCCGCCAGGTCGCTCACCGCGCGGTGGAGGGGGGCGTAGTGGCCCGTGGCCAGGAAGGCGGTGCGGGCGCTGACCATGGCCTGGGTGTCCGCGCTGGTTGCACGGGTGCCGGTGAGGAGCGCGGCGTAACCCTGGCGGGCGAGGTCGAAGGTGTGGCCCGCCGGGCAGCGCAGGGCGCGGGCGACGGGGCGCAGTCCGGCACCGCAGGGTGGGCAGCGGAGCAGGTCGAGGATGCGGTCGAGGGGGGCGGGGAGAGGGGGGATGAGCTTCGGGGTGGGCTGAGAGCTGGGCAGCGGCGTGGGCATCGGCACTCCGGGCTGGGGTGAGGTGGAGGCGGTCGCGCCGGGTGGGCGCGACGAAGAGGGCGACGTCGGGTGACGTCGCCCTCGGGGCTCCCGGTCACAGGAAGCGGTGCGGGGTGCTCACGAATGCCACGCCCGAAGTGTACGAGTCGGTCACTCGGGCCAGGCCGAGTTCTGGATGACGTCGACGAAGTCGAGGTGGCGGTAGCCGGGGACGAAGTGCTCCAGGACATCGGCGTTGACCGTGCCGAAGGTGGTGTCGGGGCGGTGCCGGAAGCCGTCGGTGAAGGTTTGGAGGATGCGGTTCTTGAAGTCGGGGCGGGGGTGGGCCTCGGTCACCTCGGCGATGTCCGCGGCGGTGAGATTGCCCAGGCGCATGCCGAGCACGTCCGTCTCCACTCCGGCCGTGGTCGCGGCGATCTCCGGGGCCATCTTCCACGGCACTTCCGGGGTGGTGTGCAGGGCGATGGCGGTCCAGACGAGCCGCGCGTCGGCCTCGGAGAAGGAGTGGTCCCGCAGAAAGGCGCGGGCCTGATCGGCGCCGTCGAGTTCGAACCGCTGGTCGTCGCTGCGGTAGGGCGGCACCAGACCGGTGTCGTGGAACAGCGCGGCGACGTAGAGCAGTTCCGGATCGGGTTTCAGGTCCAGGGCGCGGGCCTGGAGGGTGCCGAAGACGAACACCCGGCGGGAGTGGTGGAAGATCAGGGAGGTGGTGGTGGCCCGGATCAGTTCGGTGGCTTCGGTGACGACGGTGGTTTCGGGGATCTCGACACCCGCGATGACCTCACTCACGGGGAACTCCAATCGATGCGGTGACCGGTGGCGATATGTCAATGGTCGCCCGGTAATGGACCCATTCACATCGCAGGGACGGCCCTCGCGCCCTCGGTTCCGGACATCACCGGGGGCGGGTCAGTACGCGGTCTCCGCGGTGTGGCAGGCGGTGCAGACGAACCGGCGGGCGGGCACCGGGCCGGTGGACACCCCCATGCCGTTGACCTGGGAGATGAGGGAGGTGAGGACACGGGCGTGGTCCTGGCAGGCGGCCAGTCCGCAGCGCGCGCAGACGCCGATGGCGGGCGTGCCGGTGCGGTCCTCCAGGACACAGTCGTAGCAGGTCATGGTCAACTCCATTGCGGGGATCGGCACTTGGCCGGACGGGGCGCGCGCCGCTCGACACCGAGGGCGGCGGGGAGGGGGGAGGGGGTGTGCCCTGATGTCGCCGGGCTGCCTGACTCCTTCAAGCCAAGCTAATGGCGAGTTTGGACTGAGTCAACTGTAAGAAGATGCGGTTCATGATGTGGGATGGAGCGCCTCGTCCCGTTACCGGCCGCCCCGTCCCGTTACCGGCTTGTCCCGCTCGGCTGCCAAGCTGTACCCCGTGCCACCGCTCAGCGTCGCCCGCGTCCTCGTCCTCCCCTCGGTCCTCGTCGCCGTCTTCCTGCTGCTCACCTGGCAAGTGATGGCCGACGGATGGCTGATCGGGCTCGACGAGAGGATGAGCCGGGGGCTGATCCATCCGGACCGGTTCTCGGAGCTGCTCTCCGACCTGGGCAATGTGCAGGTGGCCGTGCCGGTGCTGGCGCTCGCCGCGGGCTGGGCGGCGTGGCGGGCGCGGGTGGCGGGGGCGGAGCGGTGGTGGCTCCCGACGCTGGGCGCCCTTGTCCTCATGGCCCTGGTGCCGCTGATCGTCGTACCGGTCAAGGTGTTCACCGACCGGCCGGGCACGCCTGCCGTGCCGCCGGCGACGGGCTACTTCCCGTCCGGTCACACGGCGACCGCGCTCGTCGCCTACGGGGCCGTCGCACTGCTCCTGCTGCCCTGGCTGCGCCGGGCGACCGCGCGCCGGGCGCTGGTGCTGTGCTGCGGGGTGGCGGTCGCCGGGGTGTCGTACGGGCTGGTGCGCCGGGGTTATCACTGGCCGCTGGACGTGGTGGCGAGTTGGTGCCTCGGCGCGGCGCTGTTGCTGTGCTATGTGCGGGTGCTGGACAAATGCACCCGCGCGTACCCGGGACACGGGGTTTCTGAGAGCTGAGCGGGGCCCTGGCGGGGTCGGGGGGGAGTGGCCGGGCCAGCGGTCCGGTACGGAGAGGGGACGGGCTTCCGGTGCTCCGACTCCCGGTGTCCGGGCCGTTCGGACGGAAGCCCCGAGGGGTGACACCACCTCACCCCTCCCACCCCAAGGACTCCGGAGCCTCGGACCGTGGCCCCCGGCCGGACCGGCAGCGGGGGCAGCGGCACGGCGGCCAGCGGTGGGAGACGACGGCGAGCGGACCCGGAGAGGGCCGGTAGGTGCGCCGCACGGTGGGGCCGGTCCGCACACCGTCCGGGCCGACCCGGTACGTCTCGATGGTCATACGGGAGGTGCCCGGCTCGGGCCAACTGCCGACGTTCACCGCGCCACCGCCCCGCCCCGCCCGTGACCGGGGCACCCACGGTCCCGCCCGGTCCCGGTCACGGCTTCCCCCGATGACTGGTGGGCGGCGCGTGGTGGCGGCGGATGAGGAGGAGATCGACGGCGGCTTCGGTGGTCAGCGGCTGCTCGGTGGTGTCCCAGACGCAGACCGCGCCCCGCGTCTGGGCGTCGGTGAGGGCGTCCCAGGACGGGAGAGCAAGTAAGGCGGTCGCCTCAAGGGTGGTCGTGGTATCGGCCGACATGGTTACGCCTCCACGGTCGTGGTGATCCCTTCACCCACGAGACCGTAGAGGCGCCCGGACCTCACCGAGGACCGGAATCCGGTCCCCTCGTATCTAGGCCGCGAGCAGCCCGACATTCTCCGCCAGTGCCGCCGCGCGCTGCCGCCTGGGAGCCTGCTTCGATTCCACTTCCTCCAGAATGATCCTGCGGGCATAGCCGTTGTAACGGATCGTCTCCGGAGCCGCCCGGAACGCCTTCTCCAGCGTCGCGATCGCCACATCGGGCTGCGCGTCCAGGTAGTAGCCGCGCGCCTCCTCGATCCGGTGCCGGGCCCGGCGCGGCCTCGACGGGATGGTCATCTCGTCGGCGCGTGCCGCCTGCCGGACGGACTCGCCGCCCTGATGCAGCTCCACCGCGACCGTGACGGCGTGGGCACCCATGATGGCCCGCGAGAACGAGGTGACCGGGTGGTAGTACCCGGCGGGCAGCCGCGCGGCCATGTCGTTCGCCCTGTCCCAGTGCCGCCACGCCGTACCCGTCGCGCGGCGCCGGGCCGCCGTGTACCCGAGTTCGAACTCCAGGGCGCCCGCGATGGCGAGAATGTCGTCGTCCGCGTCGGGCAGCAGCGGTTCCAGGAACCGCGCCGCGTCCATGTTGACGGCGTCGGCCGCGTCGTAGTGCCGGGGCCCGCTGTCGCGATGGGCCTGGCCGAGAAGCCAGGCGGCGACCCCGACGGCATGCGGGTCGCCGGAATCCTGTGCGGCGACCATGCCTCGCTCGGCGACGCGCCAGAGGAGAGCGCTGTCGGGCTGGTAGGCGATGAAGAACTGTGACAGCGAGTACGTCTGGGACAGAAGCGCGTGCGTACGACGGCGGTCGGCCGCGCTGTCGGCGTTCCGCGCGAGGGCCTGGGCGTCGCGCATCAGCTCCGGGAGGAGTCGGCCGATCGCTTCGCGGTGGTTCCCGGCCTCGTGGCGGGCCTTCCACGCGGCGTGGAGGCGGGCCTCCAGATGGGCGATCGGCGGGGGTTCGGTCTCCGAGGTGAGGGAGAAGTCGTCGATCGCGGCCTTGACGGCGGCGAGGCGTGGGTGGCCCGGGCCGATGAAGAGGTCGACGTTCATGTCCGGATGGCCGGTCAGCTCGGAGAGTTCGCGCACCCGCAGGGCCTCGGCGATCCGCAGCACGGTGTCGATTCCGGGGGCTTTCTGCTGCCCGTTCTCGATCTTCTTCAGCGTGTGGGGTGAGACACCGATCAGATCGGCGAGCTGCGCGCGGGTCATGCCCTTGCGCTCGCGGAGAATCTGGGCCCGCTGGCCGAACTTCAGCGGGTCTGCGTACGGCTCCGGGGTGGCATCCGATGACATCGTCTCGCCCCAATCTCTGAACGGCCAGGCACTGCCAGAGTATGGGGCGGGACGAATTTGGCGTGAGTTTTCTGTGGGCTGCGCACCCCGTACGGGGCCGCGCGCCCGCCGGGCATGACAGCGGGCAGGTGCGGTCACCACAATGCCCCCATGACGGGAATCGAGGTAGCTCCGGAGATCGTGAGGTACTACACGTCGGCCGACGAGGAGGACCGGCTGAGTACGACGGCCGACGGCAGACTGGAGATGGTACGCACCCAGGAACTGCTCCGCCGTTATCTCCCCGCGCCGCCCGCGCGGATCCTCGATGTCGGCGGCGGGCCTGGGGCCCATGCCCGCTGGCTCGTCGAGGACGGGTACAGCGTGCACCTGGTCGACCCGGTCGCCCGGCACATCGAGCAGGCCGCACGGACCGGCGCCGGCGTCGAACTCGGTGATGCCCGCCATCTCACCGCGGCGGATCACTCGTACGACGTGGTGCTTCTGCTGGGGCCGCTCTACCACCTGATCGAGCGCGCGGACCGCGCTCAGGCCCTCGCCGAGGCCCACCGCGTGCTCAAGCCCAGCGGCATCCTCGCGGCCGCGGGCATCAACCGCTACGCGTCCCTCTTCGAGCACGCCGCCTTCGCGCACCTTCACCAGGAGGCCATGCGGGAGAGCGTCGGTGGCATCCTCGCCTCGCAGATCCACGACGGGCGGAAGGCATTCACCGCGGCCTACTTCCACAGCGGCGAGCAGTTGCGCGACGAGGTGTCCGAAGCGGGCTTCGACGACGCCGAGGTGTTCGGCATCGAGGGCCCGGCCTGGTCCATGCTCGCCGCCGCCGAGCGCACCACGGGTGCCGACCTCCGCGACGGCCCGCTCTTCGAATCGGCGCTCGCCGCGGCCCGCTTGGCCGAGCCGTACCCCGAACTGCTCGCCGCCAGCTCCCACCTGCTGGCCATCGGCCGACGAACCGGCGCCTGATGGTGACTCCGGCGACCGAGGGGAGCTGACCGTGTCGGACGCGGTGCCGTTGTCGGAGACCGAGATCGAGGCCGCGCTGGCGGAGACACCCGGGTGGCGGCGGGTCGGTGACGAGATCACCCGCTCGTACGCGATCCGGTATCACGGCGGGGTCGCGATGATCGTTCACGTTGCGGATGTGGAGCGGCTGATCGGCCATCACGCGGACATCGATCTGCGGTGGGGCAAGATCCGCTTCGGAATCACCACCCATGATGCCGGGCACAAGCTGACGGCGGACGACTTCGATCTGGCCCGGCGGATCGACGCAATCGCGCAGGCCCATGGCGCGGAGCCGGTGGCCGATGTGTAGCCACGGCAGACGTGTTGGATGACTCCCGGCTTTCGCCGCGGGCCCGGCGGGAGCCGGCGGGCATCAGGTACGCAACCCGCCTCGCCGAGGCGTGAAAGGGGAACCCGTGGGTGATCAGGATCTGGCGGACGTGGCCCACTTCCTGTGGGAGGCCGGCACCTTGAAGTCGGCACGCCGGACAGGGTGGTGGATGGCGGGGGTCCGGGACCCCGAGAGCGTCGCCGAGCACGCTTGGCGGACCTCTGTCATCGCCTCGGTCATCGCGACTCTGGAGGGCGCGGACGCCGCTCGGGCCGCGCACCTGGCGGTGTGGCACGACTCCCAGGAGACGCGCACGGGCGATGTGAATCATCTGGGGAAGAAGTACGCGGCGCCGGGTGATCCCGAGGCGGTGACGGCGGACCAGACGGCCGGCATGCCGGAGGTGCTGCGCGGCGCGATCCGGGCCGTGGTCGCCGAGTACGAGGCGGGCGAGACACCCGAGGCCGTCTGCGCGCGCGACGCGGACAGGCTGGAGTGCATGGTGCAGGGGCTGGAGTACCGGGCACAGGGGTACGAGGCGGCCCAGCGGTGGGTGGACAACAGCCGGGCCCGGATCGTCACGGAGTCCGGGCGGCGCCTCGCCGATGCGTTGCTGGCCCAGGCGCCGCTGGACTGGCTGCGTGCCGCCCTGGGTGAGCGCACCTGAGCTGCGCAGGAAGAGCCCCCTACCGCCCGAAGGCGACAGGGGGACCCGCGCCCGCGTTCAGGTCAGGGGAAGTAGCTGTCGAAGGTCCGCTGGAACTCCCAGTTCGCGAAGCGGTCCCAGTTGATCGACCAGGTCATCAGGCCGCGTAGATCCGGCCAGGTGCCGTGGGTCGTGTACGAGCCGCAGTTGGTCTTCTTGGTGAGGCAGTCCAGGGTCTTGGTGACCTCGGCCGGAGCCACGTAGCCGTTGCCCGCGTTGACCGAGGCGGGCATGCCGATCGCGATCTGGTCGGGGCGCAGCGGCGGGAAGATGTTGTTCTGGTTGCCCGCCACGGGGAAGCCGGTGAGCAGCATGTCGGTCATGGCGATGTGGAAGTCCGCGCCGCCCATGGTGTGGTACTGGTTGTCGAGGCCCATGATCGGGCCGGAGTTGTAGTCCTGGACGTGCAGCAGGCTGATGTCGTCGCGCAGGGCGTGGATGACCGGCAGGTACGCGCCCGCCCTCGGGTCCTGGCCGCCCCACGGGCCGGTGCCGTAGAACTGGTAGCCGAGCTGCACGAAGAACGTCTCCGGGGCCATGGTCAGCACGAAGTCCTCGCCGTACTTGGCCTTGAGGGTCTGCACCGCGGAGATGAGGTTGACGATCACCGGGGTCGTGGGGTTCTTGAAGTCGGTGTCGTTGGTGTTGAGGGACAGGGAGTGGCCCTCGAAGTCGATGTCGAGGCCGTCGAGACCGTACTCGTCGATGATCAGGGAGACGGACTCGACGAACTTGTCCCGGGCGGCGGTGGTGGCGAGCTGCACCTGGCCGTTCTGGCCGCCGATGGAGATCAGCACCTTCTTGCCGGCCGCCTGCTTGGCCTGGATCGCTGCCTTGAACTCGGCGTCGCTCTCCACGTTCGGGCACTCCGTCACCGGGCAGCGCTCGAACCGGATGTCGCCGGAGGTGACCGAGGTCGGCTCACCGAACGCGAGATCGATGACATCCCAGCTGTCGGGGACGTCGGCGAGCCGGGTGTAGCCGGAGCCGTTGGCGAAGCTGGCGTGCAGATAGCCGACGAGGGCGTGCGGCGGGAGCTGGCCCGGGTTGCCGCCGCCCCCGGCGGTGGTGGTGGCGGTGACGACCGCCGAACGGGCCGACTCCCCCGCGTCATTGACCGCGGTGACCTGGAAGGAGTACGGGGTGGAAGGCGTGAGCCCGCTGATCGTGGCCGACGTTCCGGTGGGCGTCTGGACGCGGACGCCGTCACGGTAGACCGCGTAGCTGGTCGCGCCGGTCACCGCGGTCCAGGACAGGGCGACGCTGGACGACGTGATCGTGCCGGCCCTGAGCCCGGTCGGCACGGCGGGCGGCTGGCCGGGGTCCACCCCGGGGCCGACCAGGGTGATGTCATCGGCGTAGTAGGCGGGGGTGCCGTACCAGCCGTGGGTGTAGATCGTGACCTGCGTGGTGGTCGCGCCGGTGCGGAAGGTGGTGCTGAGCTGCTGCCAGCTCGGCGCGTTCGGCGTCCAGGCCGACACATCGGTGGTGCCGGTGCCGCTGGCGCCGAGATAGGCGTACGAGCCCTGGACCTGGCCGGTCAGGGTGTACTGGGAGTTGGGCTGCACGTTCACGCTCTGCGAGCAGCGGGCGTTGTCGCTGCCTGCCGGGGTGCCGCGCAGGGCGGAGGTGCCGGTGCGCACCGGGGTGCTGACGTTCGTCGCGTTGGTGCAGGTCCAGTTGGTGAGGCCGGACTCGAAGCCGCCGTTGCGGGCGAGGTCCACGTCGACCGCGTAGGCGGTGGACGTGAGTCCGGCGGCGGCGAGGGCCGCGGTGATGAGCAGGGCGAGCAGGCCGCGCCGGAAGAGGGGTCTGGGGCGACGGGTGTGGTGGGTGGTGCGGGGTGTGCGTTCCACGAGTGCCTCCGTACAGGGAATGGGAGGGGTGGAGCGGAGGGGTGGAGCGAAGCCAAGAGGGGGGAGGGGATGAGGAAATGACGGAACGGGGGCGCGCACACAATTTGGTCCAGACCAATTCCGTTGTCAAGACCTCGCGGGCGCACCGAACGCCGCCCGGCCCCGCCGACCCGCCGTCACCGGCACCGGCACCGGCACCGGCACCGGCACCGCGAAAGAGCCCGGTTCGAAGGAACCGGGCTCCACTTCACTGCACACTGCACCTGCTGTTGCTTCAGCTCACTTCATACCGACCGGCCCATCGGGCGCCCGTTCGACTGGCCCCCGCTCAGCCGTCCCGGTCCCGGTCGCCGTCCATGGCCAGGCCCGCCGCCGCCTCGTGCATGGCGAGTTCCAGCAGGGCCGGATCGGTGAGGGTGCCGGAGCCGTCCGGTGGGACCAGCCAGCGCACCCCGCCCAGGGACCGGCCCGGGTACGGGACGACGATCCAGGTCCCGGCGCCCACCGTGCGGATGCCCTTGCCGACCCAGCGGCCGGCGGTGCC
Source organism: Streptomyces sp. NPDC056734 (assembly GCF_042790455.1). Taxonomy (NCBI): domain Bacteria; kingdom Bacillati; phylum Actinomycetota; class Actinomycetes; order Kitasatosporales; family Streptomycetaceae; genus Streptomyces; species Streptomyces sp. NPDC056734. Next base: position 80,823 of record NZ_JBHTZD010000009.1, read on the forward strand.
CGGCGGCACCAGGAACCCCATCCGGGCGTCGCCGAAGTCGACCAGCACCGGGCCCGGCCGGGCCGGCATGCGGGTGACGACGTCCAGGGTCGGATACCCCAGCTCGCCCGGCAGGATCAGTACGTCCCAGGCCCGGCCCGCCGGCAGCAGGGCGACCCCCAGGGGGTTGCGCTCCCACTCCCAGCGGCAGGCGTCGGGATCGGGTGCGACGGATGCCAGCCATTCGACCGCCGTCTTGGCACCTGTCATGACAAAGACCTCCCTCTCGTCGAGACGACGCGCTCGCGTCATGAGGGAGAGGGAGGTCCCTGCCGGGCATTACGCCGGTTCTGACGAACCGTTGGAGTGAAGCGGATCACATGGACCCCGCCGGGCGGCGCTCAGCTGTCGAAGCCCAGCCCCACCCGGTCCATCGTCCGCAGCCACAGATTGCGCCGCCCGCCCTGCTCGTCCGCGCGGGCCAGCGACCACTTGGTGAGCGCGATCCCGGTCCAGGCGAACGGCTCCGGCGGGAACGGCAGCGGCTTCTTGCGGACCATCTCCAGCTCCGTGCGCTCGGTCCGCTCCCCCGCCAGCAGGTCGAGCATGACGTCGGCGCCGAACCGGGTCGCGCCCACGCCGAGGCCGGTGTAGCCCGCCGCGTAGGCCACCTTGCCCTGGTGGGCGGTGCCGAAGAACGCGGAGAAGCGCGAGCAGGTGTCGATCGCGCCGCCCCACGCGTGGCTGAAGCGGACGCCCTCCAGCTGCGGGAAGCAGGTGAAGAAGTGCCCGGCGAGCTTGGCGTAGGTCTCCGGCCGGTCGTCGTACTCGGCGCGCACCTGACCGCCGTACGGATAGACCGCGTCGTAGCCGCCCCACAGGATCCGGTTGTCGGCGGACAGCCGGAAGTAGTGGAACTGGTTGGCGGAGTCGCCGAGGCCCTGCCGGTTCTTCCAGCCGATCGCGCCGAGCTGCTCGGCGGTGAGCGGCTCGGTCATCAGGGCGTAGTCGTAGACCGGCACGGTGTAGGCGCGGACCCGCTTGACCAGGTTGGGGAAGATGTTCGTGCCGAGCGCGACCTTGCGGGCGCGGATCGAGCCGTAGGGGGTGCGTACGGCCATCCCGGCGCCGTGCGGCTTGAGGTCGAGCGCGGGGGTGTGCTCGTAGACGCGTACGCCCAGTTCGGCGCAGGCGCGCTTGAGGCCCCAGGCGAGTTTGGCCGGGTGGAGCATGGCGACGCCCCGGCGGTCCCACAGGCCCGCCCGGAAGGTCGGGGAGTCGACCTGGGCGCGGACCGCGTCGGCGTCCAGGAGTTCGAGTCCGTCGGCGAGGCCCTCGCGCTCCAGTTCCTCGTACCAGTCGCGCAGTTCCCACGCCTGGTAGGTCTCGGTGGCGACATCCAGCTCGCCCGTGCGTTCGAACTCACAGTCGATCCCGTAGCGGGCGACCGCCGCCTCGATCTCGTCGAGGTTGCGGGCGCCCAGCTCCTGGAGCTTTCGGATCTCGTCGGGCCAGCGGCTCAGCCCGTTGGCCAGCCCGTGGGTGAGGGAGGCGGCGCAGAAGCCGCCGTTGCGGCCCGAGGCGGCCCAGCCCACCTCGCGCCCCTCGACCAGGACGACCTCGCGCCCGGGGTCGCGCTCCTTGGCGATCAGCGCGGTCCACAGTCCGCTGTACCCGCCGCCGACGACCAGCAGATCGCAGGTCTTCGCGCCGGTGAGGGCGGGTTCGGGGGCCGGCCGGCCGGGGTCGTCCAGCCAGTACGGGACCGGCTGGGCCTCGGCGAGCGAGGACGTCCAGTTGCTGTCACGGCTCATGGCGCTCGGGGCCATGATTTCAACTCCCTACAGGGGCGTGCGGCAAAAGCCAGGTGCCTTTGCCTCGCGCCTTTTCCTTATGCCTTTGCCTTCTGCCTGTTTCTGCGATTGCTGATGACCATCGAGGTCATGACCAACAGTACGGCGATCAGGAACATCGCCGTGCCGATGACATTGATCTGAACGGGCGTTCCGCGCTGGGCCGAGCCCCAGACGAACATGGGGAAGGTGACGGTCGAGCCCGCGTTGAAATTGGTGATGATGAAATCATCGAAGGAGAGCGCGAAGGCGAGCAGCGCGCCCGCCGCGATACCGGGGGCCGCGATCGGCAGGGTCACCCGGATGAAGGTCTGGAAGGGACCGGCGTACAAATCCTGCGCGGCCTGTTCCAGCCTCGGGTCCATCGACATCACACGCGCCTTGACCGCCGTCACCACGAAGCTGAGGCAGAACATGATGTGGGCGATGAGAATGGTCCAGAAGCCGAGCTGGATGCCCATGTTGAGGAAGAGCGTGAGCAGCGAGGCGGCCATGACCACCTCGGGCATCGCCATCGGCAGGAAGATCAGCGAGCTGACCGCGCCGCGCGCCCGGAACCGGTAGCGCACCAGCGCGAAGGCGATCATCGCGCCGAGCAGGGTCGCGCCGAGGGTGGCCCAGAAGGCGATCTGGAGGCTGAGCGAGAGCGAGCCGCACAGGTCGGCGACCCCGCACGGGTCCTTCCAGGCGTCCAGCGAGAATTCCTGCCACTCGTAATTGAAGCGGCCCTTCGGTTTGTTGAAGGAGAAGACCGTGACGATCACATTCGGCAGCAGCAGATATCCGAGGGTGATCAGTCCCGCGATGACGACGAAGTGGCGCTTGAGCCAGTTGACGAAGGCCATTTAGACCAGCTCCTCCGTGCCGGACCGACGGATGTACAGCGTCACCATGATGAGGATCGCGAACATCAGGACGAACGACAGCGCGGCGGCCGTCGGATAATCCAGGATCCGCAGGAATTGCGTCTGGATGACATTGCCGATCATCCGGGTGTCGGTCGAGCCGAGCAGATCGGCGTTGACATAGTCGCCGGTCGCCGGGATGAAGGTGAGCAGGGTGCCGGCGATCACGCCGGGCATCGACAGCGGGAAGGTCACCTTGCGGAAGGTGGTGAAGGGCCGGGCGTACAGATCGCCCGCCGCCTCGTGCAGCCGCCCGTCGATCCGCTCAAGAGAGGTGTACAGCGGCAGGATCATGAACGGCAGGAAGTTGTACGTCAGACCGCACACCACCGCGAGCGGGGTGGCCAGCACCCGGTCCCCGGCGGTGATGCCGAGCCAGCTGGTGACGTCCAGGAGGTGCAGCGAGTTCAGCGTGCTGACCACCGGTCCGCTGTCGGCGAGGATGGTCTTCCAGGCCAGGGTGCGGATCAGGAAGCTGGTGAAGAAGGGCGCGATCACCAGGATCAGGATCACGTTCCGCCAGCGGCCCGCCTTGAAGGCGATCAGATACGCCAGCGGATAGCCCAGCAGCAGACACAGGATCGTCGCGGACCCGGCGTACAGCACCGAGCGCAGGAACTGCGGCCAGTACTCGGAGACGGCGTCCCAGTAGGTCGCGAAGTGCCAGGTGACCTGGTAGCCGTCCTCCAGGGAGCCGGTCTGCACCGAGGTGGACGCCTGATAGACCATCGGCAGGGCGAAGAAGACGACCAGCCAGAGCAGTCCGGGCAGCAGCAGGAGGTACGGCGTCCAGCGGCCCCGCTTGCGCGGCGGCTTCGCCGGGATCTCGGGCGCCGGTGGCGCGGGCGCCTCGGCGAGGGTGGTCGCCATCAGACCTCTTCCTCGACCTTCTCCACGCCCGCGTCGATGTCCTGCGTGGCATCGAGGCCGAAGGTGTGCGCCGGGTTCCAGTGCAGGACGACGGCGGTGCCGGGGACCAGCCGGGCGTCCCGGTCGACGTTCTGCGCGTAGACGGCGAGGCCGGGGCAGCCGGGGCTGTCCACCACGTACTGGGTGGAGACGCCGATGAAGCTGGCGTCGGTGATGGTGCCGGTGAGGCGGTTGCGGCCGGCCGGGATCTCGCCCGCGGCGTCGGCGTGGGTGAGGGAGATCTTCTCGGGGCGCACACCGAGCAGCACCTTGCCGCCGGGCGCGGCCGGCGCCGAACATCGGGCGCTCGGCAGGCTGAGCTTGCCGCCGCCCGCCTTGAGGACGATCTCGTCGCCGGAGCGGGTGTCGACCTCGGCCTCGATGAGGTTGGAAGTGCCGAGGAAGTTGGCGACGAACGTGGTGCCCGGGTTCTCGTAGAGGTCGGCGGGGGCGCCGAGCTGCTCGACGCGGCCCGCGTTCATCACGGCGACCGTGTCGGCCATGGTCATGGCCTCCTCCTGGTCGTGCGTGACATGCACGAAGGTGATGCCGACCTCGGTCTGGATGCGCTTCAGCTCCAGCTGCATCTGGCGGCGCAGCTTGAGGTCCAGGGCGCCCAGCGGCTCGTCCAGGAGCAGCACCTTGGGGTGGTTGATCAGCGCGCGGGCGACGGCCACGCGCTGCTGCTGGCCGCCGGAGAGCTGGTGCGGCTTCTTGCGGGCCTGCTCGCCGAGCTGGACCAGGTCGAGCATGTCCCCGACCTGCTTCTTCACGCTCTTGATGCCCCGGCGGCGCAGCCCGAAGGCGACGTTCTCGAAGATGTCGAGGTGCGGGAAGAGGGCGTAGGACTGGAAGACCGTGTTCACCGGGCGCTTGTAGGGCGGCAGGTGGGTCACGTCCTGGTCGCCGAGGCGGACGGTGCCGCCGCTCGGCTCCTCCAGGCCCGCGATCATCCTGAGGGTGGTGGTCTTGCCGCAGCCGGACGCGCCGAGCAGGGCGAAGAAGGAGCCCTGCGGGACCGTGAGATCCAGCGGGTGCACGGCGGTGAAGGAGCCGTAGGTCTTGCTGATCCCGGTGAGGCGGACGTCGCCGCTGCTGTCTGTCGTCGTCATCGTCGTCACGCCCCTGTGAGCTTCGCGAACTTCTCTTCGTAGGCCGTCTCTTCGTCCGAACTGAGCGAACGGAAGGCCCGGGATTTCGCCGCCATCTCCGCGTCGGGGATGATCAGCGGGTTGTTCGCCGCGTCCTCGTCGATCTTGGCGAGTTCGGCCTTCACCCCGTCGACCGGGCACACGAAGTTGATGTACGCGGCGACCTGGGCGGCCGGGCCCGGCTCGTAGTAGTAGTCGATGAGCCGTTCGGCGTTGGTCTTGTGGCGGGCCTTGTTGGGCACCAGCAGATTGTCCGTCGACGTCATGTATCCGCTGTCCGGGATCACGAAGTCCACGTCCGGGTTGTCGGCCTTGAGCTGTACGACGTCCCCGGCCCAGGCGACACAGGCGGCGAGGTCGCCCTTGGACAGGTCGGAGGTGTAGTCGTTGCCGGTGAAGCGGCGGATCTGGCCCTTGTCGACGGCCTTCTGGACCCGGGCGATCGCCGCGTCGAAGTCGTCGTCGGTGAACTTGCCGGGGTCCTTGCCCATGTCGAGCAGGGTGAGCCCCATGCTGTCGCGCATCTCGGAGAGGAAGCCCACCCGGCCCGCCAGCTGCGGCTTGTCCAGCAGATCGGAGATGGAGGTGACCTCCACGCCGTCCAGCGCCTTCTTGTTGAACGCGATGACCGTCGAGATGCCCTGCCAGACATAGGAGTACGCGCGCCCCGGGTCCCAGTCCGGGTTACGGAACTGGGCGGACAGGTTGCTGTACGCGTGGGGCAGATTGGACGCGTCCAGTTTCTGCACCCAGCCGAACCGGATCAGCCGGGCGGCCAGCCAGTCGGTCACACAGATCAGGTCGCGGCCGGTGTCCTGGCCGGCCGCGAGCTGCGGCTGGATCTTCCCGAAGAACTCGACGTTGTCGTTGACGTCCTCGGTGTACTTGACCGAGATCCCGGTCCGCTTCTTGAAGGCGTCGAGCGTGGGGCGCCCCGTGCCGCTCTCGTCCACGTCCATGTACTCGGTCCAGTTCGAGAAGTTGACGGTCTTCTCCTCGGCCGAATGGTCCTCGGACGACACCCCGGCGGACTTGGCCGCCGGGGGGATACCGCAACCGCTCAGCGCCGCGAGGCCGCCGAGCGCCAGCGCGCCGCCGGTGGAGGCGCGCAGCAGGGAACGGCGGCTGAGGGCGGCCCGGCCGCCCCGGAGGCTGCGCCGCATGGCGGCCACCTGGGCCGGTGAGAGGCGGTCGGGCTCGAACTGCTCCATGCGCGTATCTGCCCTTTCGGGAGGGTCGGAAGGCCGTGGTCGCGGCCGGTTCGGCTATCGGTCCCCGAAGATCGTGCGGTGCCAGTCCTTGCGGGCCACCGCGGTGTTGTCGAACATCACGTGCTTGATCTGGGTGTACTCCTCGAAGGAGTAGGCGGACATGTCCTTGCCGAAGCCGGACGCCTTGTAGCCGCCGTGCGGCATCTCGCTGATGATCGGGATGTGGTCGTTGATCCACACACAGCCCGCCTTGATCTCCCGGGTGGCGCGGTTGGCGCGGAACACATCGCGGCTCCAGGCGGAGGCGGCGAGCCCGTACGGGGTGTCGTTGGCGAGCCGGATCCCCTCCTCGTCGCCGTCGAACGGAAGGACGACGAGGACCGGCCCGAAGATCTCGGACTGGACGATCTCGCTGTCCTGGGGCGCGTCGGCGACGAGCGTGGGGCGATAGTACGCGCCGCGCTCCAGATCGCCCAGGGGAGCTTCACCGCCCGTGACGACCCGGGCGTAGCCGCGGGCCCGGTCGACGAATCCGGCCACCCGGTCGCGCTGGACGTGCGAGATCAGCGGGCCCAGGTCGGTCCCGGCGGCGAACGGGTCGCCGACCCGCACGGACGCCATCAGCTCGGCGGTGCGGGCGACGAACGCCTCGTACAGCGGGCGCTGGACATAGGCGCGGGTGGCGGCCGTGCAGTCCTGGCCGGTGTTGATCAGCGAGCCCGCGACGGCGCCGTTGGCGGCGGCCTCCAGGTCGGCGTCGTCGAACACCAGGAAGGGCGCCTTGCCGCCCAGCTCCAGGTGGATCCGCTTGACGGTGGCGGTGGCGACCTCGGCGACCCGCTTGCCGACCGCGGTGGAGCCGGTGAAGGAGGTCATGGCGACGTCCGGGTGGCCGACCAGGTGCTCACCGGCCTCCTTGCCGGTGCCGGTGACAATGTTGATCACGCCGTCCGGGATCCCGGCGGCGGTCGCGGCCTGCGCGAACAGCAGCGAGGTCAGCGGGGTCAGCTCGGCGGGCTTCAGCACGATGGTGTTGCCGGCGGCGATGGCCGGGAGGATCTTCCAGGCGGCCATCTGGAGCGGGTAGTTCCAGGGCGCGATGGACCCGACCACCCCGATCGGCTCACGGCGCACGTACGAGGTGTGATCGCCGGAGTACTCACCGGCCGACTGGCCCTGGAGGTGCCGGGCGGCGCCCGCGAAGAACGCGGCGTTGTCGATGGTGCCCGGTACGTCGAACTCGCGGGTCAGCTTCAGCGGCTTGCCGCACTGGAGGGACTCCGCGCGGGCGATGTCGTCGGCGCGGTCGGCGAGGACGGCGGCGAAGCGGTGCAGCGCGTCCGAGCGCTCGCCCGGGGTCGCCCCCGCCCAGCCGGGGAAGGCGGCCCTGGCCGCGGCGACGGCCGCGTCCACGTCGTCGGGACCGGCCAGGTCGTAGCGGTAGACCTCCTCCCCGGTGGCGGGGTCGACGACCGCGAAGGAGCGGCCGGACGTGCCCTTCGCGAGGCGGCCCGCGATGTACTGGGCACCCTCCGCGAAGCGCTCCTGGGCGGGGAATCGGTCCGGGGTGGTCTTGCCCGGGTTGTGCATGTCGCTCTCCTCCGCCTTCGCCCCGCTTCGCTGCGAGGCGGGTGGCGTAGCTCCAGCTCGATTTGAGTGCCGATCCTGACAGAGTGACGTAAGGCCAACAAGTGATTCCGTTGTTGCCTTTTGGTTACGCAACGGAATCTGTCGACCAGGTGTCGAGTGCGCCAGGAAAAGGAAGGACGGACTGTCAGTGGTGCCTGCCAGACTCGCGTGTATGGCACGGATCACAGACACCCCCGACTCGCCGACCTCGCTGGACGCCCTGGTCAGGGCGGTCCGGGCGGGGTCCCGCGTCCGGTATCTGACCTTCTGGGGGCATCGCCCGCTGCCGTCGGGGCGGCTCGGCGCGAGCTGTCTCAGCCAGTGGTGGCCGTCACCCTTCGAGGTGGGATCGGTGCGGTACGCGACGGCCGAGCACTGGATGATGGCCGCCAAGGCCCGGCTGTTCGGTGACGCGGAGGCGGAGCGGCGGGTGCTGGCGGCCGGGCATCCGGCCGAGGCGAAGAAGGCGGGGCGGCTGGTGCGCGGCTTCGACGAGACGGTGTGGCAGCGCGAGCGGCTGCGGATCGTGACCGAGGGCAGCGTCCATAAATTCGCCGCGGACCCGGCGCTGGGGGCGTTTCTGCTGTCCACGGGGGACCGCGTGCTGGTGGAGGCCAGTCCGGTGGACCGGGTGTGGGGCATCGGACTCGCCGCCGACGATCCGGCCGCGGCGGATCCCGAGCGCTGGCGGGGGCTGAATCTGCTGGGGTTCGCGCTGATGGCGGCGCGGGGGCGGCTGGCGGCGGGCGCGTGAGCGGACGCGCCCGCCGGTTCGGACCGCGCTCATGAAGCGCACGTGATCGCTCGGACCACGCTGGCTCGGACCGGGCTGGCCCGGACGAGGCTCGCCCGGACCACGCTCGCTCAGACCAGGCTCGCTCCCCGACCGGGCTCGCTCCCCGACCAGGCTCGCTCAGACCACGCTCATGAAGCTCGCGAAGACCAGGAAGCCCAGCACCGGCAGCACCACGGTGGCCACGATGCCGCAGACCAGACCGGCGGTCGCGGCGCCCTTGTTGGTGGCCTCGCCCCGGTTCGCCTTGCCGCGCCCGATGGCGCCGAAGATGATCGCGAGGATGCCGAGGATGACCCCCAGGAACCACATGAAGAAGGTCAGGCTGCACACCGCGCCGATGATGCCGAGCACCAGACCGGTGGTGCCCATGCCGTTGCTCGGCTGCATCGGCATCACATAGCCGGGTGCCTGCGGGTAGGCGCCCGGGTAGGCCACGGGCGGGGCGGGCGGATAGGCCGGGTTGGGGTAGCCGTACCCCGGGGTGCCCTGCGGGTGTCCGTAGCCGCCGGGCGGCTGCTGCGGAGGCTCTGGCGGTCCGAACCCACCGGGATTGGCACCGGACATGGAGTTGTCTCCCCTCGTTGACCGACAAGGCATCGTAGTGGCCTCGCCGACCGGCCGGGAGACGGATGGCGGTCACCGCCGCCCGGGGGGACTCAGGCGGCCCGTGTGACATCCAGCGGCGCGCTGTGGGCGCCGTAGTACGGGTCGTCGTAGTACGGGTCCTCTTCGATCTCGTTGAAGGCGGCGGTGAAGCCGATCACCATGAGGACGACCGTCGCGATGCCCAGGATCAGACCGATGATGCCGGTGATCAGACCGGCCTGCGCCTGACCGTGGTTGGCGGCGAGGCCCTGCTCGGCGCGCTTCTTGCCCTTGATGCCGAAGACGATGGCGAGGACGCCGAGGACGATCGAGACCACGCCGTACAGACAGAACAGACAGCAGGCCAGGATGCCGAGCACCATCGCGGCGGTGCCCATGCCGTTCTGCGGTGCCATCGGGGCGCCGGTCCAGCCGTAGCCCTGCGGGTAGCCGGGGTAGCCGTAGCCGCCGGGCTGCGGGCCGCCGGGCGCGGTGGGCGGGGGCGGTACGGCGCCGGTGGTGTCGTACGGGGAGTGGCCCGCGGTGTCGTACGGCGAGGGACCGCCCGTGCCGTACGGCGTGGGGCCGCCGGTGTCATAGGGGGTGTGGCCGCCGGTGTCGAACGGCGTGGGGCCGCCGGGTGGCGGGTAGCCGGTGGACGGCATCGAGGTGACGGTCGCCTGGTCGTGCACGGAGGGCGGGCCGGACGGACCGGACGGCGGCGGGCCGGGGGTGGCGGGGCCGCTCGCGGGGCCGCCGGAGGGGCCGTCCGGGGCGGCGGGCGGCCTGCTCTCGGGCGGTGCCCAGGGGTCGTAACCGCCCCCGTTCGTCCCATCCGGCTTTATCGGGTCCGTCATGTCGTGCCCCCCTGGTCGATCGTCCCGCCATGCTACGGCCTTGATCCGACGGCGCCGCCGCCGGTCCCGGGACGTGATGGCTCCGCCGGGAACGACGGCACGAAGGGGCCGGACGGTTCCGTCCTACGATGTCCCTGCAACCTGATCAGCCGATCGCCCGCGCCGCGCCCCGCCAGGGCGTCCGGCGCCCTTTCCGGGGAGGTCCCCTTGACCGAGCAGCGCTCCGCGCAGCAGTCCGCGCATCACTCCGTGCAGCAGTCCGTTTCCGGCGCCCGTGACGGGCGCGACCCGCACGCCTTCATCGCGGGACTGCCCAAGGCCGAACTGCATGTGCACCACGTCGGCTCCGCCTCCCCGCGGATCGTGTCCGAACTGGCCGCCCGTCACCCCGACTCCACGGTCCCCACCGACCTCGAAGCGCTGGCCGACTACTTCAGCTTCACGGACTTCGCGCACTTCATCGAGGTGTATCTGTCGGTCGTGGATCTGATCCGCACGCCGGAGGACGTCCGGCTGCTGACCTTCGAGGTGGCCCGGGAGCTGGCCCGGCAGCAGGTGCGGTACGCGGAGCTGACCGTGACGCCGTACTCGTCCACGCGGCGCGGGATCGACGAGCGGGCGTTCATGGACGCCATCGAGGACGCCCGCAAGGCGGCCGAGGCGGAGTTCGGGACGGTGCTGCGCTGGTGCTTCGACATTCCCGGCGAGGCCGGTCTGGAGGCCGCCGAGGAAACGGTCCGGCTGGCCACGGACGACCGGCTGCGCCCCGAGGGCCTGGTGTCCTTCGGGCTCGGCGGCCCGGAGATCGGCGTGCCGCGCCCGCAGTTCAAGCCGTACTTCGACCGTGCCATCGCCGCCGGGCTGCGCTCGGTGCCGCACGCGGGCGAGACGACCGGCCCGCAGACGGTGTGGGACGCGCTGACGTATCTGCGGGCCGAGCGCATCGGCCACGGCACCAGTTCCGCGCGGGACGAGAAGCTGCTGGCGCATCTCGCCGAGCACCGGATCCCGCTGGAGGTGTGCCCGACCTCCAACATCGCCACGCGCGCGGTGACCACGCTGGACGAGCATCCCATCAAGGAGTTCGTCCGCGCCGGGGTCCTGGTCACCATCAACTCGGACGACCCGCCGATGTTCGGCACCGACCTGGACAACGAGTACGCGATCGCCGCGCGTCTGCTGGACCTGGACGAGCGCGGTATCGCCGGCCTGGCGAAGAACGCGGTCGAGGCGTCGTTCCTGGACCGGGCGGGCAAGGAGCGGATCACGGCCGAGATCGACACGTACACGACGATGTGGCTCGCGCCCTGAGCTGAGCGCCCCCGAGCGGTACGGCGGGGCCGCCACAATGGGGCCATGGAGAACGTGACCGCCGTGGCCCACCGCGGAGACCCCTACCGCTTCCGCGAGAACACCCTCGACTCGCTGCGTTCCGCGCTCACCCGGGGTGCGGACGCCGTGGAGATCGACGTACGCCTGACCCGCGACGGCGTGCCCGTCGTGCTCCACGACGCGACGCTCAAACGGCTGTGGGAGCACGACCGGCCGCTGTCGGCGCTGTCGGCGGACGAGGTGCGGGAGCTGACCGGGGGCGGGGTGCCGACACTGGCCGAGGCGCTGACGGCGACCGGTGAGGCCCGGCTGATGCTGGACCTGCCCGGGCTGCCGGACGTCCGCGCGGCCCGCCGGATCGTGGACGTGATCCGCGAGCGCGGTGCCGGGGAGCGGGTGTACTACACGGCGGACGCCCAGGCGATGCTGGCGGTGCGCGGGGCCGACCCGGCGGCGGAGATCGCGCTGACCCGGTCGACCCTGGCACCGCCGAGGGCGGCCCTGCTGGCCGCGATCAGGCCGCGCTGGCTCAACTTCCGCTTCACCCTGCTGGACCGGGACCTGGTGTCCGCCGTCCACCGGGACGGCCTCCTGGTCTCCTGCTGGACCCCTGACACCGGCCGCTCGATGCGCAGGCTGATCGACATGGGGGTGGACTCGATCACCACGAACCGGGTGGATGTCCTGTGCCGGGTGCGCTCGGCTCCCTAGGGGAACATCCCCATCCCTAGGGGAGCATCCCCACAACCCCCTTGAATATCGGGTCAGTTGATCAGGGACACCTCAGGGCCGGGTGCCCTACTCGCCGACGATCCCGGGGTGTCCCCCGCGGCCACAGGATGAGCCGTTCCCCTCGAACGACTCGTCAGGAGCCGCAGATGCCCCGTCGTAGGTCCGTCCTCGCCGTCACCGCCGCGACCCTCGCCCTCGCCGTGGCGGCGGGCCCCGCCGCCGGTCCGGCGTTCGCGGGGGCCGCCCGGCCGGTCCCGGTGTGTGCCGTCGCGCCGAGCGGGCCGGATGTCGCGGCGCTCACCGCCGCCCTCGCCACGCTGCCGGACGCGTCCGCGACCGCCGCCACCGTGCGGGTGGGCGGCACCTGTGCCTGGACCGGGACGAGCGGGGTGCGGGACGTCGGGACCCAGGCCCCGGCGCTGGAGAACGGGCGCTTCCGGGCGGGCTCGGTGACCAAGATGGTGACGGCGGCGATCACGCTGCAGCTCGTCGCCGAGGGCCGGATCGGTCTCGACGGCACGGTCCAGCAGTATCTGCCGGGGCTGCTGTCCGACGACTTCGAGCCGATCACCGTACGGCAGTTGCTGAACTACACCAGCGGGCTCCAGCCGGGTGCCGCGCAGCCCGGCGACTCGGTGGAGGCGAGCTATCCGCACCGGTTCGAGACGGTGACCCCGCAGGAGGTGGTCGCCTCCTCGGTCGCGGCCGGGCCCGGCTCCGCGCCCGGCGAGACACAGCAGTACAGCAACATCCACTACACCGTGCTCGGGCTGCTGATCGAGCAGGTGACCGGCGACACGTACGCCCATCAGGCCCAGGTCCGGGTCCTCACGCCGCTCGGCATGCGGCACAGCTCCTTCCCCTCCGGGGCGGACCCCACGATCCAGGGGCCGCACAATCTGGGCTACGACTGGATCGACGGGACGCTGACCGATGTCACCGAGTGGAACATGGCGGACCGCTGGGCCGCCGGGGATCTGATCTCCACCGCCGCCGATCTGGAGCGGCTGCTCAAGGGGGTGTTCGGCGGGAAGGCCGTACCGCCCGCGCTGCTCCCCGAGATGTTCACCGTGCCGGACCTCGCCGGGGCGAGCTACGGCATGGGCGTTCAGCGGTTGACGCTCGACGGGGTGGAGTTCTGGGGCAAGTCGGGTTCCCGGCCCGGGTACGTGACGGCCGTCGCCGCTACCGCGGACCTGCGGCGGACGGTCGTCATCGCGGTCAACTCCACCGACGCCAAGGGCGACGGCCAGCAGACCGAGACCCTGCGCTTCGCCGTCCCGGCACTCAGGCCGTGACCGCCGGCGGGTGAGCCGGGGCGGGCGGGGCGGCTGGTGACTCCAGGCGCTCGACCTTCCGGCGGGTGGCGTACGGGGCGCTTCGGTTGGGCGGCTCTGCGCTCGTGGGGGCAGGGTGTGCGGCGGGGGAGGCGGACTGGGTGAGGCCGGGGTGGACGGGGTGAACGCGCGCCCACGGTCCCAACCTGTGGCTGGCCGGGGGGGCGAACGCCCTGACGCCCCCGGCCTGCGACGGACGGGTCGAACGCGCCACCGCGCCGGGCCGATGACGGACGGGCCGAACGGGCCACCGCGCCGGGCCTGTGGCCGACGGGGTGAACGCGCCGAGCCCCCGGCCAGTGGCGGACCTGCGGGGGAATGCCCCGACGCCCCCGGCCCGCGACGGACAGACCGAACGCCCCGACACTCCGGACCACTGGCCGACAGGGCGAACGCACCGACACCCCAAGCCGGTGACGGACCGGAGAGCGAACGCCCCGACGCCCTCCGGCCCACGACGGATGGGGAAAACACCCGACGCCCCGGGCCTGTCGGCACCGGAGCGTCGGACTGCGGGGGGGGGCGCGGGGGCGCGAGGGCGTCCCCGGGGTCAGCCGGTGGGGCGGAACCCCCGTAGCCGCAGGGAGTTGCCCACCACGAAGACCGACGAGAAGGCCATGGCCGCTCCGGCGATCATCGGGTTGAGGAGGCCCGCCGCGGCGAGCGGGAGGGCCGCCACGTTGTAGGCGAAGGCCCAGAACAGGTTCGTGCGGATGGTGCCCAGGGTCTTGCGGGCGAGGCGGATGGCGTCGGCGGCGGCGCGCAGGTCGCCGCGGACCAGGGTGAGGTCGCTCGCCTCGATCGCGGCGTCCGTGCCGGTGCCCATGGCCAGGCCCAGGTCGGCCTGGGCCAGCGCGGCGGCGTCGTTGACACCGTCGCCGACCATCGCCACCGAGCGGCCCTCGGCCTGGAGCCGCTTGACCACGTCCACCTTGTCCTCCGGCATCACCTCGGCGATCACCTCGTCGATGCCGACCTCGGCCGCGACGGACTCGGCGACGGCCTTGTTGTCGCCGGTCAGCAGCACCGGGCGCAGGCCCAGCGCGCGGAGCCGGGTGATGGCCTCGGCGCTGGTGTCCTTCACCGCGTCGGCGACCTCCAGGACGGCCCGTGCCTCGCCGTCCCAGGCGACCGCGACGGCGGTCCGGCCGGCGGTCTCGGCCTGCTGCTTGGCCAGCTTCAGCTCGGCGGGCAGCTCCATCGCCCACTCGGCGAGCAGCTTCTCCCGGCCGACCAGGACCGCGTGGCCGTCCACCACGCCCTGGACGCCCAGTCCGGGGATGTTGGCGAAGTCCTCCGGCACCGGGAGGGTGCCGGTGCGCTCGGCGGCGCCGGTGGCGATGGCCTGGGCGATGGGGTGCTCGGAGGCGTGCTCCAGGGCGCCCGCGAGGCGCAGGACGTCCTTCTCGTCGGTGCCCTCGGCGGTGCGGACGGCCAGCAGGGTCATCTTGCCGGTGGTGACCGTGCCGGTCTTGTCCAGCACGACGGTGTCGACCTTGCGGGTCGTCTCCAGCACCTCGGGGCCCTTGATCAGGATGCCGAGCTGGGCGCCGCGCCCGGTGCCGACCATCAGCGCGGTCGGCGTGGCCAGGCCCAGCGCGCAGGGGCAGGCGATGATCAGTACGGCGACGGCGGCGGTGAAGGCCGCGGCCGCCCCGGCGCCATTGCCGATCCAGAAGCCGAGGGTGGCCAGGGACAGGGCGATCACGATCGGTACGAACACCGCCGAGATCCGGTCGGCGAGGCGCTGGGCGGCGGCCTTGCCGTTCTGGGCGTCCTCCACCAGCCTGGCCATCCGGGCGAGCTGGGTGTCTGCGCCGATCCGGGTGGCCTCGACCACCAGGCGCCCGCCCGCGTTGACGGTCGCGCCGGTCACCCCGTCGCCGGGGGCGACCTCGACCGGCACGGACTCACCGGTCAGCATGGAGGCGTCCACGGCGGAGGTGCCCTCGACGACCGTGCCGTCGGTGGCGATCTTCTCGCCGGGGCGGACCAGGAAGCGGTCGCCGACCGCCAGCTCGGAGACCGGGATGAGCGTCTCGTGGCCGTCGCGCAGGACGGTCACGTCCTTGGCGCCCAGTTCCATCAGGGCGCGCAGCGCGGCGCCCGCCTTGCGCTTGGAGCGGGCCTCGAAGTAGCGCCCGGCCAGGATGAAGGCGGTGACTCCGGCCGCCGTCTCCAGATAGATGTTCCCGGCGCCGCCGCCGCGCTCGATGGTCAGCTCGAAGGGGTGGGTCATGCCGGGCATGCCCGCGGTGCCGAAGAACAGCGCCCACAGGGACCAGATCAGGGCCGCCGACGTGCCGACCGAGATCAGGGTGTCCATGGTGGCGGCGCCGTGCCGGGCGTTGGTCCAGGCCGCCTTGTGGAAGGGCCAGGCGGCGTAGACGACCACGGGCGCGGCCAGGGTCAGGGACAGCCACTGCCAGTACTCGAACTGCAACGCCGGGATCATGGCCATGGCGATCACCGGGACCGAGAGGACCACGGCGGTGATCAGCCGCTGGCGCAGCGGCAGCAGCTCGTCCGGCGCCTCGGCGGCCCCCTCCCCCGGCCCGCCGTCCTGCCGGGGCGGCGCGGGCTCACGGGCGGTGTAACCGGTGGCCTCCACGGTGGCGATCAGGTCGGCGACGGCGATCTCGCCGTCATAGCTGACCTTGGCCTTCTCGGTGGCATAGTTGACGGTCGCGGTGACGCCGTCCATGCGGTTGAGCTTCTTCTCGATGCGTGCAGCGCAGGAGGCGCACGTCATCCCGCCAATCGCGAGTTCGACCTCGGTGGCGCCGGGTGCTGTGGTGGTACTCACGGCGACTTCACTCCTCATCGCTCCTCCTGGGCCGCTTCCTCTTCACTTTATACCCCCTAGGGGTATAAGCTCTACCCATGTATACCCCCCACGGGTATCAAAGGCAAGGAATGCACAGAACCGCCCGACCGCACGGAACCACCCGTTCCATGTTCGGCATCGACCTCAGGAGCCCGAGATGAACGCCCTCCAGAAGATCGGCACCTTCGGCGCGGCCGTCGCCGTCTGCTTCGCCGCCGCCTATGGGGTCGGCACCGCGGTCTCTCCGATCAACGCCGACCCGGAGCCGGCCGCGCACCAGGAAGGCCACCCCACCGAGGCCACCGGCAATACGCAGGACGCCGCAACCGACACCACCCCGGGCGGTCTCCAGATCTCCCAGGACGGCTACACCCTCGACCTGGCCACCCGGCAGGTGGCGGCCGGTGACCCCACCGAGCTGCGGCTGACCATCCGCGACGCGAACGGCCGCCCGGTGACCGATTTCGCCCGTGAGCACGAGAAGGAACTGCATCTGATCGTCGCCTCGCGCGATCTGACGACGTTCCGCCATCTCCACCCGGTCCGCGCGGCCGACGGCACCTGGAGCACGCCCGCCACGCTCCCCGAGCCCGGCGGCTACCGCGTCTTCGCCGACTTCCGCCCGGCCGCCGAGGAGGAGGGCCTCACCCTGGGCGCGGACCTGGCCGTCTCGGGCGCGTACGAGCCCGCCGCACTGCCCCCGGCCGGTGCCACCGCGACGGTCGACGGCTACGAGGTGAAGCTGACCGGCACCCTGGCGGCGGGCGCCCAGAGCGAGCTGACCTTCACCGTCACCCGCGACGGCGAGCCGGTCACCGACCTGGAGCCCTACCTCGGCGCCTACGGCCATCTGGTCGCCCTGCGCTCCGGCGACCTGGCGTATCTGCACGTCCACCCGCACGACGAGGCGAGCGGCGACGCCCTGTCCGGCAGCCCGGACGTCACCTTCACGGCCGCCGCGCCCAGCACCGGCGACTACCGTCTGTTCCTCGACTTCAAGGCGGAAGGCAAGGTCCACACGGCGGCGTTCACGGTCAGCGCCGGGGAAGGCCCGGCGGGCGAGCCGTCGGGCGACACGGGCAACACGGGTGACACGGGCAACACGGGCGAGGAGGCTCCGCACGGCCACTGATCCACCGCGATACGGTCACCGGTCCACCGCGACGGTCAGCCATCCACCGCGATACGGTCACCGATCCACCACGGCTGTCACCGGTCCACCGCGACGGCCGGCGGGCCCGGCACACGCGCCGCCCGTCGGCCCCCGCGACCGCCTGCCGGGCCGAACCGGCGGCGCGCGGAGCCTCCGTATCAACTACCGCATCAACTACCGCCGAGGCGAGTCACGGGGGACCGCCCGCCTCAGCCGGCCGCGTCCTCGCCGCGGAACACGTCCGGATGCTGGGCCAGTTCCACCCGGGTCCGGCGGATGTGCAGTTCCAGGATCCGTTCCGCCGAGCGGCCGTCGCCGTCGCGCAGGGCCTCGATGAGCAGACGGTGCTCGGCGTTGATGATCCAGCCGTGCCGGCCCAGCGTCAGCCGGGTGAAGGCCCGCCGGTAGTGCTGGGTGGTGTCCCACAGCCGGGCCACGACCCCCGCGAGTTCGTCCGCCCGGTGGTGACGGTACGTCGCCCAGTGCAGCCGCCGGTCCAGCACCAGGAACTCCTCCACGTCCCGGGTCTCCTCGATCCGGTCCTGGATCCCGGTCAGTTCGGCGATGTCCGCGCCGGTGAGCCGGGGGGCGGACTCGGCGAGCAGCAGCGGTTCGAGGCGCTCGCGCATCTTGTAGCTCAGCTCGCACTCGCGCATGTCCATCTGGGTGACCCAGGCGCCCTGGTTGGCGCGCAGGGTGACCAGCCCCTTGGACTGGAGGATGCGCAGCGCCTCGCGCACCGGCAGCCGGCTGGTGTTCAGCTCGTCCGCGAGGTCGTCCTGGATGATGCGCGTCCCGGGGGCCAGCCGGCCCGCCAGGATGCGCTCGCGCAGCTGATCGGCGATCCGCTGACTGGCCACTCCGGCCCGCAGCACGCCGGTGCCGCCCTTGTCGCCCTTGTCGCCCTTGCCGTCGGACACTGGCTCACTCACTCCCCTGCTCAGGCGAAGGCCCCGGGATCATGGTCGAAAGCCTTGCCGCCAGGATAGGAAACCAGCTCGAACTGCATCCCCCAGGGCGCCAGGAAGTAGACCCAGCGCTGTCCCTCGCTGGCCCCCCGGCTGGTGGTCGGCTCGCCCAGCACCCGCAGCCCGCGCCGGCGCAGATCGGCCACCGCCGCGTCCAGGTCCTCCACGTACAGGGCGACATGGTGGCCGCCGACATCGCTGTTGCGCGGGCCCCTGGTGCGCTGGTCCGGGGCCTCGTACGCGAAGACCTCGAAGACCGCCTGTCCGCCGAGCCGGTAGAAGTGCAGCCGGCGCATCACGGCCCGGTCGTCGACGTCCAGGTGGGTGCTCATCCAGTGGCCGTCGTCCTGGTAGGGGCCGAGCGCGTACAGGTACTCGCAGCCGAGCACCTCCACGAAGAACGTATGGGCCTCGTCCAGATCCGGCACCGTGAGCCCGATGTGGTCGAGCCGGGTCAGTCCGGGAATCGCCATGATGCCGCCTCCGCCTTCTTCGATGAATCCGAACGATTGGATCCATTCGGTCTTGCGATCACGTCTCGCTGGGCGCATAGTCTAGGTCATACGACCCCCGAGTGCGGGTCAGTCGCTCGGTAATGGATCCAATCCAGCGCCGCCGACCCCCGCAGCTCCCCACCGTTCCCCACTGTTTCTCACCGTTCCCCGCCGTTTCTCATCGGTCAGTCATCTCCAGGGAGGGCCCATGCCCAGCCGTGATCCGTTGTCCCCCAGCTCGCCCTGGGTGGAGCTGAGCGCCTCGACCGGGGACTGGGACGCCGCCGACCCGGCCCTGCTGCTGGGGATGCTGGGCCAGGGCCTGTGGATCCGCGCCTTCGAGGAGTACGCGCTCGAACTGGCCGGTCAGGGTCTGATCCACGGCCCGGTGCATTCGAGCGTCGGGCAGGAGGGCGGGGCCGTCGGCTCGGTGCTGCCGCTGCGCAGCGACGACTTCGTCAACGGCTCCCACCGCGGCCATCACCAGTTCCTCGCCAAGGCGCTCACCCACGTACTGCCGAAAAAGTCCGACGGACTGCCCGAGCTGAGTGACGACGTGCGCATGGTGCTGCACCGCACCCTCGCCGAGATCTGCGGCCTCGCCGACGGTTTCTGCCTGGGCCGGGGCGGCTCGATGCACCTCCAGTGGCGGGAGGCCGGGGCGATGGGCACCAACGCCATCGTCGGCGGCGGGGTCCCGCAGGCCGCCGGGTTCGCCTTCAACCAGCTGCGCGCCGGGACGGACGCGGTCACGGTGACCTACTTCGGGGACGGGGCCGTCAACATCGGCTCGGTCCTGGAGACCTTCAATCTCGCGGCGGCCTGGAAGCTGCCGGTCTGCTTCTTCATCGAGAACAACCTGTACGCCGTCTCCACCCCCATCGGCGAGGTGACCGCCGAGGCCCGGCTGTCCGGCCGCGGCCCCGGCTTCGGCATCCCCAGCTGGCGGGTGGACGGCATGGACGCGCTCGCCGTGCAGCTGGCGATGACCGAGGCGCTCGCGCACATGCGCGCCGGGCACGGCCCGACCGTCATCGAGGCGGAGGTGTACCGCTACTTCCACCAGAACGGCCCGTACCCGGGCAGCGCGTTCGGCTACCGGGACAAGGCCGAGGAGCAGGCGTGGCGGGCGCGTGACCCGCTGGATCTGCTGCGCCGCCATGTCGTACGGCGCAAGCTGGCCACCGCGCGGGAGGTGACCGCCGCGCAGAAGCAGGTCGCCGCAGTGCTCCGCGAGATCGGCGACACCCTGCTGGAGCAGGACCCCACGGGCAAGCCCGGGGTACGCCGGATCCGCCCCTCGGCCTGGCCGGACCCGGCGCTGGTGGACGTCGGGGTGCGCGGCGATCTGAGCGAGCTGGCGGGCAGCCGCTACGAGGAGGCCGGGACGTTCTCCGGGCAGCTCGCGGAGCGGCGGTTCATCGACCTGGTCAGCGATGTGATCGGGCGCCGGATGGAGACCGACGAGCGGATCGTCGTCCTCGGCGAGGACGTCGACCGGCTGCGCGGCGGCACCAACGGGGCCACCAAGCGGGCCCAGGAGGTGGCCCCGGAGCGGGTGCTCGGGACGCCGATCAGCGAGAACGCGTTCGCGGGGCTCGGCGGGGGCATGGCGATGGACGGGCGGTTCCGGCCCATCGTGGAGTTCATGTACGCCGACTTCATGTGGGTCGCCGCCGACCAGCTGTTCAACCAGGTGGCCAAGGCCCGGCACATGTTCGGCGGCGACGAGGCGGTGCCGTTCGTGCTGCGCTCCAAGCTCGCGGCGGGCTCCGGCTACGGCTCCCAGCACACGATGGACCCGGCGGGCGTGCTCACCACGGCGGCCGGTCTGCGGGTGGTCGCCCCGTCCACCCCCTTCGACTACGTGGGCCTGATGAACACCGCGCTGGCCTGCGAGGACCCGGTCGTCGTCCTGGAACACGTCGACCTGTACACCTCGACGGGCCCGGCACCCGTCGACGACCTCGACTACCGCATCCCGGTGGGCAGGGCGGCCCTGCGCCGCGAGGGCGACGACCTCACCGTCATCTCGTACCTCTCGATGGTCCGTCACTGCCAGGAGGCGCTGGACCAAGTGCCGGAGATCCGGGCCGACCTGATCGATCTGCGCTGGCTGGACCGGGCCTCCCTCGACTGGGACACCATCGAGGCGAGCGTGAGGAAGACCAACCGGGTCCTCATCGTGGAACAGGGGGCGCGCGGGACGTCGTACGGCGGCTGGCTCGCGGACGAGATCCAGCGGCGCCTGTTCGACTGGCTGGACGCCCCGATCGAGCGGGTCACCGGCGGCGAGGCGTCGCCCAACATCAGCAAGGTCCTGGAGCGGGCGGCGATCGCCCGGACCGAGGAAGTCGTCACCGCGCTGCGCGAGATCGCCGCGTACTGAGCCCACGGCCCAAGACCCAGGTAGGAGAAGACCCATGGCAACGCTGCTTCGGGTACCCGAAGTCGCCGCCGGAGCGACGGAAGCCGTCCTGTCCGAATGGCTGGTCAAGGAACACACCCCGTACCGGACCGGCGATCCGATCGTCGTCCTGGAGACGGACAAGGCGCTGGTGGAGGTGGCCGCCGAGACGGACGCCATGCTGCTGCGCACCCTGGTGCCCGGCGGCACGACCGTCGCCGTGGGCGCCCCGATGGCCCTGGTCGGCGACCCGTCGGAGGCGGGCGCGGACGTGGCCCGGCTGCTGGCGGAACTCGGCGTGGACGAGGGGTCCGGCGACGGGGGGTCCGGTGGCGGGGGGTCCGGTGGCGGGGCTTCCGACGCAGGGGGTTCCCCCGGCACGGGATCCGGCGGCACCGGATCCGCCGGCACGGGATCCGGTGGGCCCCACGAGACGCCGGTGGTGCGGCCGGAGACCCAGGAGGCCCCGGCCGCACCGCCGGTCACCACGGACGCCGAGCACGGGCGGGTGTTCAGCAGCCCGCTGGCCCGGCGGATCCTGCGGGCGGCGGACCTGGACATCGGCCAGGTCGGCGGTACCGGGCCGGGCGGACGGATCGTGCGGCGGGACGCGGAACGGGCGGTGGCGGAGGCGGTGGCGGAAGCGGAGCGTACGGCGGCCTCCGCAGCCCCCGAACCGGCCGCACCCGCGACGCCGGTCGCGCTCCCCCAGCCTCCGGCCCCCGCGACCGGCTTCCACGACGTCCCGCACACCCGGCTGCGCCGCGCCATCGCGAACCGGCTCACCGCCAGCAAGCAGACGATCCCGCACTTCTATCTCAGGCGCACGGCCCGGATCGACGCCCTGCTCGCCCTGCGGCAGCAGCTCAACGCGGTGGCGCCACACAAGATCTCGGTCAATGACCTGGTGATCGCGGCGGTCGCGGTCGCGCACCGGGAGGTGCCCGACGCCAATGTGATCTGGACCGACGACGGCATGCGGCGGTTCGAGTCGGTCGATGTGGCGGTGGCCGTCGCCTCGGAGCGCGGGCTGGTGACACCGGTCCTCACGGGCGTCGAGCGGATGTCCCCGAGCGCGATCGCCCGCGAGGTGAAGGACTACGTACGGCGGGCGAACGAGGGCGCGTTGCAGCAGCGGGACCTGGAGGGCGGCAGCATCACGGTCACCAACCTGGGGATGTACGGCGTCGAGGAGTTCTCGGCGATCATCAACCCGCCGCACTCGGCGATCCTCGCGGTGGGCGCCGGCCGCCCGGCACCGGTCGTCGTGGACGGGGCGATCGAGGTCGCCACCCAGATGGCGCTGGTGCTGTCCGTCGACCACCGGGCCATCGACGGGGCGCTGGCCGCCCAGTGGATGGGCGCGCTGATCAACGCCCTGGAGGAGCCGCTGCGGCTGGTCGCCTGAGCGACCGGCACAGGCCGGGCACCACCGCGCGCCGCCGCCCTCGGCCGGGGGACCGAGTACCAGCGCGCGGTGGTGCCCATCGGCGCCGCTCAGTTGTGCGGCTGAGCGGCGCCCTCAGCCGTCGCCGCACTCCGACGCCATCACGGCCACCACCCTCAGCCGTGCGCCTGAGCGACGCCCGCGAGTACCGCCACGCGGCCCCGCCGCCGACGCCGCTCGCCCGTACACCTGAGCAGCACCCTCAACCACCGCCGCACGCAGCCACCACCCTCAGCCACGACGCCGTGAGTACCGCCACGCGGCGATACCGCCGACGCTGCTCAGCCGTACACCTGACCAGCCCCCACAGCCACCGCCGCACGCCAACGCCACCACAGCCACCACAGCCACCACCCTCAGCCACGCCACCTGGCAACGCCCATGAACACCGCCGCGCGGCGCCGCCCGGCCCTACACCTGAACGGCGCCCTCAACCACAGCCACCACCCTCAACACCGCCACCCGGCCCCGCCGTCGACGCCCGCACCACCAGCCGTACGGGGAGCAGGACCGTCTTCGCCAAAGGCGCGGGCGTGCCCCGCTCCTCGTTGCGGTCGAGCTGTTCCAGCAGCAGGCGGGCGGCCTCCGCGCCCAGGTCGAGGTGCGGCACGTGCACGGTGGTCAGCGGTGGCTGGAACTCGTCCGCGAACTGCATGTCGTTGAAGCCGACCAGGGAGAGATCCTCCGGGCAGCGCAGCCCCCGGGCGCGGGCCGCGCGCAGGGCGCCGAGCGCGATGAGGTCGTTGCCCGCGCAGATCGCGGTGGTGGCGGGGTACCGGTCGAGCAGGTCCCGGGTGGCCCTCTCCCCCGCCGCCACCGTGTACGCCTCGCTCTCCACCACCGGCGCCGCCCCCGGGCCGATCCCGGCGGCCTCGGCCGCCACGCGGAACGCCTGGGCGCGGATCACCCCCGTCGACATGGACGACGGCCCCGCCACATGGCCGACGGCCCGGTGCCCGAGGCCGGTCAGATGCTCGACGGCGAGGGTCATACCGGTGGCGTCGTCGCCCGCGACCCACGGCAGCAGCCGATCGTCGGTCCGCCGGTTGACCAGCACGATCGGGACGCCCGCCGCCCGCGCCCGGTCCAGCAGAGCGTGTTCGCGCCGGGCGGTGGCGACGATGAAACCGTCCACCTGACGCCCGCGCAGCGCGTCGAAACCGGCGCGCTCCTTGGCCTCGTCGTTGTCCGTGTTGGCCAGCAGCGCGGTGTAGCCGCGCGGGCCCAGCGCCTCCTCTATCCCGCGCACGATGGGCGGGAACAGCGGGTTGGTGAGGTCGGGGAGCAGCACGCCGACGGTGAAGGAACGGTTGGTGCGCAGACTCCGGGCGGCCGAATTGGGGGTGAACCCGAGCTGCTCGGCGGCCTGGCGCACCCGCCGGGCCGTCGCCGCGTTCACCAGAGCGCTGGTGCTGGGGCCGAGGGCACGGGAGGCGGTGGCCTTGTGCACCCCGGCGAGGGCGGCCACGTCGGCGATGGTCGGGCGTTTGTTCACCCCGGCAGTCTAGGGACAATCGGGTACTCGTAACAATCGGTTGCATCTCACCCTCTTGACAGCACCACGGGAACGGGACAACGATGAATGCAATCGATTGCAGAGCCGTGGAGATGACAAGCCAAGCCCGTGGAGCCGGGGCGGGGCCGTCCCGGGACCCGGCAGGCACTTCTCGCACCGCGATCGCAACCACCATCGCAACCACCATCGCAACCGCCATCGCACACGGGCATCGCATCCCCCGGCCGCCCCGAGCCGTTCTCGAAGATCTCCCCGGGTTCTCCCGACGTCCCGGGTTCTCCCGAAGTGAGGAAAGACCATGACGTACGTCGCCACCGACCGCCCCCGCATCGGCTGGATCGGAGCCGGCCGGATGGGCTACCAGCTGGCCGCCCGGCTGCTGGACGCCGGCCATGACGTGGCCGTGTACAACCGGACCCGGGCCAAGGCCGAGCCGCTCGCCGAGCGGGGCGCCACGATCGTGGACCGGCCCGACCAGCTCGCCGACCGGGACGTGGTCTTCGTGATGGTCTCCGCCTCCGCCGACCTCCGGTCCGTCACCACCGGCCCCGGCGGGGTGCTCACCGCGGGCTCCGCGCCCGGCGTGCTGATCGACAGCTCGACCGTCTCCACCGAGGCGTCCGCGCTCGTCCGCGACGAGGCCGCCAAGCGCGGCACCGACTTCCTGGCCGCCCCGGTCAGCGGCAACCCCAAGGTGATCGCCGCCGGCATGCTCACCGTCGCCGTCTCCGGACCCCGTGAGGTCTACGAGGCCGTGGAGCCGCTGCTGAACCTGCTCGGCCGGGGTGTCACCTACGTCGGCGACGACGAGGTGGCCCGGCTGGTGAAGATCGCGCACAACGTGTTCCTGGGCGTGGTCACCCAGTCGCTCGCGGAGATCACGCTGCTCGCCGAGAAGGGCGGGGTGCGGCGCGCGGCCTTCCTGGAGTTCCTCAACGACTCGGTGATGGGCTCCGTCTTCACCCGGTACAAGTCGCCCGCGCTGGTCAGCCTGGACTTCACCCCGACCTTCACCAATGTGCTGCTGCGCAAGGACTTCGACCTCGGACTCGCCGCCGCCCGCGAGCTGGAGGTCCCGATGCCGGTCGCCGCCGCCACCGCCCAGCTCGTGCAGTCGGCGGTGGGCGCCGGACACACCGCGGACGACTTCGCCACCCTGATCCTGGAGCAGGCCCGCCGCTCCGGCGTCACCCTGGAACCGGAGGGCACGGCGGTGGACGACGGCCTGACGGAGGACGACGGCCTGACGGAGGAGACCCGATGACGACCCACACGACCACCACACCGACCACCACACCGACCACCACGGTGAACACCACCGCGAGCACCTCCGCGAACGGCACCGCGACCACCCCCACGACCACCCCCGCCCGCCCCCTCCCCGCCCCCGGCCACAGCGCGGTCGACTACGAGACGCGCGTCGACTACGACCGGCTGCGCGCCTACCGGCTGGCCCGTACCCGCGCCGCGCTGGACGCCAGTGAGTGCGGTGCCTTCCTGCTCTTCGACTTCTACAACATCCGCTACTCCACCCAGACCTGGATCGGCGGCGCCCTCGGCGACAAGATGACCCGCTACGCGCTGCTGACCCGCGACGGCGGCGACCCGGTGCTGTGGGACTTCGGCTCCGCCGCCCGCCACCACCAGCTCTACGCCCCCTGGCTGAAGCCGGAGAACTCCCGCGCCGGGATGCTCGGCCTGCGCGGCGCCATCGCCCCGGACGCCGGGCTGATGGAGTCGGCCGTACGCGAGATCAAGGGCATGCTCCAGGACGCCGGAGTGGCGGACCTGCCGGTCGGCGTGGACATCGTCGAGCCGCCGTTCCTGTTCGAGATGCAGCGCCAGGGCCTGCGGGTCGTCGACGCGCAGCAGCTGATGCTGGACGCGCGGGCCATCAAGTCCTCCGACGAGATCGCCCTGCTGTCGATGGCCGCGGCCATGGTCGACGGCGTCTACCAGGACATCGTGGATGTGCTCAGGCCCGGCATCCGGGAGAACGAGATCGTCGCGCTGGCCAGCAAGCGGCTGTACGAGATGGGCTCGGACCAGGTCGAGGCCATCAACGCGGTCTCCGGCGAGCGCTGCAACCCGCATCCGCACAATTTCTCCGACCGGCTGATCCGCCCCGGCGACCAGGCGTTCTTCGACATCATCCAGTCGTACAACGGCTACCGGACCTGCTACTACCGCACCTTCGCGGTGGGCAGCTCCACCGCCTCCCAGCGGGATGCCTACACCAGGGCCCGCGAGTGGATGGACGCGGCGATCGCCGTCGTACGGCCGGGGATCGGCACGGACGACGTGGCCCGGGTGTGGCCGGCCGCGACCGAGTTCGGCTTCCCGAGCGAGATGGCCGCCTTCGGGCTCCAGTTCGGGCACGGGCTGGGCCTCGGGCTGCACGAGCGGCCCGTGATCAGCCGGCTCAACAGCCTGGAGCATCCGGTGGAGATCGAGGAGGGCATGGTCTTCGCGCTGGAGACCTACTGCCCGGCCTCGGACGGCTTCTCCGCCGCGCGGATCGAGGAGGAGGTCGTCGTCACGGCCGACGGTCCGCGGATCCTCACCAGGTTCCCGGCGCAGGACTTGTTCGTCGCCAACGCGTACTGAACCGCATACCCGGCGAAAGCGCCCCCTTCGAGCCGGTCGCCGGTCTCGGCCCTCCCCGGAGACCGGCCACCCGAGAGTCACCCACTTCGACCGCGCGGAAGGCGATACAGCGGTGAGCGCACACCACCCGGGCTCCGCCGCCCGGCTCCGGATCGAGAGAGTCCCCACCGACCTGTTCATCGGCGGCCGGTGGCGGCCCTCCGGCGACGGCGCCCGGTTCGACGTCCTGGACCCGGCGACCGGCGACCAGCTCGCCGATGTCGCCGCCGCGACCCCCGAGGACGCGCTGGACGCCGTCGCCGCGGCCGATGCCGCGCTGCCCGGCTGGGCGGCGCGCCGCGCTCCGGGAGCGGGCCGAGCTGCTACGCCGGGCCTTCGACCTGATGACCGCGCGGGCCGAGGAGTTCGCCGAGCTGATCGTGCTGGAGAACGGCAAGACGCTGACCGACGCCCGCGCGGAGGTGGCGTACGCCGCCGAGTTCTTCCGCTGGTACGCGGAGGAATCCGTACGCACCCTCGGCAGCGTCCGGACCGCGCCCTCCGGCGGCAACAAGATCCTCGTACTGCGCCAGCCGGTCGGGGTGTCGGTGCTGGTCACGCCGTGGAACTTCCCGGCCGCGATGGCCACCCGGAAGGTCGGCCCGGCGCTCGCGGCGGGCTGCACGGTGATCCTGAAGCCGGCCACTGACACCCCGCTGACCGCGCTCGCCGTCGCCGCCCTCTTCGAGGAAGCGGGGGTGCCCGCCGGGGTGGTGAACGTGCTGCCCTCCCGGCGTTCGGGCGCGGTGGTCGGCACGATGCTGGACGACCCCCGGGTGCGGAAGCTGTCGTTCACCGGCTCCACCGAGGTCGGCCGGACCCTGCTGGCCGCCGCCGCCCGCACGGTCGTCAACTGCTCCGTGACTGGCGCCCCCGCGCGAATGCGCGCGGGCTTCCTGTGTCGGTGGCTACGCCACGTCGCAGAGGACCAGCCCGGCCCTGTTGAGGACGTTCATCGCGCCGACGTGGTCCGCGTGCGCGGTGTATCTGCACGCCGTGCACCAAAACTTCGCCTGGGTGACACGGTTCTCCCTCGCGGTGTGCCCGCAGGACGGCCACGTGCGGGAGGTGTTGGCGCGTCCACCGCGACCGCCCGCTGACCGGCACCCGGTGGGCCCCGCACACGGCGTGAGCCGCACTGCGGTCCTGTGCGCGGAGCCGTACGTCACACGCGCTGCGGCACGCCCAGTTCGAACCAGGTCGTCTTGCCCCGGCCGGCCGGTGAGCTGCCCCACGCCGACGCCAGCGCGTCGACGATGAGCATGCCCCGGCCGGATTCGGCCTCGGCGTCCCCGGTCGCCCCGGGCCCGAGGTCGGCGACCAGCAGCGGCGGCCGGGGGTCGCTGTCGCGGACCTCGACCCGCAGATGGTCGGGGTACTCCCGCAGCCGTACGTCGACATCACTGTCGGCGTGCACCAGCGCGTTGGTCACCACCTCGGTGAGCAGCAGTTCCAGCTCGTCCTGGAGCCCGGCGAGCCCCCAGCCGGGCAGCAGTTCGTGCAGATAGTGCCGCAGGCGGCGGACGTGCCGCAGATCCCGGCGCTGCACGAAGACCTGGGCGACATGCCCGTACGGGCCCTCGCTGTGTCCGTCGTAGCGCACCAGCAGCAGCGCGAGGTCGTCGTCGCGCAGGGCGGCCGAGCCGGCGGCCCCCACCAGCCGGTCGGCGAGGATCTCCAGGTCCTCGTCCCGGCCGTCGGCGAGGGTGCTGTGCAGCAGGGCCACACCGGTGTCGACGTCCCGGTGGCTGAGGGCGAGCAGGCCGTCGGTGTAGAGGGCGGCGACGGAGCCGGGCCGCAGCGCGAACTCCGTCTGGCGGTAGACGGAGTCGGCGTCGACGCCGAGCGGCGGGCCGACCGGGACGTCGAGGGCGACGCCCTCGCCCTGCGGGCCGCTGATCACGGGGACCGGATGACCGGCGCAGGCGATGGTCGCCGTACCGGTGTCGAGGTCGAGCCAGAGGCAGCAGCAGGTGGCGAAGTGGTTGGTGTCGAGCGCGGCCAGCAGCCGGTTGCTGCGGTTGAGCACCCCGGCGGGGTCGTGGCCCTCGGTGGCGTAGGCGCGGACCGCGCTGCGGAGCTGGCCCATGGTGCCGCCGGCCTCCAGGCTGTGGCCCTCGACGTCCCCGATGACGAGCCCGACGCCGCTGCCGACGGGCAGCCGGATCATGTCGTACCAGTCGCCGCCGAGCTGGGCGCCCGCGTCGGCGGGCAGATAGCGGGCGGTGGAGACGATCTCCGGGAGGTGGGGCAGGGTGCGGGGCAGCAGTCCGTGCTGCATGCTGCGGGCGATCAGGTGTTCGCGCTCGTAGGCCCGCGCCCGCTGGAGCGCCTGGCCGACCTGGCCCAGCATGATCATGAGGACGGAGAGGTCGGCGTCGTGCAGGGTGCAGGACCGTTCGGCGGCCAGGACACAGCAGCCGACCGCTTGTCCGTCGGCGATCAGCGGCAGGAAGAGCCAGCTGCTGGAGTCGTCGTCGTAGCGGTCCAGTCCGGGGTAGGCGCGGTGCAGCGCGGTGGCCGACGGGAAGGACAGCAGGCGCAGGCCGACGGTGGTGTCCGCCTCCGGGCAGTGCCCGGTGAGCACCAGTCCGTCGAGGCCGCGCAGCTCCGGGCGGGCGAATCCGGCGGTCCCCACCACCCGTAGCCGGCCCCGCTCGGTCAGGCACAGGGCCATCGCCCGGCCGCCGAAGGGCCGGACCACCTCGGACAGGCTGGTGGCGACGACGTCCCGGACGCCCTTGGCGGCGGTGAGGCCGGTGGCCAGCCGCTGGAAGCGGTACAGAAAACCGGTGCTGGAGGCGGGGCCCCACTCGGGGCCGGGGTTCTCGGGGTTCTCGGGGTTCTCCGGGATGAACACGGGGGCGGGGGGCGGCTCCAGCCGTGCGCCCTGTCCGGCCAGCGCCTCCAGTTCGAGGGCGAGCCGGTCGGCGGCGCCGGTGAGGTACTCGACGGTCTCGGCGGTCAGTGCGCGGGGCGGCGCCCAGCGCAGGGTCAGGGTGCCGAAGCGGTGCCGCTGGGTGCGCAGGGGCACGGAGATCGCGATCATCGCGTACGGCACGTACTGGATCATCGCGGGTTCGCTCCGGACGAGACTGCGGACGCGTTCGTTGTCCCAGATCACGGGCTTGCCGGTGCGATGGGCGACGGCCGTGGAGAACCGCTTGTCGTCGGTCGGCATGCCGGGGGTGAGGGTGAAGCCGAGCGGGGTGTCGACGGCCATCGCGGGCAGCAGCATCGCGGGTTCACCCAGGTCACCCTCGGTGAGGCCGACGGGACCGCCGGTCACCAGATAGGCGGTGCTGGTACCGGGGTGCAGCCGGGCCTGGATAGCGCGCAGGGCGGCGGCCAGACAGGCGTCCCGGCGCGCGTTCAGCAGGGCCACGCGCCGATCGGTCCGCAGGGCGGCATCACCACCCATACCACCTATATCGCCGATACGGTCCATACCGTCCATGCTTTCCATGCTATGCCCCGGTGCCGCGCCGAACTCGGTACGGCAGACGGCCCCTCGGGCCGGGCGGACCGGCCGAGACCGACTGGAACCGAGTGGAACCGGCGAGGGCCGGTGGGGCCGCCCGGCCGGGGTGCCGGGATGTATATCCCGGTATGTACCCTGCCGCCGGTCCAGGCAGACCATCGGCACGGACATACCGCGATCCCGGCTGCACGGACCGCACCGCGGCGTCGGCGTCGGCATCGGCATCGGCATTGCGGTGAGCCGCCTCGCCGTCACCCCGATGGGCCAGAACCGCCCGGCCGCACAGCACGATGGCGGCGACCACCAGCACCACGAACGCCGGCATCACCACCCGGGACGAGAAGAACAGCCCGGCCACGCCCAGGCCCACCACGGGACCCGAGACCGATGCAGGCGCCCAGGAAGAACCCGGAGGGGACCTCGGCCCGGGACCCGGGCGGGGCGGCCGAACCGGCGGCGGCCGGCGCGCCCCGAAAGGCGAGCCCGCCGCGAAGGCGACCAGGCCGGCCACGGCGTGCGAGTCCCGGTGCAGGGTGTCGACCAGAAAGCTGGGAGCCGACGAGGTGAAGACGCCGAACACGGAGAGGGCGGCAAGCCAGGTCGCGGTGCGGCGAAGAACAGCCGGCCTGCGCCGCACGGTCGCGGTCGAGGTCGCCACATCCCGACGGGCGTCGAACTGGTCCGCGCGGGCTTCGGCTTCGCCTTCCTCAGCCGCTCACCGCTCACCGGCCACCGGCTCCCGGCCACCGGCTCCCGGGGCCTGACCCCGCGCCCGGTCCACCCGCAGCCGCTCTTCGTGACCTCCCTGGTGACAGCGGCGGGCCGCCGCCCGTCGGCGGCGGCCCGCGCACGGATCACCCTCGTGCGGACGGCGTACCCGGAGTCCTGGTCGGGGCACCCGCCGGAGCGGGTGCTGCCACGCTCAGCTCTCCAAGTCGTCGTCGCCCTCGTCGCCTTCCTCGTCGTAGTGGATGACCCCGTCCTCGTCCATCCGGGGGTGGATCCGGCTGGGCGGGTGGGGGTCGGACTCGGTGTCGGTCGGGCGCGGGCCCTCGGGACCGTCGGGGCCCCAGCGCAGCAGCCGGCGGGCCCGGCAGATCCGGTGGACGCAGCCCCCGATCTCGACCTGGTTGGCGCGTTCGGCCCGGAGCCGGTCGGCGGCCCGGACGTACTCGGCCAGCTTGCCGACCATCTCTTCGTCGCCCTCGGCGGACACCGTACGGGCGTCGGCCATGGGGGCCTCCGTCTGCCAGGGGATCAGCCCCCGCTGGCGTGGCGCGAACCAGGTCAGGGAGAAGTCCAGGGCCCGGCGGGCGTCATGCGCGGTGGTGTGCAGGCTGCCGCCCATCTGCCAGCCACCCGCCGACCCGTTCTCCAGCATCCGCCCCTCCACGACCCGGAACGCCGCCGGCATCAGCAGCACATCGGGATGGGTCCGCAGCGCCCGCCGCGACTCGTCGCGCACCCGCTGGGGGAACCGCTTCCCGGTGTACGCCAGGTCACGCAGCATCAGCCGTTCCGCAGCCTGTACGGGCGTGAGGGGCGCCTCCGGGTCCAGCACCAGGTCCGCGTCGACCCGCCGCTCCTTGGTCGCCCGCTCCCAGTCGGGGTCGGCGGGTTCCGGGTCGGTCGGCCGGGGCTGCTCTATGCCGTCCGGCCCCGCACCCGCGTACTCCTCGGCCCGCACCACCCGGTAACGGGTCCCGAGCACGGTGAGTTCATCGACGCGCTCGCGCTCCAGCCGGTCGACCGCCGCGAGCAGCGCCCGCCGCTCCTCCCGGCTGCCGGCCTCGTTCCGCGCCCGGTCCCACAGCCGTGAGTTGAGGCTGTCCCGGGCCTCCTGCGGAAAGCCGGCCGCGACCGGGACCACCACCCGCCAGCGCGGCGCCTGCCCGGCGTCCTGCGCGGCCACCCCGAACAAGGGTCCCCGCACCAGCATCGTCCGCGCGTTCAGCGAGGCGTCGTACGCGTCGGCCTCCACGACCGCCTCCACCGGATCCTGCGGCTGCCGCACCACGATCGGCCACATCCGCCCGTCCTGACCCCTGACGTCGTCGCTGCCGCTGTCCTTGCCACTGTCCCTGCTGCTGTGCCCATACCCCATACCCTCATCCTGCCGAGCACGGCAGCCGCTATTCACGATTTTCCCGATTCCCGCCCCGGGACCACCCGGCCGGGGTGTCGGTCCCCCGCCCCGGCGGTACCGCGTGGGTGAATCAGCGCATGCGAAGGCAGCTCCGGCGCGCGGGCCGGTACGTGGTCGCGTACGTGCGCAGCGCACCCGGTACCTACATCTGGCTGGCCGTCCTCCTCGTCACCACGGTCCTGCTGCACTACATGTCACCGGACTTCGAGACGGACTTCCTGCGGCAGCGGTCCACGAACATCCACGAGCTGAGGACCGACCCGGTGCGGGTCCTGATCTCCAGCGCACTGTGGATCGACGGCGGCGGCTGGCTGTCGTACGCGGTGCTGTACAGCGTCTTCCACGCGCAGGCCGAACGCTGGCTGGGCACCGCGCGCTGGCTGCTGGTGGCGTTCACCGCGCACGTCCTGGCCACCTACATCAGCCAGGCCACCCTGGCCTGGGCGATCCGCCAGGGCCTGGCACCGCACTCCGCCGTGAACACCCTCGACATCGGGGTGAGCTACGCGCTGGCGGGCGTGGTCGCGGTGCTGACGTACCGGATCACCGCCCCCTGGCGGTACGTGTATCTGGCGGGCGTCCTGGCGGTGTTCACGCCCCCGCTGTTCATCAGCCGCACCTTCACCGACGTGGGCCACTTCACGGCCGTCCTCATCGGGCTGGCCTGCTACCCGGTGACCTGGGGCCGGGCCCCGGCCTGGAACCCGGCGGCGAGCTTCCGCCACTGGGGGCAGCGCCGGCGGCGGAAGGAGAAGTAGCCACGGACGGACGGACGGCCCGCCCGCCACCCCGGGAGGCCCCCGTCGTCACAACCCCGCGATCGCGTTCCACCGCTTCCCGAACTCCACCCGCTCCTGCGAGGTGATGTCCCGGGCGATGGACAGCCGCTCGCGCATGACGTCGTCGGGGAAGATCAGCGGGTCCTCGGCGAGGGCGGCGAGTTCCTGGTCCTTGGAGGAGGCGAGGATGTCACGGGCGGCCGGGACCGGGCACACATAGTTGACCCACGCGGCCAGTTCGGCGGCGACCTCGGGCTCGTAGTAGTGGTCGATGAGCTGTTCGGCGTTGGCCTTGTGGGCGGCGAGGTTGGGGATCATCAGGGACTCGGCCCACAGTTCGGCGCCCTCCTCGGGGACGACGAACTCGATGTCGGGGTCGTCGGCCTGGAGCTGGATGACATCGCCGGAGTACGCCTGACAGGCGAGGACGTCCCCGCTGGAGAGGTCCTTGATGTAGTCGTTGCCGGTGAAGCGGCGGATCTGGCCGCTGCGGACCTGCCGGTCGACCTGGTCGCAGATCCGGTGGAAGTCGTCGGCGGTCCACTGGGTGATGTCCACGCCATTGCCCAGCATCAGCAGCGCGAACGCCTCGTCCAGCCCGGACAGCAGGGTCACCCGCCCCTTGAGGTCGCTCTCCCACAGGTCCGACACCCGCCGGATCTCCCGGCCCACCCGGCGCCGGTTGTAGGCGATGCCGGTGATCCCGGACTGCCAGGGCACGGTGTACTTGCGGCCGGGGTCGAAGGCGGACGAGCGCAGCAGGGGATCCAGGTATCGGGTCACATTCGGCTGGCGGGCGCGGTCCATCTCCTGCACCCAGCCCAGCCGGACGAACCGGGCGCACATCCAGTCGCTGATGACGATCAGATCGCGGTCGGTGGCCTGGTGGTTCATCAGGGACGGGCTGATCTTGCCGAAGAACTCGTCGTTGTCGTTGATCTCCTCGACATAGTCGACGGAGATCCCGGTCCGCTGCTCGAACGCGTCCAGCGTCGGCCGCCTGGTGGCGTCCTCGTCGTCGGTGTCGATGTACAGCGGCCAGTTGGCGAACACCAGCCGCCGGTCCTCCTCGGACCGATCGGCCCCGCCCCGATCCCCGGCCGCCACATAGGCGGCGGGCACCCCACACCCGGCAAGCGCCCCCAGGGCAACACCCCCACCAAGCCCACGCAGCAGACTCCGACGAGACACCCCGGAAGCACTCATAGCCAGCATCCCCGCAGCATGCGCCGCCTCCCGAACCTCGGGCAACAGACGCAACGTCAAGCGAACGGCACTGTCCAAGACACCTTGTCGAAGACGCCCCTGCAAGGGGCGCGGGGAACTGCGCGACCAGCCACAACGGTCCCGCAGTCCCCCGCGAAAGATCAGCCACCCAGTACCTCGGACAACACCTCAGTCCAGAGAAGTCATCACATGCTTGATCCGGGTGTAGTCATCAAACCCATAGCCGGAAAGGTCCTTGCCATACCCCGACTTCTTGAACCCCCCATGCGGCATCTCCGCCACGAGAGGAATATGCGTATTGATCCACACGCACCCGAAGTCCAGCACCTTGGACATCCGCATGGCCCGCCCGTGATCCTTCGTCCACACGGAGGACGCCAGCGCGTACTCCACGCCGTTCGCCCACTGAACGGCCTGCGCCTCGTCGGAGAAGGACTGGACGGTGATGACCGGCCCGAACACCTCGTTCTGGATGATCTCGTCGTCCTGCTTCAGCCCGGACACCACGGTCGGCGCGTAGAAGTACCCGGTCTCACCGACCCGGTGGCCACCGGCCTGCACCTTGGCGTGCGCGGGCAGCCGCTCGATGAAGCCGGAGACCTGCCGCAGCTGGTTCGGGTTGTTCAGCGGCCCGTACAGCACCTCCTCGTCATCCGGCTGCCCGGTCTTCGTCTCGGCGGCGGCCTTCGCGAGCGCGGCCACGAACTCGTCGTGGATGGACTCCTGGACCAGCACCCGGGTCGCGGCCGTACAGTCCTGGCCCGCGTTGAAGAACCCCGCGACGGAGATGTCCTCGACGGCCTTGGCGATGTCGACGTCCTCGAAGACGACGACCGGCGCCTTGCCGCCCAGCTCCAGATGGACCCGCTTGACATCCTTCGCGGCGGACTCGGCGACCGAGACACCGGCACGCACCGAACCGGTGATGGAGGCCATCGCGGGCGTGGGGTGCTCGACCATCAGGCGCCCGGTGTCGCGGTCGCCGGTGATGACGTTGAAGACACCCTTGGGCACGACCGAGCCGATGAGTTCGGCGAGCAGGACGGTGGAGGCGGGGGTGGTGTCCGAGGGCTTGAGGACGACCGTGTTGCCCGCGGCGAGGGCCGGGGCGAACTTCCACACGGCCATCATCATCGGGTAGTTCCAGGGCGCGACCTGCGCGCAGACGCCGACCGGCTCACGGCGGACGATCGAGGTCATCCCCTCCATGTACTCACCGGCCGAGCGGCCCTCCAGCATCCGCGCCGCGCCCGCGAAGAAGCGGATCTGGTCGACCATCGGCGGGATCTCCTCGGTGCGGGTCAGCCCGATGGGCTTGCCCGTGTTCTCCACCTCGGCGGCGATCAGGTCCTCGGCGCGCTCCTCGACAAGGTCCGCGATCTTCAGGAGGGCCTTCTGCCGCTCGGCCGGGGTGGTGTCCCGCCACGCCGGGAACGCCGCGGCGGCGGCGGCCATGGCGGCGTCGACGTCGGCCGGTCCGGACAGCGGGGCGGTCGCGTACGCCTCGCCGGTGGCAGGGTTCACCACCTCGGTGGTCCGCCCGTCGGCGGCGTCCCGGAACTCTCCGTCGATGTAGTTGCGCAGACGACGCAGCTCGGTGCTCACTGCCGGCCCTCCAAGTGTCGGTGTCCCATGTCCAATGGCTGAGACACCCAGACTAATCGGAATGCCGACGGTTTCAACACCCCTCGCCGCATCAGAGCTGCGAAATCCGCAAACTTGGACGCCATAATCAACGAAATTCATTGCGCAGCTCTTGCTAAACGGTCGAGACCTCGGGCACAGTGAGCTGCGTGGCCAGTCGAAGCGCAGAGCCCAGGGGCTCCAGTCAGTCCAGAACCGGGAACGGCAGTCCCACTCTGGACGATGTCTCCCTCGCCATCATCGAGCAGCTCCAGGAGGAGGGCAGGCGGCCGTACGCCGCGATCGGCAAGGCCGTCGGCCTGTCCGAGGCGGCCGTGCGCCAGCGCGTCCAGAAGCTGCTCGACCAGGGAGTGATGCAGATCGTCGCCGTCACGGACCCGCTCACCGTGGGTTTCCGCCGGCAGGCGATGGTCGGCATCCATGTCGAGGGCGATGTGGAGTCCGTGGCCGACGCGCTGACGGACATGCCCGAGTGCGAGTACGTGGTGATGACCGCGGGCTCGTTCGACCTGATGGTGGAGATCGTCTGCGAGGACGACGACCACCTGCTCGACGTCATCAACCGACGCATCCGGGCCATCCCCGGCGTGCGCTCCACCGAGAGTTTCGTCTATCTGAAGCTCAAGAAGCAGACCTATATGTGGGGAACCCGATAACCCGTGAGGACCCGATAACCGTGAGCACCAAGGACCTCAGCAAGAGCGCGTACGACCACCTGTGGATGCACTTCACCCGCATGTCGTCCTACGAGAACTCCCCCGTCCCCACGATCGTGCGGGGTGAGGGCACCTACATCTACGACGACAAGGGCAAGCGCTACCTCGACGGTCTGGCCGGTCTGTTCGTGGTCCAGGCCGGTCACGGCCGGGTCGAACTCGCCGAGGCCGCGTCCAAGCAGGCGCAGGAGCTGGCGTTCTTCCCGGTGTGGTCCTACGCCCACCCGAAGGCCGTCGAGCTGGCCGAGCGCCTCGCGCACCACGCGCCCGGCGACCTGAACAAGGTCTTCTTCACCACCGGTGGCGGCGAGGCCGTCGAGACCGCCTGGAAGCTCGCCAAGCAGTACTTCAAGCTCAAGGGCAAGCACACCAAGTACAAGGTCATCTCCCGCGCGGTCGCCTACCACGGCACCCCGCAGGGCGCCCTGTCGATCACCGGCCTGCCGGCCCTCAAGGCCCCCTTCGAGCCGCTGGTGCCGGGCGCGCACAAGGTGCCCAACACCAACATCTACCGCGCCCCGATCCACGGCGACGACCCCGAGGCGTTCGGCCGCTGGGCCGCCGACCAGATCGAGCAGGAGATCCTGTTCGAGGGCCCGGAGACGGTCGCCGCCGTCTTCCTGGAGCCGGTGCAGAACGCGGGCGGCTGCTTCCCGCCCCCGCCCGGCTACTTCCAGCGGGTGCGCGAGATCTGCGACCAGTACGACGTCCTGCTGGTCTCGGACGAGGTCATCTGCGCCTTCGGCCGGCTCGGCACGCTCTTCGCCTGCGACAAGTTCGACTACGTCCCGGACATGATCACCTGCGCCAAGGGCATGACCTCGGGCTACTCCCCGATCGGCGCGTGCATCATCTCCGACAGGCTCGCCGAGCCGTTCTACCAGGGCGACAACACCTTCCTGCACGGCTACACCTTCGGCGGCCACCCCGTGTCGGCCGCGGTGGCCCTCGCCAACCTCGACCTGTTCGAGCGGGAGAACCTCACCCAGCACGTGCTGGACAACGAGGGGGCGTTCAAGTCCACCCTGGAGAAGCTGCACGACCTGCCGATCGTCGGCGACGTCCGCGGCAACGGCTACTTCTACGGCATCGAGCTGGTGAAGGACAAGGTCACCAAGGAGTCCTTCGACGACGAGGAGACCGAGCGCGTCCTGTACGGCTTCCTGTCCAAGGCGCTGTACGACAACGGCCTGTACTGCCGGGCCGACGACCGCGGCGACCCGGTCGTCCAGCTCGCCCCGCCGCTGATCTCCGACCAGTCGACCTTCGACGAGATCGAGCAGATCCTGCGCGCCACCCTCACGGAGGCGTGGACCAAGCTGTAGGCCCCAGCCACCTCCAGTGGCAGCGGCAGTGGCACAGCCACCTGGCTTGTGATCTTCCTTCTGGATGATCATTTCCGGCCCCGGTGCCGTCCGTTCGAGTGAGAAACGGCGGCCCGGGGCCGCGTGCTGTCCGGCCCCGCCGCGCCCAGTCCCTAGCGTGCCCAGTGACCGATCGGCCCAGCCCTCCTTCCCCCGCCCGGGGAGACGGCCACGGGAGACCCGGAAACCCGGACGATCCGAACTGAGGTGTACGCCCATGGAGGCCCCGCCGGACAACGATGTGCTCTGGGCCCGCTCCCTGCACTTCACCCACGACGACGGCTCCCCCGCGCTCAGCGGGGTCTCGCTCGGCGTCCAGGAGGGCGAGATCCTCGCCGTCGGCGGCCCGCGCGGCAGCGGCAAGACCTCCTTGCTGCGCTGTCTGTCCGGACTGGCCCGGCCCCGGCAGGGCGAGGTCTGGTTCAACAGCGTCCCCGTGCACACCATGGGCCCGCTGGCCCGGGAACGGCTGCGCCGCGACCGGTTCGGCTGGATCGACCCGGCCCCCGTCCTCGTACCGGAGCTGACCGTCTGGGAGAACGCCGCGCTGCCGCTGATGCTGCGCGGCACCAGCCGGCACCGGGCCAAGACCGCCGCCCTGGAGTGGCTGGAACGGCTCGACATCGGTGACCGGGCGCGCAAGTACCCGCACCAGCTCAAGCAGGCCGAGCGGCAGCGCGCCTGTATCGCGCGCGCCCTCGCGCCCGCGCCCTCGGTGCTGTTCGCCGACGAGCCGACCGCGCCGCTGCACCGCGCCGACCGGGCCCATGTGCTGCGCACCCTCACCACGGCCGCCCGCTCGCACGGCATCACCGTGCTGCTGGCCACGCACGACGCCGAGACCGCCGCGCTGGCCGACCGCACCGTCGCGCTGCTGGACGGGCGGCGGGTGCGCACGGTCCATCTGCCGCCGGTCGCCGAGGCGGAGGAGGGCCGGGCCGCGTGCTCGCTGTCCGTCTGAGCCGGGCCGGCCGCCCGGCCGTCCAGCTGCGCCGGCTGCTGGTCGCGGCGGCCTCCGGCGGTACCGGTTTCCTGCTGCTGTGCATCCTCGGCCACGCCATGAGCCACCCGGGCAACGCGACCGGGTCGGCGCTGCGGCTGGCCTGGTGCCTGGTGCCGATCGCCGCGACCGTGCAGTTCGCGGTGGCGGTGGCCCGTACCGACCCGGGCACCCGGCCGCGTCCCGGGCTCTCCGCGATCGGCCTGGGCCCGGCCCGGCTGATGGCGGTCTCGGCGACCACCACCGCCCTGTCGACCGTGCTGGGCTCGATGCTGGCCCTGCTCTTCTTCCTCCATCTGCGGGGCGATCTGACCGGCATGCCGTTCGACGGCGCCGCGGCCGACGTCCTCGCCGCCGGCCGTCCCCTGCCGCTGCCCGCCGCGCTCACCCTGCTCACCGTGATCCCCGTGGCCGCCTCCGTCACGACGGCCCTCGTCCTGCGCCCGCGCGAGCCGGGGGCCGCGCGGCGCAGGGCCCGGAACTGGTGGCACGAGCGCCGGACGGCCGCGGCACAGACCGCGCACGCCGCACACGCCGTGCAAGCCGCACGGGCCGCGGAGGTCGCACGGATCGCGGAGGCACAGGCGGCCGCGGAGGCGGCGCCCGGGATCGACCCGGACGGCGCTCCCGGCAGCACCCCGCAGCCGACAGCCCGCGAAACCGGCCAGATCCCCGCGCCCGACAAGGCCCCCACCGGTCTCCCCTGGGGCGTCGCCGTGCTCGCGGCGGGGCTCGCGGTGGAGGCGTACGCCACCCGGGTCACCCCCGGCACCGACGCCACCACCCTGCCCGGCGGGCTCGCGGCCGGGCCGGTCAGTGTGCTGGTCGGCTGGACCCTGACGGCCGTGGGGCTGGCCCTGGCCGGACCCGGTCTGACCCATCTGTGCGGGCGGCTGCTCCAGGCCGGACGGCCCGGCGCGCTGCGGCTGCTGGCGGGCCGGGTGCTGATGGCCGAGGCGGGCCGGATCGGCCGACCGCTCGGCGTGGTCTGCGCGGTCGCGTCGGCGGGGTTCGCGACGGCCGCCCTGCGCGGCCCCGGCGGCGCGGACGAACCGGTCTTCGGCCCGCTCACCACCCTCGGGGCGCTGCTGGTGGCCGGCTGCACCCTGGCCACGCTGTGCACGGCCGCCGTCGAGGCCCGGCACGCCCGCGCCGACACCACGGCCGCGCTGCTGCGGCTCGGCGCCCCGGCCGCCACCCTGCGCAGCGCGGCGGCCCTGCGCGCGGGCGCCCTGCTGGCCCTGTTCGGACCGCTCACCCTGGTGGTGGCCCAGCTGGCGGCACAGCCGCTGCTGCCGTGACGGCCGGTCGAACGGAATCGAAAAAGGACCGCCCCCCGGCGAAGAAGATCGGCGCCCGGCGATGAGTTCCCCGCCCCGCCCGGGTCTACCCCATCGAACACGACAACACCGATGGGAGAGATCCGCATGTACCAGCAGATGATCTTCGTGAACCTGCCCGTGAGCGACCTCGACGCCTCGAAGAAGTTCTTCACCGAGCTGGGCTACCCGATCAACCCCCAGTTCAGCGATGACAACACCGCCTCCGTGGTGATCAGCGACACGATCGTGGCGATGCTGCTCACCAAGGAGTTCTACGGGACGTTCACCAAGAAGGAGATCGCGGACGCGACGAGGACCAGCGAGGTGCTGATCGCGCTGAGCGCCGAGAGCCGCGAGAAGGTCGACGAACTGGTCGACGGGGCAATCGCGGCGGGCGGCACCGCCACCGGCGAGACCCAGGACCAGGGCTTCATGTACGGCCGCGCCTTCGACGACCTCGACGGCCACACCTGGGAAATCGTCTGGATGGACCCGGCGGTCGTGGAGGGCTGATCCACGCCTCCCCCGCATCCACCCAAACACCGGGCTCAGCAAAGACATCTCAAAGAGGGTGGATCAAACGGACAGGGGGATTGACGGTCCTTACGGGACGCTTATAGAGCTATGAGCCTCAAGGGGTGCCGTCTTCACGGCGACTCCCTCAACCCCCCGCATTTTCAGATCCCGTAAGGACAAACGTGTCCATATCCCGCCGCACCGCACGGAGTTCCGTGCGTGCCCTCGGTGTCGCCGCCGCCGCGGCCGCACTCGCGCTCAGCGCCGCGGGCAACGCGCTCGCGTGTGACATCAGCGAGTTCTCCGCCGCCGCGAACTGCGACGGCAGCAAGGGTGTCATCACCGTCACGGACAAGGACCCGACGGGCGTTTCCGCCACGGTCACGGTCTACCTGGAGAACAACGGCGCCGACGAAAGGCTGGTCGGCAGCCAGGAGGTGAAGGGCTCCCTCGAGGGCGTGACCATCACCTTCGAGGAGGACTGGCAGCCGAACGCGGAGTACCGCGTCCACGTCAAGGCCGGTGACCAGGTCGACGAGGACATCAAGCCGAACCTGGTCACGCCGTCCACCGCGTGCCGGACGGACACCCCGACCCCGACCCCGCCGGAGTCCACCCCGCCGGCCGAGTCGGAGTCCGCGACACCGACGCCGGCCCAGACACCGACACCGACGCCGTCCGCGCCGGAGGAGAGCAGCAGCGCTCCCGCACCGGCCGAGTCGGTGAGCAACGCGCCCTCCCCCGCGGCCGGTGAGTCCAACCTCGCGGAGACCGGCGCGAGTTCCAGCACCGGCATGGTCGCCGGTATCGCCGGGGCACTGGTCGTGGTCGGCGGCGGCTCCGTCTTCCTCGGCTTCCGCCGCCGGGGGACGGGCGAGGGT
This sequence comes from Streptomyces sp. NPDC056734, assembly GCF_042790455.1. Lineage (NCBI taxonomy): Bacteria > Bacillati > Actinomycetota > Actinomycetes > Kitasatosporales > Streptomycetaceae > Streptomyces > Streptomyces sp. NPDC056734. The sequence goes on from NZ_JBHTZD010000009.1 coordinate 122,633, forward strand.
CGCTGACCCCGTACGACCTGTGCGCTGACCCCGTACGGCCTCTGCGCTGACCCGTACGGCCTTGACGCCGTGAACCCGCGGCCCGCCCCCAGCACCACCGGGGACGGGCCGCGGGCATCAGGTACGGCCGGTCACGCCCCCGCGAAGTCGTACACCGCGACCTCCGCCAGCAACCGATAACCCACCCGCTGATACAGCGCGTTGCTGGTCGGGTTGGCCAGGTTGGTGTACAGCACGACGTCCTCGGCGCCCGCGTCGAGCGCCGCCTGGCTCACCGTCACGGTCGCGGCGGCCCCGTAGCCACGGCCGCGCAGAGCAGCCGGGGTGTAGACGGGGTCGATCCGGACCTGACCGCCGATCAGCGGGTTCGCGCCCGCCATGGCGACGGTCGTGCCGTCCGGGGTCTCCCAGTAGGTGTAGTGCTTCTCGCCGAAGCGGGTACTGGCCCAGGTCTCGGCGTTGATGGTGACGTCCTCCTCGAAGTAGGCCGCGAGTTCGCGGCACCACTGCATGAGGTGCTCGTGGTCCGCCTCGCCCACCGGCCGTGCCCGTCCCGCCGGGAAGGGGTCGGGCGGTGTGAGCGTGCCCAGCCGGTACAGCCCCAGCTCGACCCGGAGCGTCGACGCCGCCCCGGTCCGCTGCCGCCAGGCCTCGGTGAAGGCCACGGCGGTGGCCCGCTCGGCGGTGACGAAGGGAACGTACTGCCCGAGCCCGATCAGATGGTCGGCGAGGGTGTCGGTGTGCTCGGGCGCGAGGGGCGTGACCGAGACCCCACGGTCCGCGGAGATCCGGTAGTAGACGCCGCGCACCTCACCCCCCACCTCCAGCCAGCCCAGCACGGCCCCGTCCGCGCCCTCGACCCGCATCTTCTCGGTCACCGTCAGGGCCGTGGTGTGCAGCCCGGGGCGCGACCGCAGAAAGTCCCCCGTCCGCTCCAGAAACTCATCGATACCTTTCGCAAGCCGCCAGCTCATCCGAATGTCGCCCTCTCCAGCCAGTGGTCCAGCACTTCCCGCTCCCCCACGACCTCCACCGCACCGCCCTCCAGCGGCACCCGCCGGTAGAACGCGAGCATCACCTCCGTCAGCGGCCCCCGCAGCGCCACGCTCGCCTTCTCGTGCCCCCGCCGCCAGACCACCCCGCCGGGCGCAAGCTCGATCACCCACTCGGCGTTCAGGCCCGCCGCGTCGGTGGCGTGCAGATGAATGCTCCGGCCCTCGCCGCCCCGCAGCTCACGCGCCGCGTCATGCGGATCGTCGCGCTGCACGAACGTCACGATCTCCAGCCACTCGTCGATCGCGTCGGCCGCGACCTCCCCCGCCACCTCGTACGGCACCCCCGCCGCCAGCGCCGCGTCCGCCCGGTGCACGGTGATCTCATGGGTCATCCGCCGCGCCCAGAACGCGGCCGTGTGCACCCCCGCCCACCCCCACACCACCGCGTCCGGCCCCGCCTCGCGCAGGGTCCGTACGACGGACTCCCCGCCCCGCGCGAACCACTCCCCCAGCGCCACCGCGTCCCCCCGCGCCGCGGGCCCGGCACCCTCGGGCACCCGCTCCGCGGGCACCTCCGCGCTCGCCCGGGTCCGCACGGTCACCTCGACCCAGCGCAGCGCCTCACCCATGTGCCGGGTCAGTTCCTCCAGCGTCCAGTCGGGGCACGTCGGCACGGTGGCGGCCAGGTCCGTACCGGGCGCGGTCACCAGATCCGTGAACTGCCGTACCTGAAGGGCGATCTCGTCGCAGTAGCGGTCGTACGCGAGCAGTGTCATGCCCCGCACCCTATGACCAGCGCCTTCGCCCCGGCACCACGATTTACGGCCCGCCGCCGCAGCCCAGCGGCGGGGTGTACGACCACCCGCTCCAGCCCGACGTCACGTCCACGCCCAACCCCGCGAAGCCACCCCCACGGCCACCCCCACGCCCCGCACGGTCAGCCCCCCGCCCCCAACACCACGACCTCCGCCGCATCGAACTCCACCCCCACCACCGCCCCCACCTCGGGCGCGTCCCGCAGCGCGCACGCCGCCTCCAGATCCGGAGCACCCCCCTCCGGCCGCAGCCGCACGGCGACATGCGTGCCCTTGAAGGTCCGCCCCACCACCGCACACGGCAACCCCTCCCCGGCGCCGACCAGCCGCACCCCGCCCGGCCGCACCAGCACCTCCACGGCCCCCTGGGCCGCCCCCGCGGGCACCGGCAGTTTCCCCCACGCGGTGTCCGCGGCCTGCCCGCTCACCGTCGCCGGGACCACATTGTCGAAGCCGAGGAACCGCGCCACGAAGGCGTCGGCGGGCCGCTGCCACACCTCAAGGGGCGTCCCGGTCTGGGCGATCCGCCCGTCCCGCATCACCACCACCCGGTCGGCCAGCGCGAACGCCTCACCCTGGTCGTGCGTCACGGCCAGCACGGTCGTCCCGAGCCGCCCGAACAGCTCGCGCAACTCCACCACCAGCCGCTCCCGCAGCGACCGGTCCAGTTGCCCCAGCGGCTCGTCCAGCATCAGCAGCCGGGGGCTCGGCGCCAGCGCCCGCGCCAGCGCGACCCGCTGCTGTTCGCCGCCGGACAGCTCGGCCACCGCCCGGCCCGCGGCCCCCGGCAGCCCCACCAGATCCAGCAGCTCCGCCACCCGGGCCCGCTGTTCGTCCCGCGACGCCCCCCGCATCCGGGGCCCGAACGCCACATTGCCGCCCACGTCCCGCTGGGGGAACAGCTGATGGTCCTGGAACATCAGCCCGATCTCCCGCCGGTGCGCGGGCACCCACGCCTGGTCCCGCCCGTCCAGCAGCACCCGGCCGCCGTCCAGCGCCTGCAACCCGGCGACCACGCGCAGCAGCGTCGACTTCCCGCTCCCGCTCGGCCCGAGCACACACACGGTCTCGTGCTCCTCGACGGCGAGGCCGACCGTATCGAGCACGGCCCGGCCCCCGAGCCGTACCGTCACGTCCTCAAGGGACAGCAGCATCGCTAGAACTCCCCGGTCCGGTCGGTGCGCAGCCGCTCCAGCACCAGCAGCGCCACCGCGCACACCACCATCAGAATCGTCGAAAGGGCCATCGCCTGGCCGTAGTTCAGCTCTCCGGGCCGCCCGATCAGCTTGGCGACCGCCACCGGCAGCGTCGGATCGTCCGGCCGCGCGATGAACACGGTCGCCCCGAACTCACCCAGCGACACCGCGAACGCGAACCCCGCCGCGACCAGCGCCGCCCGCCGCACCAGCGGCAGATCGACCTCCCGCCACACCCGCCAGGGCGACGCCCCGAGCACGGCCGCCGCCTCCCGCAGCCGCCCGTCCACCGCCCGCAGCACCGGCAGCATGGTCCGTACGACGAAGGGGACCCCCACCAGTGCCTGGGCGAGCGGCACCAGGATCCAGGTCGCGCGCAGATCCAGCGGCGGCTCGTCCAGCGCGATCAGGAACCCGAAGCCCACGGTCACCGCGGACACCCCGAGCGGCAGCATCAGCAGCGCGTCGAACCCCCGTACGAGCCGCCCCGCGTCCCGCCGCGCCAGCGCCGCCGCCGCGAGGGAGCCGACCAGCAGGGCGATGGCGGTGGCGACGAGCGCGTACGTCAGCGAGTTCCCGATCGCCTCGATCGGCGGGACGAGGAACACCTGGGACTCGGACGAGGTCAGCGCCCGGTAGTAGGAGAACCCGGCCCCTTCCAGCGACCGCCGCACCAGCACACCCAGCGGCAGCACCAGCAGTACGGCGATCGAGACCAGGACACCGGCCAGCAGCGCCCACTGCCCCGCGCCGCGCGGGCGCCGGGCCGTCAGGGACGCGTCCACCAGCCGCAGCGCGCTCTCCCGCCGCCGTACGGTCCAGGCGTGCACGGCGAGGATCGCGCCCACGGCGAGGAACTGAATGACCGTCAGGACGGCTGCCGTGGACAGGTCGAAGATCTCCGAGGTCTGCCGGTAGATCTCCACCTCCAGGGTGGCGAAGGTCGGCCCGCCGAGGATCTGCACCACCCCGAAGGAGGTGAAGGTGAACAGGAAGACCATCAGCGCGGCGGCGGCCACGGCGGGCCCGAGCGCGGGAAGGGTCACCCGCCGCCATGCGGCGAAGGGCGAGGCGCCGAGCATCCGCGCCGCCTCCTCCTGCCGGGGGTCCAGCTGCCCCCACAGCCCGCCCACGGTCCGTACGACGACCGCGTAGTTGAAGAACACATGCGCGAGCAGGATCGCCCACACGGTGGTGTCCAGCCGTACGCCCCACCACTCGTCCAGCAGCCCGCCGCGCCCGAGCAGCGCCAGGAACGCCGTGCCGACCACGACGGTCGGCAGCACGAACGGCACGGTCACCACCGCCCGCAGCGCCTGCTTGCCGGGGAAGTCGAAACGCGCGAAGACATACGCGCCGGGCAACGCGATCAGCAGGGTCAGCGCGGTCGAGGCCAGCGCCTGCCAGGTGGTGAACCACAGCACATGCCGGATGTCCGGCTGCCCCAGCACCTCCCACAGCCGCCCCACCTGCCAGACCCCGTCGGCCTTGAGCCCCCGCAGGAGGATCGCGGCGACGGGGTAGGCGAAGAAGACGCCGAAGAACGCGACGGGCACGACCAGCAGCCCGCCCCGCAAGAGGCCCCTGTTGCGGGTGCGGGTGCGGCTCCGGGGGGCTACTTCAGTACGAGCGAGGTCCACGACTTGACCCACTCGTCACGGTGGTCGGCGATCTTCGCCGGGTCCAGGGTCTGCGGGTCCTTGGCCTGCGGCCCGTACTGGGCGAACACCTCGGGCACCTCGGCGCCCTCGATCACCGGGTAGACGAACATGTTCAGCGGCATGTCCTGCTGGAACTCCTTGCTGAGCATGAAGTCCAGCAGCGCCTTCCCGCCCTCCGGATTCCCCGCGTTGCTCAGCAGCCCCGCGTACTCGACCTGCCGGAAGCAGGTCCCGTCGGCGACCCCGGTGGGCGCGTCCGCGGGCTGCGGATCGGCGTAGACGACCTCCACGGGCGGCGAGGAGGCGTACGACACCACCAGCGGCCGGTCCCCCTTGGCCTCCTTGCCCCCGGCCGAGCCGGAGAACTCCTCGTTGTACGCCTGCTCCCAGCTGTCCACGACCTTGACGCCGTTGTCGCTCAGCTTCTTCCAGTAGTCCTGCCAGCCGTCGTCCCCGTAGGCGGCGGCCGTGCCGAGCAGAAACCCGAGGCCGGGCGAGGAGGTGGAGGCGTTCTCGGTGACCAGCAGATCCTTGTAGGCGGGCTTGAGCAGATCGTCGAACGTCTTCGGCGGCTCCAGCTTCTTCTCGCTGAAGTACGCCTTGTCGTAGTTGACGCAGATGTCCCCGCTGTCGACGGGCGTGACCCGGTGCTCGGCGTCGTCGGCCCGGTAGGCGGCCTGGACGGTGTCGGCGCCCTCGGCCTCGTACGGCTGGAACAGCCCGTTGTCCAGGGCCCGGGAGAGCAGGGTGTTGTCGACGCCGAAGAAGACATCGCCCTGCGGGTTGTCCTTGGTGAGGATCGCCTTGTTGACGGCCGTGCCCGCGTCGCCGTCCTCCAGGACCTTGACCGTGTACCCGGACCGCTTCTCGAAGTCGGCGAGCACCTCCTCGGACACGGCCCATGAGTTGTGGCTGACGAGGGTGACCGTCTTGGAGTCCCCGCCGTCGCTCCCGCCGTCGGACGACGAGCCGCACGCGGACAGCGTGATCAGCCCGAACCCGACGAGCACGGCGGTTATCTGCTTGGTGTTGCCCACTGAATGTCCTCCTGGGTGACCAGGAAGAGACGCGGCCCTGCCCGGGACCTTCCACGGCTCCCGGGCAGGGCGCAACAGCATGAGTGACGACCGATCTCCCTACCCAGAATGACCTGGGCGAGGTTCAGAGGGTCTGCGGCCCACCGATATGGATCGGCTGCCGCACTCTCAGCGCTGTGGCGCTCCCCTGCCGGATATGAAGATGTGTATGAAGATATGTACGGGTGTACGGCGTCAGACTACCGCTCGGTGGCCGCGAGCTGACCGCACGCCCCGTCGATCTCCTGGCCACGGGTGTCCCGGACGGTCACCGGCACCCCATGGGCGGCGATGGCCTCCACGAACGCCTTCTCGTCCTCGGGCCGGGACGCGGTCCACTTGGAGCCCGGTGTCGGATTCAGCGGGATCAGATTCACATGCACCGGCCGCCCCTTGAGCAGCCGCCCGAGCCGGTCGCCGCGCCACGCCTGGTCGTTGATGTCCCGGATCAGCGCGTACTCGATGGACAGCCGCCGCCCGGACCGCTCCGCGTAGGCGAACCCGGCGTCCAGCACCTCACGCACCTTCCACCGTGTGTTCACCGGCACCAGGGTGTCCCGCAGCTCGTCGTCGGGCGCATGCAGCGAGATGGCGAGCCGGCACTTGAAGCCCTCGTCGGAGAACCGGTGGATGGCGGGCACCAGCCCGACCGTCGACACGGTGATCCCGCGCTGCGAGAGCCCCACCCCGTCGGGCGCCGGATCGGTCAGCGCGCGGATGGCCCCGACGACCCGCTTGTAGTTGGCGAGCGGCTCGCCCATCCCCATGAAGACGATGTTGGACAGCCGGGCGGGCCCCCCGGGCACCTCCCCGTCCCTGAGCGCCCGCATGCCGTCCACGATCTGGTGCACGATCTCGGCGGTGGACAGATTCCGGTCGAGCCCCGCCTGCCCGGTCGCGCAGAACGGGCAGTTCATCCCGCACCCGGCCTGTGAGCTGATGCACATGGTCACCCGGTCCGGGTACCGCATCAGCACCGACTCCACGAGCGTCCCGTCGAACAGCCGCCACAGGGTCTTGCGGGTCGTCCCCTGGTCCGTCGACAGATGCCGCACGACGGTCATCAGCTCCGGCAGCAGCGCGTCCCGCAGCCGCTCCCGGGCCCCGGCCGGGATGTCCGTCCATTCGGCGGGGTCGTGCGCGTACCGCGCGAAGTAGTGCTGCGAGAGCTGCTTGGCACGGAACGGCTTCTCCCCGATCCCCGCCACCGCCTCCTTGCGCTCGGCGGGCGAGAGATCGGCGAGATGCCGCGGCGGCTTCTTGGCTCCGCGCGGCGCGACAAAGGTGAGTTCTCCGGGATTAGGCATGGCCGTACCAGTGTCGCAGACTCACGGACCCCCTCCGCCAGCCCTGTGGATAACTCCATCGGGCGGACATCTTCGCAGGTCAGGGCCGGTCAGGGCCGCCCTTGGGCGATCTCGTCGCGCAGCTCGGCCAGCTCGCGCTCGAATTCCCGGTACAGATCCGTCGTCCGGTGCTCGGCGGTCGGCAGCACCCGGCCCTCGTCCAGCGCCGTCAGCCGGTCGCCCAGGGCGGCGAGGGCGGCCTGACGGCCGTACCAGCCGGAGGCGCCCCGGGTCGCCTCCAGTTCCCCGCCCGCGGCGCGGAATCCGGCGTGGACGCGTTCACGCACCGGGATCAGGTCGGCGCGCACCCGCTCCAGCCGCAGGCGCAGCCGCTCCACGCCCTCGACGGCACCCATCGCCGCCTCGCCGGTCCCGGCCATGCCCTCGACATACTCGACCAGCTCTTCGAGCAGCGGCAGGAGCACGGTCGTGTCTCTCCGGTCCACGGCGACGACCTGCGTGCGTACCGCCGTGTACCGCGCGGAGAGGTCGTCGAGCCGGGCGAAGACATCGGCGGCCGAGGAGAGCTGGGAGCGGACCAGGTCGACCGGGAGCCCGTCGCGCCGGCCGAGCATCGCCTCCAGGTCGGCCAGTTCCCGGGCGAGCCCCTCGCGCAGCTCCAGTAGCGCCTGATGCCCCTCGTCCGCCGAGGCCAGGGTCGAGCGGACGCCCGCCCCGAGCGTCTCGACGGCCTTCGCCGCCTCCCGCTCCAGCCGCTCCTGCTTCACGGCCCGCCGCCGTGCCCACATACGACTCCACCCCTTCCGTTCCTTGGACCCCGGCGTCGCACGCCGTGATCATAGGTACGGAAGGGGTGGTCGCGAGCAGCGGGAGCAAACGTTCACTCGGTGCGCGGGCGGGGCGGGGAGGACGTCAGCCGGAGCCGACGAACACCACCATCAGCAACCACACCACGGGCGCCGTCGGCAGCAGCGAGTCCAGCCGGTCCATGATCCCGCCGTGGCCCGGCAGCAGGGTGCCCATGTCCTTGATCCCGAGGTCCCGCTTGATCATGGACTCGCCGAGGTCGCCCAGCGTGGCCGTGGCGGCGACCGCGAGCCCCAGCAGCAGACCCTGCCACCAGGTGCCGCCGTCGATCAGGAACTCCATGCACAGCGCGCCGGCCGCCATCGCGAAGGCGACCGCGCCCAGCAGGCCCTCGCGGGTCTTGCCGGGACTGATCCGCGGCGCGAGCTTGTGCTTGCCGAACCGCCAGCCGATCGCGTACGCCCCGGTGTCGCTGACGACGGTGAGCAGCAGGAACGTCAGGACGCGCTGGGGGCCGTCGTCGGCGGCCAGCATCATGGCGACGAAGGTGGCCAGGAACGGCACGTAGAAGGCGGCGAAGACGCCCGCCGTGACGTCCTTGAGATAGCCCTCCGGCGGTTCGGTCATCCGCCAGACCAGCACCGCGAGGGCGGTCAGCGCCATGGCGACCCAGGCCCCCTCGGCGCCCCGCGCGTACCCGGCGACGACCATCGCCGCGCCGCCGACCGCGAGCGGCACCAGCGGCGCCTTGATGCCCTTGCGCTCGTCCAGGCGCCGGGTCAGCTCCCACAGCCCGACGACCACGGCGACCGCTATCACCCCGATGAACGCGGCCTTGACGAAGAACAGCGAGGCGACGATGACCACGCCGAGCCCGATCCCGACGCCTATGGCCGCACCCAGGTCCCGGCCCGCGTTCTTCTTCTGCGGTGCGGGTGCCGGCTGCGGGGCGTCGGGCATGGGCTCCGGATTCTGCGGCACCTCCGCACGGGGCTGCGCCGACGGGGTCTCGTCGCGGAACGTCCGGTCAGGGAACGTGTGGTCAGCGAACATCTGAGCGGGAAATGCCTGGTCGGGAAGTACCTGATCGGGGAACGCCTGGTGGGAAAGCGCCTGGTCATGGAGCAGGGGGCCGCCCGGCCGAGCGGTCCCCCGGTCCTGGTGGTCCTGGTCCCCGCGGTAGGCGGGCAGGTCGGGCACGATGGGCATGGGGCGAGTGTGCTGCGCCTGCTGCGCATCGTACGCGGGACCCGCCGGGGCAGCCCCTTGGGCAGGTCCGTGCTCGGTGGGCCCCCAGTACCCGGTCTGCCCGGCCCCGGGCGGCACCCCCCAGGAAGAGTCGTTCATCAGACTTCGAGCAGCTCCGCTTCCTTATGCTTGAGAAGCTCGTCCACCTGGGCGACGTACTTGGCGGTGGTGTCGTCGAGTTCCTTCTCCGCGCGGCGGCCCTCGTCCTCGCCGACGTCGCCGTCCTTGATCAGCTTGTCGATGGCGTCCTTGGCCTTGCGGCGGACCGAGCGGATGGACACCTTGGCGTCCTCGCCCTTGCCCTTGGCGACCTTGATGTACTCGCGGCGGCGCTCCTCGGTCAGCTCGGGGAACACCACCCGGATGATGTTGCCGTCGTTACTCGGGTTGACACCGAGGTCGGAGTCACGGATCGCCTGCTCGATATTGCGCAGGGCGGTCTTGTCGAACGGGGTGACGACCGCCATCCGCGGCTCCGGCACGGCGAACGAAGCCAGTTGGTTGATCGGGGTCGGCGCCCCGTAGTAGTCGGCCACGATCTTGTTGAACATCGCCGGGTGCGCACGGCCGGTGCGGATCGCGGCGAAGTCCTCCTTGGCGACCACGACGGCCTTCTCCATCTTCTCCTCGGCTTCGAGGAGGGTCTCTTCGATCACCACTTGCTCCTGCGTGTTGTGAGTCGGCCCGGCTGCGTCTGCGGAGAGGGCGGCCGGCTGCGTCGCGTCTTGTTACTGCACGGTTCCCGACCGTCAGGTCATTGTCCATCCCCCGGTCAGGGTCCGTCCTCGGGCGGGGCCCGTCCCCCGGTCAGGCCCGGCTGTCCTCGTCACCCACCACTGTGCCGATCTTCTCACCCTTGACGGCGCGCGCGATGTTTCCCTCGGTCAGCATCTCGAAGACGAGGATCGGCAGCTTGTTGTCGCGGCACAGGGTGATGGCGGTGGCGTCGGCGACCCTGAGGTCGCGGGTGATGACCTCGCCGTAGCCGAGGGCGTCGAACTTGACCGCGTCGGGGTTGGTCTTGGGGTCGGAGTCGTAGACCCCGTCCACGCCGTTCTTGCCCATCAGCAGCGCCTCGGCGTCGATCTCCAGGGCGCGCTGCGCGGCGGTGGTGTCGGTGGAGAAGTACGGCATGCCCATACCGGCGCCGAAGATCACCACCCGGCCCTTCTCCAGGTGCCGCACGGCCCGCAGCGGGATGTAGGGCTCGGCGACCTGTCCCATGGTGATGGCGGTCTGCACCCGGGACTGGATGCCCTCCTTCTCCAGGAAGTCCTGGAGCGCGAGGCAGTTCATCACCGTGCCCAGCATGCCCATGTAGTCGGAGCGGGCCCGGTCCATGCCGCGCTGCTGGAGTTCGGCGCCGCGGAAGAAGTTGCCGCCGCCGAGGACGACCGCGATCTGGGCGCCGTCGCGGACGACGGCCGCGATCTCACGGGCGATGGCGTGGACCACGTCCGGGTCGACGCCCAGGCCGCCACCGCCGGCGAACGCCTCTCCGGACAGCTTCAGCAGAAACCGGCCGCGTACCTTGCCGTCGTCGTTCTTGTGGGCCTTGGTCATCGAAATCCCGCCTCTTTCACGTGGTGCACATACCAAGAAGGCCATTGCCGGTGGGGGGTTGTGGCTCCCATGCGCGGCAATGGCCTCCTCGTCAGATCTGCCGTCGTCCGCCACGCGCGTGTGCGGGACGCAGTGCGCGGGTGGCGCGGACGACTGCGTTCGACCCTAGCGGGATTCCGCCGGGGATCGCGCGTCGATCGCGGTTACGGACGCGGTACGACTCAGATGCCGACCTTGATGCGCGTGAAGCGCTTCAGGGTGACACCGGCCTCGTCCAGGACCTTCTGGACCGACTTCTTGGGGTCGAGCGCGTACGGCTGGCCGAGCAGGGTGGCGTCCTTGAAGAAGCCGTTGACCCGGCCCTCGACGATCTTGGCGATCGCGGCCTCGGGCTTGCCCTCGGCGCGGGTGGTCTCCTCGGCGATCCGGCGCTCGTTCTCGACGATGTCGGCCGGGACGTCGTCCTTGGCGAGGTACTTCGGCGCGAAGGCGGCGATGTGCTGCGCGACGCCCCTGGCGGCCTCGGCGTTCGGCTTGTCCAGCTCGACCAGGACACCGATCTGCGGGGGCAGGTCGGGCATGGTGCGGTGCATGTAGGAGGCGACGATGCCGTCGGAGAACTGCGCGAAGCGGTCCAGGACGATCTTCTCGCCGAGGTTGGCGTTGGCCTCGTCGACGTACGCCTGTACGGTCTTGCCGGCCTCGATCTCGGAGGCGAGCAGCGCCGCGAGGTCGGCCGGGGCGGACTTGGCGACGTGCTCGGCGATGGCCTGGGCGACGGCCTGGAACTTCTCGCCCTTGGCGACGAAGTCCGTCTCGCACTTCAGCTCGACCAGGACGCCGGAGGAGTTGTCGTCGGCGATGATCGAGACCACGGCGCCGTTCTCGGCGGAGCGGCCCTCGCGCTTGGCGACGCCCTTCTGGCCCTTGATACGCAGCGCCTCGACGGCCTTGTCGACGTCGCCGCCGGCCTCGTCGAGCGCCTTCTTGCAGTCCATCATGCCGGCGCCGGTCAGCTCACGGAGCTTCTTGACGTCGGCGGCGGTGTAGTTCGCCATGAGTCTGTGAGTCTTTCTCGAAGTCTGGAAGATCTTCTCGAAGTCTGGAAGATCGAAGATCGGCGGGGTCCGCGAGCCGCTCTCCCTACGGGGAGGGCTCGCGGACGACCGGCTGACCTACGGCTGGACGGTGGGGGCGGAGTGCATGTCACCGCCCCCACCGTCTACGGGGAGACCGGGTGCGTCAGACCTGCTCGGCGTCGGCGGCGGGCGCCTCGGCGGCGGGGGCCTCGACAGCGGCCTCGGCGACCTCGGTGGCCTCGGCGGCGGCCGGGGCCTCCGCAGCGGCCTCGGTGACCTCGGTGGCCTCGGTGGCCTCGGCCGGGGCGTCGGCCTGCTCGGCGTCGGCGACCTTCTCGGTCTCGGCGGAGGTCTGGACCTCGGCCTCGTCCGACTTCTTCTCGCCCTCCAGCAGGTCACGCTCCCAGGCGGCGAGCGGCTCGCCGGCGGCCTTCTCGCCCTTGCCCTCCGTCGCCACGCCGGAGCGGGAGATGAGGCCCTCGGCGACGGCGTCGGCGATCACGCGGGTGAGCAGGGTGACGGAGCGGATCGCGTCGTCGTTGCCCGGGATCTTGTAGTCGACCTCGTCGGGGTCGCAGTTGGTGTCGAGGATCGCGACGACCGGGATGTTGAGCTTCCGGGCCTCACCGACCGCGATGTGCTCCTTCTTGGTGTCCACGATCCAGACGGCGCTGGGCACCTTCTGCATCTCGCGGATACCGCCGAGGGTCTTCTCCAGCTTGGCCTTCTCGCGCGAGAGCACGAGAAGCTCCTTCTTGGTCAGACCGGACGCGGCGACGTCCTCGAAGTCGATCTGCTCCAGCTCCTTGAGGCGCTGGAGGCGCTTGTAGACGGTGGAGAAGTTGGTGAGCATGCCGCCCAGCCAGCGCTGATTGACGTACGGCATGCCGACGCGGGCGGCCTGCTCGGCGATGGCCTCCTGCGCCTGCTTCTTCGTACCGACGAACATGACCGTGCCGCCGTGGGCGACGGTCTCCTTGACGAACTCGTAGGCGCGGTCGATGTACGACAGCGACTGGAGCAGGTCGATGATGTAGATGCCGTTGCGCTCCGTGAAGATGAAGCGCTTCATCTTCGGGTTCCAACGGCGGGTCTGGTGACCGAAGTGGACGCCGCTTTCCAGCAGCTCCCGCATCGTGACGACGGCCATGGCCGTGTTCTCCTTGGTTCTCGGTTGCCGCGGATGCCGGACGGCTTCCGCGCCTGACGCCCGCTGACGCGCCGTGCCACTAGGGACCGAGGGGCGCTGACCGGGACCGTTTCCGGCCGCCGTGTCGGGGCGTGCGAAGTCGACCCGGTGGCCCGGGTCGCCACCAGAAGTGTACGGGACCCACGAGGCGGCGGGTGACGCCGTTGTCCACAACCTCGGAGTTGTCCACAGCTCCCGGCCATGATCGCCGCGGCTGCGCGACGGTGGGGCGATGAACCGACTCCTGCGCCTGCTGCTGGCACCGCTGCTGACCATGGCCTTGACACCCCTGACCCCGGTGACCACGGTGACCGCCCTGCCCGGCAAGGCCCACGCGAAACCACCCCCACCAGCCCTTTCACCACCCCCCTCACCAACCCCGGCCATCGCGGTGACCTGGCCGGTGGGCGACCGCCCCCGCGTCCTGCGTGGCTGGGATCCACCCTTGACGCCATACGCCACGGGCCACCGCGGCATCGATCTGGCGGCGGCTTCCGGCCAGGCGGTACGGTCCCCGACCCCCGGCCGGGTCACCTTCGCGGGCCGGGTCGCGGGCAAGGGCGTGATCACCGTGGAACTCCCCGGCACCGGCACCCCACCCCTGCGAACGACGTACGAGCCGGTCCGGGCGTCGGTCCGCGCGGGGGACACGATCCCGGCGGGCACCCACCTGGGCGGGCTGGAGCCCGCCACCGCCTCCCACTGCACAAACCACTGCCTGCACTGGGGCCTGCGCCGGGGGGACACATATCTCGACCCCTTGTCCTTACTCCCAAAACACCTGACCAAGGGACCACCGCCACGCCTACTGCCGGTGCATGGGGTGCCGGTGCCTGGGGAGCGGGGGGTGCGGGGGTCGGGGGCGGCGGGTATGGGGGGTGCCGGTGCGTGGGGGACAGGGTGGGCGGGGGCCGGGGCCGGTGCATGGTGTGCCGCTGCCCTGGCGCCCCGGCGGCAAGGGACGCTGCCGCCGGGGCATGCGTCGGCGCGTCCGCCCGGGACGCAACTGGCTCGCGCCCCGGCATCAGGGCAGCATGCAGCGCTCGCGTCGGATGCCCGGAGTACCAGCACCCCAACAGCAAGGCACCCGCCACTCGCACCGGGCGGCCCGGGATACCAGGGCCAGCTACAGGGGGGTCCCGAAGCGCGGGCGGCGGGGTGAGCGGGCCCTCGGCCCGGTACATAGGGCACCCCTGCCCCGGCAACGGAGGGCACGTGCCCGGGGCGCGGAGTGCCCATGGCCCGGCGGCCAGGCGCCCGGACCCCTCCGCCCTGCGCCCGGATCACCGGCGCCCCAGCGGCAAGGCGCTCGCCCCTCGTGCCAGGCGCACGGACGGCCCCTGCCCCGGCGCGAGAGGCTCCGGCACGCCCGCCGGGTACGTGGGGCGCTCGGTACGCGAGGCGCCCCGCGTACCCGGACCCCGGCGGCGCGCAACCCCGGCGCCCGGTCAGGAGAGGGCGGGAACGGGACGGACGAAGGGGACGGGGGCGCCGGGGCACAGGACTCCCTCAGCCCTTCAGGGCGCCCGCCGCGACGTTCCGGACGAAGCGCCGGGCGCCGAAGAGGAAGACGATCAGCAGCGGGACGATGGCCACGAGGGTGCCTGCCATGACGACGCTGTAGTCGGTCGCGTACAGGCCGTTGAGCTGGGCCGGCGCGAGCTGGAGGGTGATGTGCCGGGAGTCGATGAGGACGACCAGCGGCCACAGGAAGTCGTTCCAGGCGTTCACGAAGGTGAAGATGCCGAGGAAGGCGAGGGCGGGCCCGAGCAGCGGCAGCGCCACCTGCCAGTAGGTGCGGAAGAAGCCGCAGCCGTCGACCCGGGCGGCCTCCAGGATCTCGTCCGGCAGGGCGCCACTGATGTACTGCCACATCCAGAAGATGCCAAAGGCGTTGGCCGCGGCGGGCGCGACGAGCGCTTTGAGGCTGCCCACCCAGCCCAGCTCGGCCATCAGCGAGAACTGCGGGATCGCGGCGAGCTGGGTCGGCACCACGAAGGTGGCGAGCAGCAGCCCGAAGAGCACCTTGCTGCCGGGAAAGGTGTACTTGGCGAACGTGAACGCGGCGAGCGAGTCGAAGAACAGCACCGCGAGGGTGGTCGTGATGGCCACGAGGAGGGTGTTGAGCAGCGACCCGAAGAACTCGATCCGCGAGAACACCTCGCCCACGTTGTGGAACAACTGGTCCCCGAGGACCAGCTTGGGCGGGGAGGCGTAGATGTCACCCGTGGTGTTGGAGGCCATCACGGCCATCCAGTAGTACGGGAAGAGGGTGATCACCGCGCCGATCAGCAGCGCGGCGTATGTCAGGACGCGCCCGCGGGTGCTCATCGCCCGCCCTCATCGAGGCTGTTCCGGCCCCGCCCGGACCGGAACAGCAGGCGCCAGTTGAGGATGGAGAAGAGGACGACGACCACGAAGATGCCCCAGGAGATGGCGGCGCCGTACCCGAAGTCACTGTCCCCGAAGGCGGTGCCGTAGAAGTACAGGACATGGTCAGACCGGCCGCGCCGGGGCCGCCGCGGTCCCCGAGCAGCACCTGGGCCTCGGCGAAGGTCTGCATGCCGCCGATCACGGACATGACGAGCGAGAAGAGCAGGACGGGGCGGAGCGGCGGCAGGCTGATGGAGAAGAAGGTCTTCACCGGCCCGGCGCCGTCGATGCGGGCGGCCTCGTAGACCTCGCCGGGCAGGGACTGGAGTCCGGCGAGGAAGATGATCGCGTTGTAGCCGGTCCAGCGCCAGATGATCATCAGCGCGATGGCGGAGCGGATCGCCCACGGGTCGGTCAGCCAGGGCACCTCGTCGATCCCGAGCAGCCCGAGCAACCAGTTCAGCACGCCGAACTGCCCGCTGAAGATCGACCCGAAGACCAGGGACATCGCCACGATCGAGGTGACGTTCGACATGAAAACGGAAGTTCTCCAGCCCGACGTACTCCATCGGCCCGACCCCGTCCCAGCGCTGGAAGGCGAGGAAGAGGGAGTAGAGCACCGGGTAGAGCCCGAAGGCGGCGAAGAGCAGGAAGAACGGGGAGACGGCGACGTACTGCGGCAGATACCGCCAGCGCCTGCGCCGGCGCGCGGCGGCCTCGGCGGCCGCGGCCTCGGCGGACCCGCCCCGGCCGACGATGGCCGGGTCCGGCTCGGGCAACGCGGTCATGACAGCACCCCCTGCCGCCGCAGCAGCCGTTCGACACTGGTCCGGGCGTCGCTCCGGGCCACCTCCGGGTCCTTGCCGCCGAGCTCGACGTTGGTCAGCTCATCGGTGTAGGTGTCGCTGAGGGTGATGTCCCAGGGGCTGAAGTACGCGTACCGCACCTGGTCGGCGATCTGAGCGAACACCTGTACGGCGGACTGACCGCCGAAGAACGGGTCGCCCGCGCTGATCCGCGGATCCCCGAACGCCTCGGGGCCGGCCGGGAAGAGCCCGATGTCCAGGTAGTTCGTGGTCTGGTTCGCCGGGTTCTGCAACCAGCTCAGGATGTCGAACGCGGCCTGCGGCTCGGGGCACGCGCTGGTGATGGCGAGGAAGGACCCGCCCTGATTGCCGGCCCCGCCGGGCGGCGCGCACACCCGCCACTTCCCGGCGGTCTCCGGCGCGGACCCCTTCAGCTCACCGGTGATCCAGGAGGCGCTGACGAACCCGGCCTCCTGGCCGCCGACCCAGGCCGCGTGCCGGTCGACGGACTGCCCGTTGACGCTCTGCGACCCGGCGAACCCGGCGGTCAGCCGCCGCTGATACGCCTCCACGGCCAGCTCCCAGGCGTGCCGCACATGCGACTGATCGTCCAGGTAGTGATTCCCCGGATCGAAGTACTTCCGCGACTGCTGCGCCATGAAGTACGTGAACACCATCTTGGTGTCGGTGATCACATACCGCCCCGGCAGCTCCCGCTTCAGCTCGTCGGCGAGCGTGAAGCACGCCTCCCAGGTGGGCGCGGCGGCGGCCACGTCCGCGGGCTCACTGGGCAGCCCGGCCCGGGCGAGGACATCCTGCCGGTAGTAGAGCGCGGCGGGCCCGATATCAAGGGGAAATCCCAGCTGGAAGCCGTCGGGCGTGGCCCCGGCCTGCCACTTCCAGGG
The DNA here is from genome assembly GCF_042790455.1 of Streptomyces sp. NPDC056734. Lineage (NCBI taxonomy): Bacteria > Bacillati > Actinomycetota > Actinomycetes > Kitasatosporales > Streptomycetaceae > Streptomyces > Streptomyces sp. NPDC056734. The sequence goes on from NZ_JBHTZD010000009.1 coordinate 139,653, forward strand.
CAGATACCGTTCGGCGAGCCGCCGCGCGCCCAGCCCGTTGAGATCGACGAAACGATCACTGAAGGCGAAGTAGCGCGAGATGTTGTCGCCGATCATCGTGATGTCGGGCACGTAGGCGTTGCCGGCCCGCGCGGCGAGCAGCCGCTGGGTGAGATCGCCGCTCACCCGCACGGGCCTCACACAGGCACCGCGCCTAGGCCGACTCCCGCACACACAGCTCCGCACGGACGATTTCCGACTCCACATCGAGCGGACCCGTGCCGGTCAGCAGCCGGGCGGCCTGGTGGACGGCCAGCGTGCCGAGGCGGTGGGCGTCGAGGGCGACGCTGGTGAGCGCGGGTTCGACGAGCGCGCCGAGTTGCAGCCCGTCGAAGCCGATCACGGCCAGGTCCCGCGGAATCCGCCGCCCCAGCCGCCGCCCGGCCCGCAACGCGCCGATGGCGATGATGTCGTTGAACGTGAAGACGGCGGTGACGTCCGGATGCTCGGCCAGCAGTTCCTCCAGCGTCCGCTCCCCGCCCTCCACGCTCTGCGCGGCCCGCCGCACCGGCCCCTCACCCAGCCCGTGCGCCGCCAGCGCCGCCCGGAACCAGACGTACCGGATACTCGGCTCGGCCCGCCCTGCGTGATCGAGCATGCCGATCCGCCGGTGCCCGCCGGCCACGAGATGCCCGATGGCCCGCTCGACGCCCGCGCTACCGTCCACCACGATCGAACTGAACCGCACCGCGGGCCCCTCCCGCCCTATCAGCACCACGGGCACCCCCCGCACCAGCCGGTCGATCTCGTCCTCGGGCCTGCTGAAGTACCCCACGACCGCGTCGACCTGCGACCCGATCACCTCCAGCGTCCCGCGCTCCTCATCAGGGTTGTCGGCGGTGTCGTAGACGACGACATGCCAGCCACGCGCCCGCGCCGCCTCCAGCGCGGCGGCGGCGACCTCGGTGAAGAACGGGTTCCGCAGATCCGGGATGACCAGCCCGATGCTGGTGGTGTCCGGCCGCACCAGCCCCCGCGCGAACCGGCTCGGCCGGTACCCCAGCGCCTGCGCCGCGTCCAGCACCCGCTGCTTGGTCGAGTTGCCGATCTCCGCCTTGTCGTTCAGCGCGCGTGACACCGTCTGCCGGGACACCCCCGCGCGCCGGGCGACATCGTCGATCGTCACCCTGCGGGCCGCCGCCCCCGACTGCGCCATCACTTACCTCCGGACCATGCCGACGCCGATGCGCCCGCCGAAGATCGAGTATGCCTGTGCCGAGGTGAATGACGACGCGGGGGCATGGACCGGTCCGCGTCACCCCACCCGAGCCACAGTCGACGGCACCCCGCCGCACAGACCCGCCCTCAGCCCCCGACCCCCCGCAGCGCCATCCCCACCGCCGCCTCGGTGATCGCGCCCGGCTCCTCCGCCGCGCCCAGCTCGATCCTGCGTACGGCCGCGTCCACCACCCCCTGGAGCAGCATCGCGGCGAGCCGGGGCTCGACGTGGCCCATCTCGGCCAGTGCCTCGACGATCATCGCGATCAGCCCGCCGTGGGCCGCCCGGATCTTCTCCCGCGCCCCGGCGTCCAGCTCGCTCGCCGAGATGGCGACCACGGCCCGGTGCCGCCGGTCCCCCACCAGCTCCAGCTGCTTACGGACATACGCCTCGACCTTCGCCTCGGGCCCGTCCACGGCACCCATCGCCGCCTCGACCTCGGCCGCCCAGACGGGAAAGTCGACCTGGCACAGCTCCTCGACCACGGCCGCCCGCGACCGGAAGTACTCATACACGGACGAACGCGCCAGCCCGGTGCGCTCGGCGAGTGCGGGGAAGGTCAGCGCCTCCGTCCCGCCCTCGGACAGCAGGGAGCGGGCCGCGTCCAGCAGGGCGGCTCGCTGCATCGACCGGTGCTCGGCCACGGAGGCCGCTCGAATCCTTGGCACGCCAACCACTTTACGGACGGACCCACCGCTTCGGGAGTGGCGCACACCACCCGGGTCTCCCGCCCACCGGCGCACTCACCCCCGACGATCGCCTTCAGCGCCCGAATCCGGCCAGCTTCGCCCGCAGCTGCAACACCGACTTGGTGTGGATCTGACTGACCCGGCTCTCGGTGACCCCCAGTACATTGCCGATCTCGGCGAGTGTCAGCCCTTCGTAGTAGTAGAGCATCACCACGGTCTTCTCCCGCTCGGGCAGCGTGTTGATCGCCCGCGCCAGGAACCGCCGCAGCTCGCGGTCCTCCGCCACCTCCACCGGATTGTCGGCGGCGGTGTCCTCCAGGGTGTCCATGAGGCTCAGCCGGTCGCCGCCGCCCTCCCCCCCGACATGCAGCAGCTCTTCCAGCGCCACCACATTGGCCAGCGACAACTGGCTGAACACCGCGTGCAGTTCGTCCACCGGGATGCCCAGCTCGGCGGCCACCTCCGACTCGCTCGGCGTCCGCCGCAGCCGCGCCTCCAGCGTCGCGTACGCCCGCTCGACGTTGCGTGCCTTCTGCCGCACGGACCGGGGGATCCAGTCCAGCGCCCGCAGCTCGTCGATCATCGCGCCCCGGATCCGGGTGATCGCGTACGTCTCGAACTTGATCTCCCGGTCGATGTCGAACTTCTCGATCGCGTCGATCAGCCCGAACACCCCCGACGACACGAAGTCCGCCTGCTCCACATTGGGCGGCAGCCCCACGCTCACCCGCCCCGCCACATACTTCACCAGCGGCGAGTAGTGCAGGATCAGCTGCTCCCGCAGCCGCTCGTCCCCCGTGGTCTTGTACGAGCGCCACAGTTCGTCGAGCGTGGAGGGAGCGGGCGGTCGCATGCTGCCACCCTCACGGGCGGCTGGGGGGATCGCCGCCCGGTCGGACCCGGAGGTGTGCTGGGGCATTCGTCGCCTTGTGCCGTTCTGCCGTGAAGCTCGTGCGGGGGTGCCTGTGGTCGCGCCATCGGTCTGGTGGGTGGCCGGTCTGGACCGGATCCTTGTGAGCGTAGCGTGACTGGAGTGTCGCGGTGCGCGAAGTACGAGGTCCGCGCGGTGCGCAGATACGTTCCGTTCGACGCCCCACCGGGTCATGACGATCACTCACCGCGATCACGCAATCCGGCCAACTGCGCCATTTCCCAAGGAATTCCACCTTCCCCCGGACGGCCGAACACCCTGGGTCAACCCGGGCTCCGACCGTCGCGGACCCGCGTCACCGACTGGCGTGTCAACTTCCAGCCGTCGCCGTGTCGTTCGACAAACCCGAGCGCTCTGAGTTCGTACAGTCTCGCGATCGTGTCGTCCGGCGTGGTCTGCGCGCCGCGCGCGATCTCCTCGGCCCGGGCGGCCCGGCGGCCGGGCAGCGCCGCGAGAACCCTTCCGGCGGCGGGGGTGAGCAGATCGCGCGGCAGCACCGGACCGCGCCGGACCGGGGCCAGCTCGCCCATGTCTCCCACCAGTTCGACCACCTCGGCGGCATCGGTGACCAGCTCGGCACCCCCGCGCAGCAACTCGTGCACCCCGGCCGACAGGGCACTGGTCGCCGGACCGGGCACCCCTATCGTGTGCCGGCCCAGCCGCTGCGCGGCCCGCGCGGTCACCAGTGACCCGCTCCGGTACGCCGCCTCCACCACCACCGTGCCCCGGGTGAGCGCGGCGATCACCCGGTTGCGCAGGATGAATCGGCTCGGCGTCGGATGTTCCCCCGGCGGCAACTCCCCGACGACCAGTCCCTGTTCCGCGATCCTCTCGATCAGCTGGGTGTGCCCGCGCGGATAGGGCTTGTCGACTCCGCAGGCCAGTACGGCGACGGTGGCCCCGCCCGCCCCGAGCGCGCCCCGGTGAGCGGCGCCGTCGACGCCGTAGGCGCCGCCGGAGACCACGACCCAGCCGCGTTCGGCGAGGCCGCAGGCGAGGGTGACGGCCATATGGGCGCCGTACTCGGTGCAGGCGCGGGCCCCCACGACCGCCACCGAGCGCAGGGCCCATATCCGCAGACTCGCCCGCCCCCGCACCCACAGTCCCAGGGGCCGCGCGTCCCCGAGGTCGTCGAGCTGCCCCGGCCACTCGCCCGCCCCCGGACTCACGAACCGCACCCCGGCCGCCCGCGCGACGGCCAGGTCCAGCTCCGGCTCGGCCCGCCCGGCCCGCGCCCGCAGCCCACTCCACCGCCGATCGCTCACCCCCGGCAGGGCCCGCCCGCCCCGCACCCGCCGGGCCACCTCCCGCACCCCGAACTCCCGCACCCACCGGCCCCCGACCTCGTCCCCGGGTTCGATGACCCGGGTGAGGAAGACCCGGTCCAGCAGTTCACCCCCGACCTCACCACCGCCCTCACCACCGGTCCCGGCACAGGTGCCGGTGTCACCGGCCGGGCCGCCCAGTCCGCCACCGGCCTCAACACCACCCCCGCCCCCGGCATCGGTGTCCACGTCCCCAGTCGGGCCGAACAGCCCACCACCGAACTCACCACCACCCCCACTCCCGGCATCGGCGTCCGCACCTCCAGTCGGGCCGAACACCCCGCCACCACCCCCGCTCCCGCCACCACCCGCACCCACTCCCCCGCCACTCCCGCCACGGAATTCGCCCCCGCTCACGTCAACGCCCCGATCGCCATGGGCACCCCCCGTGGAACGCCCGTCCGCAGTTGCAGCGCGAGGGCGACGTCGGTGACGGTGGGCCGGTCGTGGCCGACGAGGTCGGCGACGGTCCAGGCGACCCGCAGCACCCGGTCCAGCCCCCGCGCGGTCAGGGCGCCCCGCTCCAGAGTGCGCTCGGCCTCGTCCATGGCGCCGGGCGCGGCATGCCAGCGGGTGCGCAGCTCGCGTCCGGGCACCTCGCTGTTGGTGCGCCACGGCGTGTCCGCCAGCCGGGCCACGGCCCGCTCCCGCGCCGCCCGCACCCGGTCGGCGACGGTCGCCGTGGACTCACCCCGCGCGCCCCGGTCGAGCAACTGCGCGCGGGTGACGCGATCGACCTCGACCCGCAGATCGACGCGGTCCAGCAGCGGACCGGAGAGCCTGGACTGATACCGCCGGATCGCGGCCGGCGAGCACTCGCACAGGTCCCCGGTGACCGAGAACCGCCCGCACGGGCATGGATTGGCGGCGAGCACCATCAGGAACCGGGCCGGGAACCGCACCACCCCGGCACTGCGCGCGATCACCACATGCCCGGCCTCCAGCGGCTGCCGCAGCGCGTCCAGCGCATGCCCGCTGAACTCGGGCGCCTCATCGAGAAACAGCACTCCCCGATGCGACAGCGACACGGCCCCCGGCCGGGCGATCCCCTGCCCGCCGCCGACCAGCGCCTGCATGGTCGCCGAGTGGTGCGGGGCGCAGTAGGGGGCGATATCGATCAGCGGTTTGCCCGGTGGCAGCAGTCCGGCCACCGAGTGCACGGCGGTGACCTCCAGGGAGTCCTGGCGGGCGAGCCGGGGCAGGATCGCGGGCAGCCGCTCCGCCAGCATCGTCTTGCCCGCGCCCGGTGGGCCCTCAAGAAAGAGATGGTGGCCTCCGGCGGCCGACACCTCCACCGCCGTGCGCGCCGAGGTCTGGCCCACCACGTCGGCCAGATCGTGCCCGGAGTCGTGCTGCGCGGCACCCCCGCTGTGCATACCGGTGGCGGCGCCGGTGCCCGGCACCCGCAGTCCGGCGAGCAAGGGATCCGGCCTGCCCGGGTCGTCCGGGGCCTCCTCGGGCACCGGTTCGTCCGCGAGGACTGCGATCAGCTGCCGCAGGCTGCGCACCCCCAGCACGGACACCCCGGGCACCAGCGACGCCTCGGCGGCGGCGCACTCCGGCACCACGACCTGTTCGTAGCCGGCGTCGGCGGCGGCCAGCACCGCGGGCAGGATGCCCCGCACCGGGCGGACCCGGCCGTCCAGGCCCAGCTCGCCGATCATCACGAGGTCGGCCAGCACGCGCGGGTCGATCCGCTCCGAGGCGCCCAGTACCGCGCAGGCCACGGCGAGGTCGAAGCCGGATCCCGCCTTGGGCACGGACGCCGGGCTGAGTCCCACGGTGAGCTTCTTCTGCGGCCACTCGGCGCCCGAGTTCACCACCGCGGCCCGCACCCGGTCCCGGCTCTCCGTCAGACTCTTGTCCGGCAGTCCCACCAGGGTGAAGGCCGCGACGCCCGGTTCCAGGTCCGCCTGGACCTCGACCACGACGCCCTCGACACCGACCAGGGCCACCGAGCACGTACGCGCGAACGCCATCTCAGGCCACCCCCCGCGCGTGCTCGACCACGGCCGCGCCGCGCTCGGGCAGGACCACGCCGATCAGATCGATGCGCACCCCGCCGGGTGGTGCTCCCCCATGCTCCTGGGTCCATCGCTGCGCGAGCCCGCGCAGCCGCTCCGCCTTGACGGGCGTCACCGCCGCCATCGGGTGCTCGAAGGACCCCGTCCTGCGGGTCTTGACCTCGCAGACCACCAGGACGTCCCCGTCCCGCGCCACGATGTCGATCTCACCGGTCCTGCCACAGCGCCAGTTGCGCTCCAGGACCGTCATACCGGCCTCGGTCAGCCGTCGCGCGGCCAGATCCTCGCCGTACCTGCCGAGTGCGTCTCGTGCGTTCATGTCGGCACCTCCTGGCGCCAACGATCACGCACCCGCCACCCAGAAGTGGATCTTGGTGAGTTACCGACCGGTTGTGGATATCTCCGCCACCCACACGAGCGACAGACCCACGAGTGGCAGACCCGGAGTGACAGCCCCCGCCTCACCCGCCGGACCTCACCCCAGCCCACGTCACCCGCCCGGCAGCTCCAGATCGCTCTTGTTCAGCTCCTCGATGTTCACGTCCTTGAACGTCAACACCCGGACCTGCTTCACGAACCGAGCCGGCCGATACATGTCCCACACCCACGCATCCGCCATCGACACCTCGAAGAACACCTCACCCTGGACCGAGTGCACCTGCATCTCATAGTCATTGGTCAGATAGAAGCGCCGCTCGGTCTCGATCACATATTTGAACAGACCGACGACATCGCGGTACTCCCGGTAGAGCTTCAGCTCCATCTCGGTCTCGTACTTTTCGAGGTCCTCGGCGCTCATGGCATGTTCCCCTTCAGCCGTGCGATCCCACCATTGTGCGCCCGTCCCGTGAGCCTCTAGACGATTTCCGTGTCAAGGATCTCCGGCCTGGGCGGGGGACCTTCGTCGAGCAGTCTGCGCACCAGCTCGGCGAGTCTGGTCGGATACACCGTCTCATGCGACCGGGCCAGTTCCTGACACGTCCACCACCTCGCCCCGGCGACACTGCGCCGCTCCAGCTCGGTGAGGGCGAGGGCCCGCGTCACGGTCTGCGTCGTACGGGCCAGGTAGTACCACTCGTCCTGGTCCCAGCGCCGCCCGGCGAACGGGAAGGAGCACCTGCGCCGCCACAGCACCGGCCCCAGCTCGACCTCGGTGATGCCGGTCTCCTCCGACAACTCCCGCAGCGCGGCCCGCTCCCGGCTCTCGTCGCCCTCCACACCCCCACCCGGCGTGAACCACCAGTCGTCGGCCGGATCGTCCGGTTCATGCCCGTGCAGCAGCAGAATCCGGTCCTGCGGATCCAGCAGCACCACCCGAGCGACCTTCCGCAGCCCGCCCCGGTACGTGTCCTCGGCCCCCGCCGCACCCCCGTCAGCCGACACGCGCCGGCTCCTGCCCCCGCCGCCGCGCCGCCCCCCGCGCCGCCACCCCCTTGGCCACCGGCCCGTACGCGGCGCCCGCCGACACCAGCACCGCCCCGCCCACGATCAGCGCCACGATCGTACGGAAGGGTCCCGGCTCGGACAGCGCCCCCAGCTCCGCGAAGCCGCTCGGCGGCTCCAGCATCCCGTCCATGGGCCAGACGACGGCGTCCACCCGCCCGGTGACCGCGTCGCGCGCCACCGTGCCGCTCGCCGCGTCCGTGAGGTGGGCCGTGGAGTCCAGCGAGCTGTGCCGCTCGTCGCCGAGCAGGAAGATCCGTCCCTCGGGAACGGTCACCGCCGGGAAGTCCGCCGCCTCCGCGGACTCACCCGCGGGCAGATAGGGCTCGTCGACCGGCTGACCGTTCACCGTCAGTTTCCCGTCGGTGCAGCAGGCCACCGTGTCCCCGCCGACCGCCACGACCCGCTTCACCACGGGCGCGTCCGCCCAGGTGGCGTCCTTGAACACGACGACATCGCCCCGGCGTACGTCGTCCCCGTCGACCTGCTCGGCCAGCACCCGGTCCCCGACGCCGATGGTCGGCGCCATGGAACCCGTCGGGACGGTGTACGGCCGGTAGACCACCGCTCCCCAGCCGATCCCCCCGAGGAACAGCACCAGGCCCAGCGCCACCGCCGCCCCGGACAGCAACTGCCCGGCCCGCCCGCCCGCCGGACCACCGCCCCCACCAGGGGCCGTACCTGTCGTGCTCTCGCCACCCATGGACCCGCACCCTACCGGCGGCGCACCCACCCCGGTCAGCCCTTCCACCGCCCCGGCGGCCCCACCCGGATCACCCGCCCCGCCCGGCTCCGCAACCACACGACGACATACGACGACGGGGCCCTCGTACGATCACGAGGACCCCGTCGGTCCGGCGGTTCCGCCCCGCCGCAGCGCCCGGCCGTCGGGCTCAGCGCGTCTTCTCGACCACGCCCTTGCGGCGCCACCACACCACCGGCACCACGGCGGCCAGCGCCAGCGCGTTCGGTGCCGTCGTCAGGCCCGCCGCCGCGTTGGAGGGCTGGTCGTCGAGGCCCGGCTGGTCGAAGGTGTCCGGAACCGACAGGGTGCCCCAGCGGTTGATCGGCCACGCCTTGACGACGGCCCGTCCGACGACCTCCTCGACCGGGACCATGCCGTGGTACTTGTCGGCGGTGTTGTAGCGCGAGTCCCGGGAATTCTGCCGGTGGTCGCCCATCACCCAGATGAAGCCCTCGGGGACCTCCACCGTGAACTGGCCGCCCTGGTCGTCCATGCTGCACGGGGTGTTGCCCGGGTAGACGTACGGCTCGTCCAGTGCCTTGCCGTTGACCATCACCGGGCCGGTTCCCTGACACGAGACAGTGTCGCCGCCGACTCCGATGACCCGCTTGATCAGATCCTTCTCCTCCGAGGACGGCATCAGGCCGATCCAGCTCAGGAAGGTCTGGAAGGCGTTGGGTTCGGCGGTCGGCTCACCGGCCAGCCAGTTGTCCGGGTCGTGGAAGACGACGACCTCGCCGCGGTCCGGCTCGGAACCGAACCACGGGGTGAGCTTGTCGACCAGCACCCGGTCGCCCCGCTGAAGGGTGTTCTGCATCGAGTCGGAGGGGATCGAGAACGCCTGGAGCAGAAACGTCTTGATCAGCAGCGCCAGCACCAGCGCGATGACGATCAGGATCGGCAGCTCCTTCCAGAAGGAGCGCGGCTTCTTCGGCCGGGGCGGCATCTCGTCCGTCCCCCGGTCGCCGGCCGTGGGATCCGACGGACCCGCGGGACCGGCGGCGCCGGGCGCCCCCGGCGTCGTACCGTCCTCATTGCCTGAGGTCACGGCGCCGTCGGCCTGGGCGGACTCTTCCACGGGACGTCCGCGGTGCTCCTCGCCGTCGTGTCCGGACCGTGCGCCAACCGCCACATCCCCCACGCCAACTCCTCACTCTGTGCCGCCGCCTGCCCCATGCACGACGCAGGCCCACCACTCCCATAACGAGCGGGAGTTCCGCAGGGGTCGGGAGCTGGATTGCTTTCGGATCGTAGAAGGCAACCCTATGCGACAGCGTGGGACCGGCGGTCGCCCCAGGCGCGGAGTCGGTCAAGGATGCGTACGTTTTCGGTTCGTCCAGGGCGGACCAGTGGGCGAAGGGCCAGGCGATGACCATGGCACGGCCGACCACCTCGTCCTCGGAGACCGTGCCGCCGTAATCGGCGTCCTGGTGGGCGCGTGAATCGGCGGAGTTGGAGCGGTGGTCGCCCATCACCCACAGCCGGCCCTCGGGGACGGTGATGTCGAACCTGGTTTCGGAGGGTGCGTTTCCCGGATACAGATAGTCGTCCTCGGTGAGCGGGACGCCGTTGACGGTCACCCGGCCCTGCGCGTCACAGCACTGCACCCGGTCGCCGCCGACGCCGACGACCCGTTTGATGAGGTCCTTCTCGTTCTCCGAGGGCAGCAGGCCGATGAAGGTGAGGGCGTCCTTGACCTGCTTGATCACGATCGGGTCGTCCGCCTGCTGGGCGGGCTCCTCCTCCTGGAGCCAGCCGCCGGGGTCCCGGAAGACGACGACATCCCCGCGCTGCGGCTCGGAACCGAACCACGGGGTGAGCTTGTCGACCAGCACCCGGTCGCCGATCTGGATGGTCTGCTCCATGGAGCCGGACGGGATCACGAACGCCTGGACCAGGAATGTCTTCAGCACCAGGGCGATCAGCACGGCCACGCCCGCGAGCAGCGGTATCTCCTTGATGGCCGAGCGCCGCCGGCGCCGCTTGACCTTGCGCTGGAGCTTGCGGCGCTCCGCGCGGGTGCGTCCCGTGCCGCGGGCGGCGGTGCGGCGGGTGCCGGTGGGCAGCAGATCGTCGGCGGGGCTGCTGGGCACTCCGCGCGGTTTCCCGCGGTTACCCATCGGTGCCGTCCGGGTCGGGCACGCGCGCGTAGGCGTCGGACGGGGTGAGCCGGCTCCAGCGGCCGGCGGGCCAGGCGATCCAGTCGGCCCGCCCGATGACCTGGTCGACGGGGATCATGCCGCCGCCGGGCGAGCCGAGGTGGTCACGGGAGTCGCTGGAGGCGCTGCGGTGGTCGCCGAGCAGGAAGAGGCTGCTCTCGGGTACGACGACGTCGAAGGGCACCGTGGACGGGGTGTCACCGGGGTACAGGAACCCGGACTCGTCGACCGGCCGGCCGTTCACCTCGATCCTCCCCTCCTGGTCGCAGCAGACCACCCGGTCCCCCGCCACCCCCACGACCCGTTTCACATAGGCGGCGTCCCCGAAATAGCCGGTGCCGTCGAACACGACGACCTCGCCGCGCCGCGGTTCGGCACCGAAACGGTACGCCAACTTATTTACGAGAACGCGGTCCCCGATCCTCAATCCCGGCTCCATGGATCCGCTGGGGATTTCGAACGGCCGCACCACGAACGTGTTCAGCAGCAGCAGGAACACCAGGCAGATCAGCAGGGTCAGACTGATCCGGCCGCCGGGGAGCCAGCGCGCGATGCCGTGCTGATCGCCCTGGCTGATCCGGGACACCCATGCGAAACGCGACCGTCCCTCCGGTCCCTCGGCCTCCGGAGTGGTCCCGGAGTCGGAAGGGCGGGAGGAGCGGTCGCGCTCCATGGGCTGTGCTTCGGTGTCCATCGGGGCCAGATGCTATCCGGCCCCGCCGCGAACGCCTCGGCGCGCTCAGTTCTCGCGCTTCTCCTTGATCTTCGCGGCCTTGCCGCGCAGCTCACGCAGGTAGTACAGCTTGGCGCGGCGGACGTCACCCTTGGTGACCAGCTCGATCTTCTCCACGATCGGGGTGTGCACCGGGAAGGTGCGCTCGACGCCGACGGAGAAGGAGACCTTGCGGACCGTGAAGGTCTCGCGCACGCCCGAGCCCTGGCGGCGGATCACGACGCCCTTGAACTGCTGCACACGGGAGCGGTTGCCCTCGATGACGCGGACGTGCACGTTGACCGTGTCGCCGGGACGGAAGGCGGGGACGTCGCTGCGCAGCGACGCGGAGTCGACGGAGTCGAGCAGGTGAGACATGTCGTTCGCTTTCCTCGCTGATGCCACAGGTCATCAACGGAAACTAGGTCTTGGTGAGGAGTGCCGTGCGGATCGGGGCGGGCGTCGTGTCCCCCTGTGGCAGGGGCGCACGCCGGACGGGCGCACAACAGCGGCCTATTGTTCCACGCCCTCGGTCCTGCGCCAAAATCGGCCGGAGCGCGCCCCTTCGGGATCGGGCTCCCAGCCCAGGATGGAGAGCATCTCGCGGTCCTTCTTGTCGAGGGTCCCGGGGTCGCAGCGCTCGATCAGGTCGGGCCGGTGGGCCGTGGTGCGGCGCATCGCCTCGTCGCGCCGCCAGCGGGCGATCTTGCCGTGGTGCCCGCTGAGCAGCACGCCGGGGATGTCCCGGCCGCGCCACTCGGGGGGCTTGGTGTAGACGGGCCCTTCCAGCAGGTTCGCCATGGCGCCGGGCGCGAAGGAGTCGTCCCGGTGCGACTCGGCGTTGCCGAGCACGCCGGGCAGCAGCCGGGCCACGGCCTCGGTCATCACGAGTACGGCGGCCTCCCCGCCGGCGAGCACATAGTCGCCGATGGACACCTCGTGGACCGGCATCCGGGTCGCGTACTCCTCCACGACCCGCCGGTCGATGCCCTCGTAGCGGGCCGGGGTGAAGATCAGCCAGGGCCGCTCGGAGAGCGCGACGGCGAGTTCCTGGGTGAAGGGCCGCCCGCTGGGCGTGGGCACGATCAGCGCGGGGGCGCCCGAGCCCGTCTCGTAGCCGTCGGCGAGCACGGAGTCGAGCGCGTCGCCCCAGGGCCCGGTCTTCATCACCATGCCGGGACCGCCGCCGTACGGCGTGTCGTCGACGGTGTTGTGGCGGTCGTAGGTCCAGGCCCGCAGATCGTGCACATGGACGTCGAGCTGCCCCCGCGCGCGTGCCTTGCCCACCAGGGAGACGTTCAGCGGGTCGAGGTACTCGGGGAAGATCGTGAGGACGTCGAGACGCATCAGGACCCGTCCTGACGCTCGCCCGCAGCCCCACCCGGCGAGTCGCCCGCCGATTCGCCCCTCGGGTCACCTGGCGAGTCCCCTTGCGGCCCATCCGCCGACTCCCCCGCAGAGTCCCCGCGCGACCCGCCGTCCGCCGGTTCGTCCCGCGTCGAGGCGACCTCCGCGCGGTCGTCGATCAGCCCGGGCGGCGGGTCGATGACCGCCCGCTGCTCATCGAGGTCGATCTCGGTGACGATCTCCTCGACGAACGGGATCAGCACCTCGCTGCCGTCCGGGCGCTCCACGATGAACAGGTCCTGCGAGGGCAGGTGCGAGATCTCGGTGATCCGGCCGACCTCGGCCCCGTCCGCGGTGACCACGTCCAGGTCGATCAGCTGGTGGTCGTAGTACTCGTCGTCGCCCTCGGGCATTTCCTCCGGGTCGATGTCGGCGATCAGCAGGGTGTTGCGCAGCGCCTCGGCGGCGGTGCGGTCCTGCACGCCCGCGAAGCGCAGCAGCAGCCTGCCGCTGTGCACCCGCCCGGTCTCGATGGTCAGTGGCCCGGTGGCGGCCGGGTCGGTGGCCAGGACGGCACCGGGCGCGAGCCGCAGCTCCGGTTCGTCGGTACGTACCTCCACGGAGACCTCGCCCTTGATGCCATGGGCGCGGCCGATCCGTGCGACTACGAGCTGCACTTTGCTGGATCTCCTGTCACGTTCCTGGACCCCGGCCGTACGCCGTCCGCACGGCTGCCGTATCTCGTCCGCATGTCGTCCGTATCTCGTCCGTGGCTCGTGGGATTTCAGCTCGTGGATTGTCGTCCGCACGACCGTCCCACGACGACCCGACCGTCCCACGACGACGGGCCGGGGATGGCCAGGCGGCCCTCCCCGGCCCGAGCCGGTGTTCCTTCAGCGTCAGCGAATGACGTCAGCGGACGTGGTCCACGTCGTCAGCGGATGTGGTCCACGTCGACGAGGTCGACCCGGACACCGCGTCCGCCGATGGCGCCCACGACGGTACGCAGAGCGCGTGCGGTGCGGCCGTTGCGGCCGATCACCTTGCCGAGGTCGTCGGGGTGCACCCGGACCTCCAGCACCCGCCCGCGGCGCAGGTCGCGCGAGGCGACCTGCACATCGTCGGGGTTGTCGACGATGCCCTTCACGAGGTGCTCAAGCGCCTCTTCGAGCATGGTGCTCAGGCCCCGGCCGACTCGGACTCGGCCGCGGCCTCGTCCTTCTTCTCCGCCTTCTTCTTCTGGGTGATCGCCTCACCCTTGCCCTCGTCGTCGCCGCCGAGAGCCTCGAACGACGGACGCGTGGTCTTGGGCTCGGCGACGAGCAGCGGCGCCGGGGCGGGCTCGCCCTTGAACTTCTGCCAGTCGCCGGTCTTGCGGAGGATGGCGAGCACGGGCTCGGTCGGCTGCGCGCCGACACCCAGCCAGTACGCCACGCGCTCGGCGTCGACCTCGATCACCGACGGGTGGTACGTCGGGTGGTACTTGCCGATCTCTTCGATCGCCCGGCCGTCACGGCGGGTGCGGGAGTCGGCGACGACGATGCGGTAGTGAGGCGAACGGATCTTGCCCAGACGCTTCAGCTTGATCTTGACTGCCACGGGAGTGGGTTCTCCTGGATTTGACGTGATGGGGCACGGCGAGAAAGCCGCGTGGGGTTGCGGTACCCGAGTGCCCGATGGACGCGTCAGCCGGAGGAGAGAGGGGTCCTGTGCGACTGTCGAGTACAGCTTGCCATTGTGCCACACGGTGTGGGGCGCTTTGGCCGAGGGTGTGACAGGGCACGCCTAAGGGGCGCCAAGGCCCAGCGGCACGGGGCCCGGCGCCCCTGGCCCGCCGTCCCGCTGGGGGCACGGCGGGCGAACGGCTCGGCGGCCGCTCCCCGACATCCACGAGATGCCGGGGACGCTCAGCTCGCCGCGCCCGCGCCGACCACCTCGGGGATGCGGAACGGCTTCCCGCAGCCGCCGCACATGATCGGGGCCTGGGCGAGGACCGACGGGACGACGCGGACATTGCGCCCGCAGTCGCAGACCGCCTTGACCCGGACACCACCCCCGGAGGACCCATGACGGGCCGCCGGACCTCTGAAGGAGCGGGTGGTGTCGGACGCGGTCGCCGCCGTGTGCGCCTTCAGCGCGCGCTGGAGCCGCTCGGTGGTGGAGCGGTAGCGGCGCTTGGCCTCGGGGTTGAGCGTGACCAGTGAGAAGCCACTGCTGGGATGCGGCTCGTCGGGGTGGTCCAGCCCCAGTTCCTCGGCGATCGCGAGGAATCTGCGGTTGTGGTACCGACCGGCGCGGGAGGTGTCGCGAACGCCGCGCGAGGCGGCGATGCCATGGACTGCCTCATGGAGCAGTCGCTCGAAGGAGAGCTCATGCCCGCAGGCGGACGAGGACTCTCCGATCAGGGACTCGGGCGCGGCTAGATCTGGCAGCTCGGGGTGGTACCGCTGAATATCGGCCCACGCCTGCGCCAGCTCTGCGGCGAGAACAGGTGGTGTCGTGCTCACGTAATGACAACGAGCCGGGGTTGCGCTGTGTTCCTATTCCGGGGCATCTCAAATAATTTGCACGTACCCGTCAGTTGCCGCTGATGCGTCCTGACGAGGGCGGGTGCGCTGATCTGCGGAGAAGCCTCACAGTCCGTACCAAGCCGGTGCGTAGGCCGCGCTACGAATCCCCGTGTACGCGGCATCACTCCGCCGGGCTCGCTGTGGCCGCCCCCTGCGCAAGGGGCGTTTCGGCCGCCTGTCCGGCGCACGGGACCCGTCCGGGTCGGCGCGCGTGACGCCCCCGACGGTATCGCGCCCGCCGTCCCCGCATGACACCGGCCGCCCGCACGGCCCGGACGCGGTACGGCGGCTCCCGTACGCCCGGTCCCACGCGCCGCCGACCTTGGCCGGAACGGCGTCACCCTTCTTGGCGTCCCTTCGTGCCGGGCCGCGACCCGCCGGTCCGCCCGTGCGCCGGCGGCTCGCCACCGGTGCGGGCCCCCGCGCGGCGATGCGCCGACGCCGTCCATGGCAGTTCCGGCCAGTGAGCGCCGGGGCCGGGTTCCGGCCGGTCGCCGCGCAAGTGACGCCCTATGGGCGTCCCAGGTTTCCGGGACGTGAAATCTCGCCAAGTGGCCGGGCGCAGGGCAAACGGGGCCCCGTGACCCCTGGACGCGGTCGCGCGCCAGGAGTTACCTGGCATGAGGGAGCAGTGCGGAGCGCACGCCGCAGGGACCCGCGTCCGGCACGACGAGAACCCTCCGCATCCCCGGTTCACCACACCGGGAGCCCCTCCACGGCACCTTTCCACGGCACCTCTTCACTGGACCTCTCCACTCACCTCTCCGGAAATGGGCGACAGCGGCAGTTCTCTGCGAAATGGGGCGCACCTAGATGACATCGACGCTCGTGCGACAGCACCCGCCTCTCACCGGACCGGCGCCCCGCGTGGACCTCGGTGCCCGCGCGCGTGACTGGTCCGAGATCCAGGAGCGGATGCTGATACCGCTCTACGAGGCCGTCCACGAGCGACTGGAGGTGGGCCCCGCCACCCGGCTGCTCGGCCTCGGCTGCGGCAGCGGGCTGGCCCTGCTGCTCGCGGCCTCCCGGGGCGCCGTCGTCACGGGCGTCGAGACGTCCTCCCCCGAACGGCTGGCCCTCGCGCGCGAGCGGCTGCTGCCCCGGCAGCGGGGCACCCGCGCGCGTGGCGACGCCGGCCTCCTGGACGGCCCGCCCGAAGCCGACTCCGGGGCGGTGCCGTACGGCCTGGTGACCGCCTTCGAGCCCGTCGGCTGTCTCGCGGGCGACACCGAGCGGCTCACGGACGCGCTCCGCGCGGTGGTGCCGCTCGCCCGGCGCGGGACGCCGGTCGTGCTGGCCGGCTGGGGGCCGCCCGAGCGGTGTGCGACGGCCTCGGTGCTGCGGGCGGCCGGGAAGCTCGCCGATCCCCCGCACGGCACCGGCACGTGGCGCCCCGCGCGCCGCGACGACCTGGAACAGGCCGCCGCGCGGGCGGGCCTGCGCCCCGACGGTTCGGGGCGGGTCGCCTGCCCCTTCGGCTACGCCGACCTCACCAGCGCCCGGCGCGGCCTGCTGTCCACCGGCCTCTTCGACGCGGCCGCCGTGGCCACCGGCCAGGAACGGCTCGACAAGGAACTGACCGAGGCCCTCCACCCGTACCGCCGCCCGGACGGGACGGTGTGGATGCCGAATGTCTTCCGGTACCTGATCGCACGGGTGCCGTAAGACGTGAGTTCCGAGGAAGGCTGGTACGGCAGGCACGCGCGCGGGTGACGACAACGGCGACACGCCGAGGCCATGCAAAAAGCACCCCGACACGCCCGCCCTTCAGGCATGTACGTCGCCAGGGGGGGGCCGACAGGGGAGGGGGCCCCCCGGCGGCACCCACGGGCGTGGACAAAAAGCCGGGGGGAACCCCCGGGGGCAAGGGGGCCCGCCGCAGACCCGGACGCCCTTCAGCGAAGGGCGCCCCCTGGCGACACCAACGGACGTGCACAACAGGCGTGGGCTACCGCCGTCGGCAACGGGCGCCGACAGCAGACGCGGACGACCGCGAAACCACCGGAACGGCAGGCGGGCCCGTCAGCCCATGAACTTCTTGAACTCGTCCGGCAGCTCGAAGTCCTGCCCCGCCGCCTGCTGGCCCGGCAGTCCGAAGGCGCCCCCGGCCTGGGCGGCGGCCTCGCGGCGGGCGGCGGCCTCCTGCTCCTGCTGCTTGCGCTTCATCGGGTTGCCGGAGCGCTGCTTGCCCTTGGCCTGCTTCTGCTTCTTCTTGGCGCGGCCCGGACCGCCACCCATCCCCGGCACGCCCGGCATCCCGGGCATCCCGCCGCCCTGGGCCATGCGGCTCATCATCTTGCGGGCCTCGAAGAACCGCTCCACCAGGTTCTTCACGGCGCTGACCTCGACGCCGGAGCCCTTGGCGATCCGCGCCCGGCGCGAGCCGTTGATGATCGTCGGTTCCTGGCGCTCGCCCGGGGTCATCGACTTGATGATGGCGGCGGTGCGGTCGACGTCCCGCTCGTCCAGGTTGTTGATCTGGTCCTTGATCTGGCCCATGCCGGGCAGCATGCCGAGCAGCTTGGAGATGGAGCCCATCTTCCTGACCTGCTCCATCTGGGCCAGGAAGTCATCGAGGGTGAAGTCCTGGCCCTTCTTGGAGGCCAGCTTCTCGGCCATCTTCTGGGCTTCGGCCTGGTCGAACGTCTTCTCCGCCTGCTCGATCAGGGTGAGCAGGTCACCCATGTCGAGGATGCGGGAGGCCATCCGGTCCGGGTGGAAGGCGTCGAAGTCGTCGAGCTTCTCGCCGTTCGACGCGAACATGATCGGCTTGCCGGTGATCTGCCGGATCGACAGCGCCGCGCCACCGCGGGCGTCACCGTCGAGCTTGGAGAGCACCACGCCGTCGAAGCCGACGCCGTCGCGGAACGATTCGGCGGTGTTGACGGCGTCCTGGCCGATCATGGCGTCGACGACGAACAGGATCTCGTCCGGGGAGACGGCGTCGCGGATGTCCGCGGCCTGCTGCATCATCTCCTGGTCGATGCCGAGCCGGCCGGCGGTGTCCACGATCACGAGGTCGTGGACCCGGCTCTTGGCGTAGTCGATGGAGTCCTTGGCGACCTTCACCGGGTCGCCGACGCCGTTGCCCGGCTCGGGCGCGTACACGGCGACGCCCGCGCGCTCGGCGACGACGCTGAGCTGGTTGACGGCGTTGGGCCGCTGGAGGTCACAGGCGACCAGCAGCGGCGAGTGGCCCTGCTCCTTGAGCCACTTGCCGAGCTTGCCGGCCAGCGTGGTCTTACCGGCGCCCTGGAGACCGGCCAGCATGATGACGGTCGGCGGCTGTTTGGCGAAGCGGAGCCGGCGGGTCTCGCCGCCGAGGATCGTGACCAGTTCCTCATTGACGATCTTGAGGACCTGCTGGCCGGGATTGAGCGCCTTGGAGACCTCGGAGCCGAGCGCCCGCTCCTTGATGTTCTTGACGAACGTGCGGACGACCGGGAGCGCGACATCGGCTTCCAGCAGCGCGATGCGGATCTCGCGGGCCGTGGCGTCGATATCCGCCTCGCTCAGGCGCCCCTTGCCCCTGAGGGACTTGAAAGTGGCTGAGAGGCGATCGGAGAGAGTATCGAACACGGCGGCGTCGGTCCTCGCGGTCGGGGGCTGGCGGGGGAATCGCCCTCCAGGGTATCCCGGGAGGGCGAGAAGGCGGCACGGTCGTCCCGACCCGGCGTCACGCCCGCAAGGTCTCCTCCAGCGCCCTCGCCACCGAGGTCGCCTCCGGCCCCGGCAGCGGCACCCCGGCACCGGACGTCACGTAGAAGGCGTCCACGGCGTTCGAACCCAGGGTCGAGACATGCGCGCTGCGCACCTGCAAGCCCGCCTTCTCCAGTGCCGAGCCGATCCGGAACAGCAGGCCGGGGGCGTCCTGGGAGCGGACCTCGATCACCGTGGCGTGCCGGGACGCGGTGGGGGCGACCGTCACGCGCGCCGGGGGCGCGATCACCCCCCGGCGCCTCGGATAGGCGGCGTCCCGCTCGGCCAGGCGGCCCGCGATGTCCAGTGAGCCGTCCAGGGCGCGGACCAGGTCGGCGCGGAGCCGGGCGGCCTGCGGCAGCGAGCCGAACTGGGCGGCGACCCGCCAGTTCAGCAGCAGCACGGAGCCCTCGACGCCGTCCGGCAGGTCCAGGGTGCGCAGTTCCGCCGCGCGGACGGTGAGCCGGTGCATGGCGAGGACCCCGGCGACGGCGGGCAGCACGCCCGGCTGTTCGGGGACGGCGATCACCAGTTCCACGCCCAGCGGCTCCGGGTCGCCGGTCGGCCCGTCCTCGGTGGGCGGCTCGGTCTGGGCGCGCAGGGAGAGGACAGGCCCGCCGGTGGCCAGCGATTCGATCGCGAGGCGTTCCTGTTCGGCCGTCGGCGCGGCGGCCTCCGGGTCCTCGGGCGCGTCTCCGGCGAGCACCGCGGCGACCCGTTTGACCAGGTCGGCGACCAGTGACCCGCGCCAGGACGACCAGGCGGCGGGGCCGGTGGCGAGCGCGTCGGCCTCGGTGAGCGCGTGCAGCAGCTCCAGCGTGCCGTGCGAGCCGACGGCCTCGGCGACACCCCGCACGGTGGCCGGATCCTCCAGGTCACGCCGGGTCGCGGTGTCGATGAGCAGCAGGTGATGCCGTACGAGGGCGGCCAGTACGGTGACGTCCTCGCGGTCGAAGCCGATGCGGGCGGCGACGTCCTTGGCGATGATCTCGCCGGCCACCGAGTGGTCGCCGGGCCAGCCCTTTCCGATGTCGTGCAGCAGGGCGGCGACCAGCAGCAGGTCGGGGCGGCTGACCCGGCGGGCGAACTCGGAGGCGCGCACGGCGGTCTCGATGAGATGCCGGTCGACGGTCCAGATGTGCACGGCGTTGCGCTGCGGGCGGCAGCGGACCCGCTCCCAGTCGGGCAGCAGGTGAGTGATGAGCCCCTCGGCCTCCAGCGCCTCCCAGACGTCGACGGTGGGGCGGCCGGAGCCGAGCAGGGTGACGAGCTGCTCACGGGCCTCCGCGGGCCAGGGCGTGGGCAGGGGGCGCGCGGTGCCCGCCATGCGCCGTACGGCGTGCAGGGAGAGCGGGAGACCGGCCTGGGCGGCGGCGGCCGCGGCGCGCAGCGGGAGCACGGGGTCGCGCTCGGGGCGGGCGGCGCGCGCGAGGACCACCTCGCCGTCCTGCTCCACCACCCCTTCGGCCAGCGGTGAGCGCTCGGTGACGGGTTTCGCGCCCCCCAGCAGGGCGCGCAGCCGGGGCCGTACCGCCCGCGACCGCAGCACCCGCCCCACTTCCCGCCAGGTCACATCGCTGGCATACGAGATGACCCGGGCGGCCTCGTACACCTGCCGCAGCAGGGTGTCGGCGTCGAGCAGGCCCAGTTCGGCGGCGACCTGGTCCTGCTCCTGGAGGGCGAGCCGGTCGGTGGCCCGGCCGGTGGCCAGGTGCAGGGCGTCACGGACGTCGAGCAGCCGGCGCCGGGCGTCGTCCAGGCCCTCGCGCGGGGCGTCGGCCAGCCAGGACGCGGCGACGGCCCGCAGGGCGGTGGCGTCGCGCAGTCCGCCGCGGGCCTCCTTGAGGTCGGGCTCCAGCAGGTATTGCAGTTCGCCCTGGCGTTCAGCGCGCTCGGCGCACAGTTCCTGGAGTTCGGGCAGCCGCTTGGGCGCCTGGTTGCGCCAGTCGGCGAGGACGGTCGTGCGCAGTGCGGCGGTCAGGCCCAGGTCGCCGGCGAGATGGCGGGCGTCCAGCAGGCCGAGCTGGACCTTGAGGTCCTCGGTGGCGGTCCTGCGGGCCTCCGCCGGGGTGCGCACGGAGTGGTCGAGGGCGATGCCCAGGTCCCACACCGGGTACCAGACCCGGTCGGCCAGGGCGGCGACGGCGCCGGGGTCGGCGCCGTCGTGCAGCAGCACCAGGTCGAGGTCGGATCTCGGGGACAGTTCGCCGCGGCCGTAGCCGCCGACGGCGATCAGGGCCACCCCGCGCAGGGCTCCGGCCGCCGGCCCGAACAGGCCCGCGAGCCATTCGTCGGTCAGTGCGGAGAGGGCGGAACGGCGCGGCGGCCCGGACCGCGCCCCCTCGGTGAGGAGGTGCAGCCGGGCCGCCGCGTAGCCGCCGGGTCCCGAGTCCTCTGCTTCCTGCCGTACATCCGTACTCGTCACCCGGCGACTCCTGTTCTTTCTGTCAGAGCGCGCCCCGTCCGGTTCGGGGCGCGTCTCGTCCGGTCAGAGCGCGTCCGGCCCGCGCTCGCCGGTGCGGACCCGGACGGCCGTCTCGACGGGGAGCGACCAGACCTTCCCGTCGCCGATCTTGCCGGTACGGGCGGCCTTGACGATGACGTCGATGAGCTGTTCGGCGTCATCGTCCTCGGCCAGCACCTCGATTCTGATCTTGGGCACCAGGTCGACGGTGTACTCGGCGCCGCGGTAGACCTCGGTGTGGCCGCGCTGACGGCCGTAGCCGCTGGCCTCGGTGACGGTCAGACCGTGCACACCGAACGCCTGGAGGGCCTCCTTGATCTCGTCGAGCCGGTGCGGCTTGACGACTGCGGTGATGAGCTTCATGCGTCCACCTTCTTGGATGCGGGCTGCGCGGGCGCGGCGGGCAAGGACGTGGTGCGGGCGGACCCGCCGCCGGCGCCGCTGAAGTCGTAGGCGGTCTCGGCGTGTTCGGCCTGGTCGATGCCCGCGATCTCGTCATCCTCGCTCACCCGCATGCCGATCGTCTTGTCCAGGAGGAAGGCGAGGATCGCGGAGACCACCAGGGAGTAGGCGAGGACCGCGAAGACTCCGGCGCACTGCTTCCAGAACTGCTCCAGGCCACCGCCGTAGAACAGGCCCGCGACATCGGACTGGCCCTTGCCGCTGGCGAAGAACCCGATGAGCAGGGAGCCGGCGACACCGCCGACGAGGTGGACTCCGATGACGTCGAGCGAGTCGTCGTAGCCGAACTTGTACTTCAGGCCGACGGCCATGGCGCACAGCAGACCGGCGATGGCGCCGACCGCGATGGCGCCCAGCGGGTCGACCGCGCCACCGGCCGGGGTGATGGCGACCAGGCCCGCGACCGCGCCGGAGGCGGCGCCCAGCGTGGTGAAGGCGCCGTGGCGGATCTTCTCGTAGATCAGCCAGGCCAGCATGGCGGCGGCGGTGGCGATCTGGGTGTTGATGAACATCAGCGCGCCGACGCCGTCGTCGTTGCCCAGCCAGGAGCCGGCGTTGAAGCCGAACCAGCCGAACCACAGCAGACCGGCGCCCAGCATGACCAGCGGGAGGCTGTGCGGGCGCATCGGGTCCTTCTTGAAGCCGATGCGCTTGCCGATGACGAGGATCACACCGAGGGCGGCGGCACCGGCGTTGATGTGGACGGCCGTACCACCGGCGAAGTCGATCACACCCAGCTCGAAGGCCCAGCCGCCCGCGCCCCACACCCAGTGCGCGACCGGGAAGTACACGATCGTGACCCACAGGGTGATGAACAGTGCCCAGGCGCTGAACTTGACGCGATCCGCGAGGGCGCCGCTGATCAGGGCGGGCGTGATGATCGCGAACATGAGCTGGAAGACGGCGAAGACGTAGACGGGGATGGTGTAGCCGTCCCACAGGTCACCGATGCCCACGCCGGTGAGACCCACATAGTCCGAGGACCAGCCGATGAGGCCGCCGGTGTCCGTGCCGAAGGCCATGGAGAAGCCGTACAGCACCCACAGGATGGTGACGATCCCGAGGCTGATGAAGCTCATCATCAGCATGTTCAGGGTGCTCTTGACGCGGACCATGCCTCCGTAGAAGAAGGCCAGGCCCGGTGTCATGAGCATCACCATGGCGGAACAGATGAGCATGAAGCCTGTGTTTGCGGACGACAGCGTGGGTGCGTCCGCCGCAAGCGTGATGGCTGATGCCATCGGCATCTCCTCGTCGTTGGATACGGCCCCGTGCGGGCGAAGCCTGAGCGGGATGAAGGGGGGTGGGCCGGTCGATGGGCCAAGAGATTGCCGCGACGCGGTTTCGGTGGACGCCCCTGGTTGTTTCGCGGCGGTGACGAAGGCACCGCGCGTGTTACGCCTCGATGAATTGGCGGCTGCGCGCCGGGGTGATCGTTATCGTGGCGCAACCTTCGGCGGACGCCGTCCTTGACGTCGCCGCGGACCGGGTCGCGGGGGCGGTCCCGGGGGCCGCCGCGGACGCCGCCGGGGCATGGCCGTGGATACCCGTGGATACAGCCCTGAGCGCTCCCGCAGGCCCCCGGAAGGGTCCTCGGAGGGGCTCCGGAAGGGCTCCGGAAGGGCTCCGGAAGGGCTCCCGGACGGTTGCACGGGCACACGGAGCCGGCCGCGGGCGGCCTTCCGATGGCCTGGCGGCGGGGGAGCCGGGTCGGGCTGTTCGGGAGGGCCGGCCGCGGCCGGGGCAGGGGGCTCGCGGGCCGTTGCCCGCGCTGGTCAGACCGCCTCGGCGGCCTCCGGCAGCTCCACGGCGAGCTTGGCGGTGAGATCGACGACCTCGGCGAGATCGCCGTAGTCACGGGCGGCGGTGTCGACGGTCTTGCGGATACGGGTGCTGACCCGCTCGGAGCGCACCTTCTTGGCGACGCACAGGGCGCGCTCGGCGAAGACCGTGCTCTGCTCGGGCTCGCGGCGCAGCAGTTGGACGGTGGCCATGCCGATGAGATTGAGCGCGTACGACCGCTGGTGCTCGTCGTCCGCGGAGAACAGCTCGACGGCGCGCTCCATCAGGGGTTCTGCCAGCGAGGCGTAGGCCGGGCTGCGGCCGGCGACATAGGCCAGGTCGCGGAAGGAGTGGGAGTTCTCGCCGTACAGTTCGGCCTCGGAGAAGAAGCGGATCCAGTCGGGGTCCGGCTCGTCCCAGTCGTCGGCGTCGGAGAAGGTGTCCTCGGCCATCCGGACCGCCCGTTTGCACTTGCCGGGCTGGCCCATGTTGGCGTAGGCGCGGGCCTCCATCGCATACAGCATGGACTGGGTGCGCGGGCTCGCGCAGTCCCGGCTGCCGTACTGCGCGAGATGGATCAGCTCCAGCGCGTCCTCGGGGCGCCCGAGGTGGATCATCTGCCGGCTCATGCTGGACAGGACGTACGAGCCGAGGGGGCGGTCGCCGGCTTCCTTCGCGGCGTGCAGGGCGAGCACGAAGTACTTCTGGGCGGTGGGCTGGAGCCCCACGTCGTAGCTCATCCAGCCGGCCAGCTCGGCCAGTTCGGAGGCGACCCGGAACAGGCGCCTGGTGGTGGCGGCGGGCTGGGGCTCCTGGAGCAGATCGGTGACCTCGTGGAGCTGGCCGACGACGGCTTTGCGGCGCAGGCCGCCGCCGCACTGGGCGTCCCAGCGGCGGAACATGACCGTGGTGGACTCCAGCAGCTCCAGCTCGGGCTGGGAGAGCTTGTTGCGGCTGCGGTCGGCGGCGGTCGGCTCGGGGTCGGGCGCGGTGGCCTGGGCGGTGGGGACGAGCCAGCGTTGCATGGGCTCGATGAGGGCGGGTCCGGCGGACAGCGCGAGCGAGGTGCCGAGGAAGCCGCGCCGGGCGAGCATCAGGTCGCTGCGGGAGTACTCACCGAGCAGGGCGATGGTCTGCGGGGCCGTCCAGGGCAGGTCGACGCCCGCGACGGAGGGGGCCTGACGGGCGGTGCGCAGGCCGAGGTCCTCAATGGAGACGACACAGCCGAACCGCTCGGAGAACAGCTCCGACAGGATCCTGGGGATCGGCTCGCGCGGATTCTCGCCGTCCAGCCAGCGGCGCACCCGGGAGGTGTCGGTGGAGATGTGGTTGGCACCGAGCTGCCGGGCCCGGCGGTTGACCTGGCGCGCCAGCTCGCCCTTCGACCAACCGCTGCGTACGAACCATGAGTTCAGCAGCTCGTTGGGACGCTTCTCGGCGTTCGCCCCGCCTGCGCCGTTGCCGCCCACTGGGACGCCCCCATTTCCTCCGACCGCCTGCCGCCCGGTGCGTCAAGCCCTATCAGATTGCCCGTCAACTTGGCCGCCCGTCCGGCAGTTGTCACCCTTCGAACGAAAGAGCGGCTTGCCTCCGGCATACCCCGAAGTGCATGTGCCTGTGACCGCCGTGCACTCAAAGTAATCCTACGATCACCGGCCCGGCCATGGCGACCCCGGAAACGCCACCATTCGCCACCCCTTCGAATGAACTGAGCGTCACCCGCAGACGATTCACTTGACATCCGACAGGCGCGAACGGGGGGAGCGATGCACAAAAGGGCGCGCGACCTCGGACGCACCACCCATCGCGCTTCAATCCGCTGTCTGGATCGCGCGGCAGCGGGAAGCGGGAACCATGAGCGGTCACGTTCCGCGTTCGTCTCGTAACCCCTGGTATGTGGGGAGCGTTGGAGGAGGCATGGGCTTCACGATCGGCACCGGCCGGAGCATTCGCGACATCCGGTCCGGCGCGCGCCGCCGCGGCCGGGACTCGGACTGCACCGCCGTGGCCGAGTACACCGGACTGTGGGGCTGGGCCGTGGTGCCGGGCGCCCGGGCCGCCGGGGGCGTGTGCTCCTGCGGCCGTTGCGACTGCCGCTCGCCGGGGGCGCATCCCCTGGAGTTCGCGCCCGAGGTCCCGGCCGGGGCGACGCTGGACGAGGTGACCGAGGCGTGGGGCCGGTTCCCGGGCGCCGCGGTGCTGCTGCCGGTCGGCAGGGCGTTCGACGTCCTGGAGGTGGCGGAGCCGGTGGGCCGCCGCGCGGTGGTCCGTCTGGAGCGCATGGGCCTGCCCCTCGGCCCGGTCGCCGTCACCCCCGACGGCCGCGCCCACTTCTTCGTCGCCCCCGGCGCCGCCGCCGAACTGCCCGCCCTGCTCTACCGCATGGGCTGGGACGACCCCCGCCTCGACCTGCGCGCCCTGGGCCGCGGCAGCCACATCACGGCCCCGCCCTCCGACCACGCGGGCCGCGGCCCCGTCCACTGGCTCCGCCCCCCCGAACTCGACACCGCGACCAGGCCCCCGACGGCCCGCCTCCTGCTCGGGACGCTGGCGTACGTGGCTCATCGGTCTCGGGGTTGAGGGGGTTGGTGTGGGGCGGGGGGGTTGGGGTGGGGGTGGGTGTCCGGGGGTGGACGCCGGGGGTGGACGCCGGGGGTGGATGTACGGGGGCGGGTCCGCTCCCGGGGTAGGTCCGCCTCCCTAGGTGGGTCCGCCTACCCGGGTGAGTAGGTCAGGGGCCGCCCGTTCGGGGCTCCGGGGCGGGGGCGCTCGCCCTGGGTCGCCGCTACCGACGGCTCCCGCCGCAGCTCCCCCACGCCTGCCCGGGGTCAGCGTGCGCGTTGGCGCCTCGCGCGTACGGCGACTCACAGAACTCCAGGTCGACCGCGGGGCCGCGTGTGCGGGGCGTCCTCCCGCCGCCGATCCGGATACGCCGGCCAGCTCCCGCCGTAAGTCCACCCGTCCCGGCGCCTTCCGCCACAGGTCCCCCACCCACGACTGCCTCGCAGGTCCGCGTGCGCGGGGCGCCTCCCGCCGCGAGCCACCGCCCCCGCGCATCCCGCCGCGGGTCCGTGTGTGCGGGCGCCTGCCCGCCACGGGCCGCCCACCCCGGCTCCTCCCACCAGGGACCTGCCGCACCGGCGCCTCCCGCCACGTATCCCCCACCCCGGCACCAAAGCCCGGCACACGCCATCACTGCCTCGGCCCTCACCGAGCCCCGCCCCCCGTCACCACCGCCCAGGGCACCGAAAGCCCGCGTGCCCGGAACCACCGCCCGGGGCAGCCAAGGCCCCGCCACACAGCGCCCGGGTCTCCGCGAGGGCGCCCGCCTCACCGTCCCGGGACACGCACAGCCCGCGCGCCCGTCACCACCACCCAGGGCACCCAAAACCCCGGCACACCTGATCGCCGCCACCCGCCCCCAGCAGACCCCGCCGATCAGCACCCCGGACACCGAGAAGCGCCCGTCCCCACCCTTCCGGGGGAAACGGGCGCTTCCACAGCCACGTACGAGATCCGCACACCCGTAGCGGCGACGTCACTCCCCGATAAGGGCGTCAACGAACGCCTCCGGCTCGAAGGGGGCCAGGTCGTCCGCGCCCTCGCCCAGGCCGACCAGCTTGACCGGGACGCCGAGTTCGCGCTGGACGGCGACGACGATGCCGCCCTTGGCGGTGCCGTCGAGCTTGGTGAGGACGATGCCGGTGATGTCGACGACCTCGGCGAAGACGCGGGCCTGGACCAGGCCGTTCTGCCCGGTCGTGGCGTCGAGGACGAGGAGCACCTCGTCCAGCGGCGCCTGCTTCTCCACGACCCGCTTGACCTTGCTCAGCTCGTCCATGAGGCCGGTCTTGGTGTGCAGTCGCCCGGCGGTGTCGATGAGGACGACGTCGGCCCCCATCTCCTTGCCCTCCTTGACCGCGTCGAAGGCCACGGAGGCGGGGTCGCCGCCCTCCGGCCCGCGCACGGTGTGGGCGCCCACCCGCTCGCCCCAGGTCTGGAGCTGATCGGCGGCGGCGGCCCGGAAGGTGTCGGCGGCGCCGAGGACCACGCTCTGCCCGTCGGCGACCAGGACCCGGGCGAGCTTGCCGGTGGTCGTCGTCTTGCCGGTGCCGTTCACCCCGACCACCATCACGACGCCCGGCTTCCCGGTCTCCGGCTCGGTCTTCACCGCCCGGTCCAGGTCCGCGCCGACCAGCGTCAGCAGTTCCTCGCGCAGCAGGGCGCGCAGCTCGTCGGGCGTGCGGGTGCCGAGCACCTTGACCCGCTCGCGGAGCCGGTCGACCAGTTCCTGCGTGGGCTGCACACCGACGTCCGCGGTGAGCAGGATGTCCTCGATCTCCTCCCAGGTCTCGTCGTCCAGGTGCTCGCGCGAGAGCAGGGTGAGCAGGCCCTTGCCGAGCGCGTTCTGGGAGCGGGAGAGCCGGGCGCGCAGGCGCACGAGACGGCCCGCGGTGGGCTCCGGCACCTCGATCTCGACGGCCGGAAGCTCTTCGACGGGTGGCAGCTCCTCGGCGGGCGGCGCCGAGCCGGCCGGGAGGTCCACCTCCTCGATCGTGCGGCGGGCCTCGTCCCGCGGTGTCTCGGCCTCGTCGCCGACCTGCGGCTCGGCCGGAGGGGCGGTGATGTCGGGGGTCGTGGGCGGCGGCGGGGGCAGCGGCTTCTTGCGCCTGCTGCCGACGATGAGCCCGCCGAGCGCGCCGAGCACGACCACGGCGATGACTACAGCAAGGATGACGGTTTCCATAACCCGACCAGTATCGGCCATGGGTCCACGCCGGAAGCCCCTTGGAGACTCCCCCGGCGGGCATCGGTCGATTTCACCCCATAGTCGGACTAACGTACGATGACCCTCCATGAGCACCACCGCCCCACACGATGGCGCCACCACCACGGCCGAGGGCCCCCGCTCCGGGCGCGGACCCGGGCTCGAAACCCGCGGTATCGAGCCCGTCCCCGACAGCGAGCGCACCGCCCGGACCCGCGAGCTGTTCCCCACCTGGGTCGCCGCCAACATCAGCGTCCTGCTGCTGACCATGGGCGCGAGCCTGTCGGTGACGTACGGGCTGAATTTCTGGCAGGCGCTCGTCGTGGGCGTCGCCGCGCCCGTGGTGGCGTACGGGCTCGTGGGGCTGACCGGGATCGCGGGCAAGCGGGGCGGGGCGCCCGGGATGACGCTGTCGCGGGCGGTCTTCGGGCAGCGTGGGAATCTGCTGCCGGGCTCGCTGATCTGGGTGGCGCGCTGGGGCTGGGAGACGATCAACGCGGTGACCGGCGCGTACGCGCTGCTCACGGTGCTGGACATCCTGTTCGGCGTGCGCCGCAACACCGCGCTGGTCGTCGTCACGCTGCTGCTCTTCGTCGTCGGCACGTTCGCGATCTCGGGGCTGGGCATCAGGGCCGTGCAGCGGTGCAACAAGTGGGCGACGTATCTCTTCGGTGCCTTCTCCGTGCTGGTCCTGGGCCATCTCGTCGTGGAGACGGACTGGGGCGAGGTCTTCGGGCGGGGCGCGGGCTCCACGGCCGCGATGATCACCGGCGTGGGCCTGATCGCCGCGGGCGGCATCAGCTGGGTGCCGTCCTCGCCCGACTTCACCCGCTATCTGCCGCGTACGGCGTCCTCGGCGGCGATCGTGCGCAATTCCGTCGGCGGCGCCGGGGTCGTCGTCCTGCCCATGGTGCTGATGGGCGCGGTGATGGCGTCGGGCACGCCGGATCTGGCGTCGGCGGCGGATCCGGTGTCGTTCCTGGGCGAGATCCTGCCGCTGTGGCTGGCGGTGCCGTATCTGCTGATGGCGCTGGTCGGGATGCTGCTGATCAACTCCATGTCGATGTACTCGGCCGGTTTCACCGCGCAGACCCTGGGCTTCCGGGTCTCGCGCCCCTGGGCCGTCTCGGTCAACGCGGCGATCTCGCTGGCGCTCGGCGCCGTCCTGATGCTGGCCGCGACCAGCTTCCTGGGGTCCTTCATCGCCTTTCTGTCGCTGCTGGCGGTGGCGTTCTCGGCATGGGTCGGCGTGTTCGGCGTGGACATGCTCCGCCGCACGACGTACGACGCCGAGGCACTGCTCGACACCGGGCGCACCAGCGCCTACTGGTACCGGGGCGGCTTCAGCCCGGCCGCGGTCACCGCATGGGCGCTGGGGCTGGTCACGGGCCTGCTGTTCACCAGGTCCGACTGGTTCACCGGCCCACTCGCCACGGGCAACCCGATCGGCGAGTACGGCCTCGGCTGGGCGGCGACGATCGTCGTCGCGGGCCTGCTGTACGCGCTGCTGCCCAAGCCGGCGGTACGGATGCCGGGGCCGGCGTCGGCACCCGCAGCGGGCGAGACGTCCGCGCAGCCGCTGGCCGTCTGACACCCGTCTCCTTCGCCGGACCAGCCCGTCTCCTTCGGCGGACAGCCCGACAGCCGCACGGCCGGAGTCCCGCACCGCGGGGCAGCCCGACCGTCCGGCAGCCGCCCGCCCCGGGCGAAGGGGGACGGCCATGCCCGTCACGGCCGTGCGCGTCAACCTCCTCGCGCCCGGCCCCGCGACCGCCGCGCTCGGCGTCCGCTACCGGGCGGCCCTGGAGATGGCCGCTTACCCCGACGAGCAGGGCGTCTCGCTGGTGCAGACCGAGGAGCACCACGGCGCCGAGAACAACCGGCTGCCGCCCCCCTTCGCGTTCGCGGGCGCGGTGCCCGGCGAGGCCCGGCGGCTCTCCGTGACCGTCTCCGCCGCCATCGGCCCCGAAGGCCGCCGCCCGCCGGACCGCCCGGCTCGGCCTGCCGTTCTTCCCGAGCGCGCTACGACGGCCACTTCCTGTACGCGGCCCGCACGTACGCCTCCTGGCAGTCGGCCGGGACGCAGCCTGGACAGCCTCGTACCGCATCCGCTCAGCCCATCTCCTCCAGCGGCTTGCCCTTGGTCTCCTTCACGAAGATCAGGACGAAGGGGATGGAGAGGGTGGCGAAGCAGGCGTAGATCACATAGGTCGCGGAGAGGTTCCAGTCGGCCAGGGACGGGAAGCTCGCGGTGATGGCCCAGTTGGCGATCCACTGGGCGGAGGCGGCCACGCCGAGCGCGGCGGCGCGGAGCTTGTTCGGGAACATCTCGCCGAGGAAGACCCAGACGACCACGCCCCAGGACAGGGCGAAGAAGAGCACGAAGACATGGGCGGCGATCAGGGCGACCGTGCCCTGGGTGGACGGGAGCTTGCCGTCGACCAGGTGGTAGGAGAAGGCCCAGGCTTCCAGGGCGAGGGCGATCGCCATGCCGGTGGAACCGATGAGCGCGAGCGGTCTGCGGCCGATGCGGTCCACGAAGATCATGGCGATCACGGTGCCGATGATGTTCACGATCGAGGTGGTGAAGGAGTAGAAGAACGACTCCGTCGGGTCGATGCCGACCGACTGCCACAGGGTCGCGGAGTAGTAGAAGGCGACGTTGATGCCGACGAACTGCTGGAAGACCGACAGGCCGATGCCGATCCACACGATCCGCTGGAAGAGGAAGGAGCCGCCGAGCAGGTCCTTGAAGGTGGACTTGTGCTCGCGGTGCATGGCCTGCTCGATCTCGTCGACCCGGGCGTCGAGACCGGCGTGTTCGCCCTCGACCTCGGCGAGGATCTTCCGGGCCCGCTCCCGCTTGCCGACCGACAGCAGATAGCGCGGCGACTCCGGGATGGCGAGGGAGAGCAGGCCGTACAGGACGGCCGGGACGACCATGACCCCGAGCATCACCTGCCAGACCTCCAGGCCGATCAGCTTGCCGCGCTGATTGCCCCCGGCCGCGTGCAGCAGCGCCCAGTTGACCAGCTGGGAGACGGCGATGCCGATGACGATCGCGGCCTGCTGGAAAGAGCCGAGGCGGCCCCGGTACGCGGGCGGCGAGACCTCGGCGATGTAGGCGGGGCCGATCACGGAGGCCATGCCGATGGCGAAGCCGCCGACGATCCGCCAGAAGGCGAGGTCGTACAGGGCGAACGGCAGCGCGGAGCCGACGGCGCTGATGGTGAACAGCACGGAGGCGATCTGCATGCAGCGGATCCGGCCGATCCGGTCGGCGATCCGCCCGGCCGTCGCGGCGCCGATGGCACAGCCGATCAGGGCGATGGCGATGACCTGCGCCAGTGCCGCGGAGCCGATGTCGTAGCGGTCCCGGATGGCCTCGACGGCGCCGTTGATCACGGAGCTGTCGTAGCCGAAGAGAAAACCGCCCATCGCCGCGGCGGCGGCGATGAAGATGACATGCCCGAGATGCTCGGGGCGAACCGGCCCGGCTCCCGACTGCGGCGCCTGTGCTGTGTCGGTCACATTCGACTCCCTGGGTCCCTGGGCCACCCGCTGGTGCTTCCAGTGGCGCACAGGTCCAGGCGGCTCACCACCTGGAGGCAGCGCGCGGGCACGGTGAGTGACGAGAACCCAAGGGAGGCGCGTCGGTCGATGTCAGCGCAGGCGCTGGCTGATCACCTTCGACACGCCGTCGCCCTGCATGGAGACGCCGTACAGCGCGTCGGCGACCTCCATCGTCCGCTTCTGGTGGGTGATGACGATCAGCTGGGACGCCTCTTGCAGCTCCTGCATGATCCGGATCAGCCGCTGGAGGTTGGTGTCGTCCAGCGCGGCCTCGACCTCGTCCATGACATAGAACGGGCTCGGCCGCGCCTTGAAGATCGACACCAGCAGCGCCACGGCGGTCAGCGACCGCTCGCCGCCCGAGAGCAGCGACAGCCGCTTGACCTTCTTGCCGGGCGGCCGGGCCTCGACATCGACGCCGGTGGTGAGCATGTTGTCGGGATCGGTCAGGATCAGCCGTCCCTCGCCGCCCGGGAAGAGCCTGCCGAACACGCCCTCGAACTCGCGTGCGGTATCCCGGTACGCCTCGGTGAAGACCTGCTCGACACGCTCGTCGACCTCCTTGATCACCTGGAGCAGATCGGCCCGCGTCTTCTTCAGGTCTTCGAGCTGCTCACTGAGGAACTTATGGCGTTCCTCCAACGCGGCGAACTCCTCCAGCGCCAGCGGGTTCACCTTGCCGAGCTGCTGGTACGCGCGCTCGGCGGCCCGGAGCCGCTTCTCCTGGTCGGCGCGCGCGAACGGCTTCTGCTGGTTACGGGGGTGCGCCGGGTCCTCGGGCAGCACCTCGCCGTCGGCCGCCGGGGAGGGCGGCACCAGCTGGTGCGGGCCGTACTCCTCGACCAGCCCGGCGGGCTCGATGCCCAGTTCCTCCAGCGCCCTGGTCTCCAGTTGCTCGATCCGCAGCCGCTTCTCGGCGCCGAGCACCTCACCGCGGTGCACCGAGTCGGTCAGCTTGTCCAGCTCGCCCTTGAGTTCCCGTCCGGCGCCCCGCGCGGCGGTCAGCTCCTGCTCCCGGCGGGCCTTGGCAGCCTCGGCGGCGGTACGTTCCTGCTCCGCGCGGGCCAGGGAGACCTCGACGTGCGCCAGCAGCTGGCGGGCGCCGGAGGCGACGGCCCCGGCGACGGCCGCCTCGTGGCGCAGCCGGGCCCGCCGCTGCTCGGCACGCGCGCGTGCGTCGCGCTCCGCTCGGGCGGCCCGGTCGAGAGCGTCGGCCCGCCCGGCCAGCCCCTTGACCCGTTCCTCGTGCGTACGGACCTGGAGGCGGGCCTCCATCTCGGTCTGGCGGGCGTTGGCGCCGTCGGCGGCCAGCCGGTCGCGGGCGGCGGTGTCGGGCTCCTCGTCGACCGGCATCTCCTCGGCGACGGTGAGTCGTTCGGCGAGTTCCTCGACCTCCTGGAGCGCCTTGTCGAGGGCGTCCTGGGCGCGGGCGGCGGCGGCCGTGCCGCGTTCGGCCTCCCCGGCGGCGCCCCGGGCCTGGCCCGCGAGGCGGCCGAGCTGCTGGGCGACGGAGGATTTCTCCCGCTCGGCGGCCCGGCGCCGCTCGCCGAGTTCCTCGACGTCGGCCGCGCACGTCTTGCGCCGGTCCTGCGCCGCCGTCTGGGCCTCGGTCAGCTCCGCGCAGCGCACGGCGAGGTCCGCCAGCTCCTTCGCGGCCTCGTCGACCGACGCCTGCACCTCCAGCAGGCTGGGGGCCCCGGCGGAGCCGCCGTGCGCGAAGTGGGCGCCGAGGGTGTCGCCTTCGGCGGTGACCGCGGTGAGGTCGGGGCGGCGGCGGATCAGGTCCTCGGCGTCTTCGAGGGTGTCGACCACGGTGATGCCTTGCAGGAGGCGGCGGACGGCGGGCATGAGGTCGTGGGGGCCTCGGACCAGGTCTGCGGCGAAGGTGGGGGCGGGGGTGGGTTGTCGGGCGTCTGCGGGTGGGTGGGGGCTGGTCGCGCAGTTCCCCGCGCCCCTTTGATGCTCGGGCGTGTCCTGAGGGGGGCCGTGGGTTGGGCTTCCGTACGTGTTGGCGGGGTGTCCGGCAGCTGCGGGTGCGTTGAGGTTGTTCGCGCAGTTTGCCGCGCCCCTGGCGGTCTGCTCGGGCGTGTTGTGCGCGGAGCCGCAGGCGGGGCAGCCGTGCGCGGACACGGGGAGCGTGGAGGCGGGCTGACTGGCGTCCGCGGGTGCGTTGTGGCTGGTCGCGCAGTTCCCCGCGCCCCTTTGGTGCTCGGGCGTGTCCTGAGGGGGGCCGTTGGTTGGGCTTGCGTGCGTGAGTGCGTTGGGGTTGATTGCGCTGGTCCCCGTGCTCCTGGCCGTGGGCGGCGGGTAGGCGGGCGGGGGTTCTGGGGTGCCTGTCAGGAGCAAGGCCGCTCTTCCGCCGTCCTGTTTGCGTAGGAGGCGGATGGCGTTGGCCGCTGCGGTCGGGGTCGTCACGGCGATGGCGTCTGCGGCTGCGCCGAATGCCGCGGCCAGCGCGATCTCGTGGCCGGGGGCGATGGTCAGGAGCTGGGCCGCCGGGCCCAGGATTCCGGTGAGGCGGCCCTGGGCCTGGAGCAGTATGCCGGTGCCGTCCTTGCGTCGTAGGCCCAGGGCCAGCGCCTCGTGGCGGGCCTGCGTCGCCGCGCGGCGGCGTTCGGCGGCGGTGAGCGCCTCGCGGGCGGCGGTGAGGGCGGCGTCGGCGTCGGTGAGCCGCGCCTTGGCGGCGTCGTGCCGGTCGGTGAGTTCGGCGTCGCCCGCGTCCAGGCCGTCGACCTCGGCCTTCAGCGTCTCGTACTCCTCCTGCGCGGCGAGGGCCCGCTCCAGCGCCTCGTCGCGGGCGGCGGCGAGCCGGTCGATCTCGGCCTGGGCGGACGCCGCGCGGGAGCGGGCCGCGTTGACCTGGCCGCCGAGCCGGGCGAGGCCCTCGCGCCGGTCGGCGATGGCACGGGCCGCGTCCTTCAGACGGCGTTCCTCCTGCGCCAGTTCGCGCTCCAGGTCGGCGCGGTGCTCCACCGTGTCGTCGAGGGCGCGCTGGGCAGCCTCCAGGGCCGCCTCCAGCTCGGCCTCCTGCTCCCGGACGCGGTGCGCCTCGCGCTCCATGTCCTCGGGGTCCCGGCCGCGCCGCTCCTCGGGCGGGACGGAGGTCGCGGACGTCACGCGGGCGTCGGCCAGCGAGATCGTGCCGCGCACCCGCTCGGCGAGCTGGGAGAGTTCGTACCACGTCTGCTGGGCGCGCTGAAGGCGCGGGGTGAGGCGGCGGACCTCGTCCTCCAGGACGGCCTCGCGCTGGAGGGCCTTCCTCAGCTCCCGCTCGGCGGCCTCCTTACGCTCCTTGAGCGCGGCCTCGTCGGCGACCTCGGCGTTGAGTGCCTCGCGCAGGGTGACCAGGTCGTCGGCGAGCAGCCGCAGCCGGGCGTCGCGCAGATCGGCCTGGATGACGGCGGCCCGGCGGGCGACGGCGGCCTGCCGGCCGAGCGGCTTGAGCTGGCGGCGCAGTTCGTCGGTGAGGTCCTGCACGCGCGCGAGGTTGGCCTGCATCGCGTCGAGCTTGCGCAGCGCCTTCTCTTTGCGTTTGCGGTGCTTGAGAACACCGGCCGCCTCCTCGATGAAGGCACGTCGGCCCATCGGATCGGCGTGCAGCACGGAATCGAGCTGGCCCTGGCCGACGATGACATGCATCTCGCGGCCGATACCGGAGTCGGAGAGCAGCTCCTGGATGTCGAGCAGCCGACAGGTGTCACCGTTGATCTGGTACTCGCTGCCCCCGTTGCGGAACATGATCCGCGTGATGGTGACCTCGGCGTACTCGATGGGGAGCGCCCCGTCCGAGTTGTCGATGGTCAGCGACACCTCGGCGCGGCCGAGCGGCGGGCGGCCGGTGGTGCCGGCGAAGATGACGTCCTCCATCTTGCCGCCGCGCAGCGACTTGGCGCCCTGCTCCCCCATGACCCAGCTGAGCGCGTCCACCACATTGGACTTGCCCGAGCCGTTGGGTCCGACGACACAGGTGATGCCCGGCTCGAACCGGAGTGTGGTCGCCGACGCGAACGACTTGAACCCACGGAGGGTGAGGGCCTTGAGGTGCACGCCGCTGGACTCTACCTTCCGGTGTTGTCTCACTCCACGAACCCGCGGTTTCGCCGCTGAACGCGCAGGGCACACCAGACGTTAAAGAGCCTGAAAGGATGCGCGGGGGAAAGAAAGAAGGGACGCCGAAGCGTCCCTTGCGACTTCTGACAGATGAGCGGTTGAAGCGGGTTTCACGGGCTGCCCAACCACTGCGTGTCGTGATGCGATGCAGTGATCAGGTGAGCGCAGGCTCCGCCTGGTGTGCGTCGATGCTCTCCATGATCTCGTGGTGAGAAGCGGCAGCCGAAAGCGCGTCGTTCTCCGCCTGGATTCGTACCAGCTCGGATTCCAGGTCCTGGACACGCTGCTGGAGCCGTCGCATCTCGGCGAGGAGTCGAGGGTCGGAGCCGCCGACGTAACCGAGAAGCGCCTTTGCCATGGGAATGGTCCTCCACACTGAGTGACCGACCGAAGAGGTGTGGGTCGTGAGGGAATCGCACCCGCGGTGTCTGGCACATCGAGTGGTGACTCTGCTGTTCTGCCATGCCAAACAGCTAAGGTGCGCGGGGCTTTCAGCGTCTCACCAAAAAGTTTGACGGTCAACACGATCACGCCCCGTATTGGCGGGCGGCCCGGCGCCGCGCGGCCCACGAGGGCGGCGCCGCGGCTCCTGCGGGCCCACAGGGCGTGGCGATCATTTTTCCGTGCGGAGCCTGCCGGGGCAAGGGCTTCTCGGCAATCACCAGGAGCTTTCCCCCGCGCGGCGAGCGCCGGAGCCCTTCCCCGCCCCGCTCGCAGGGGTCCGTGCGACCCCTGGATCAGCGGATCGCGAAGCCGTCGTAGCCCCCGCGAGGTGTGTCCCAGATCTCGGTCACACCGTCCACGCGGCCGGGCGTGTCGCCCGCGCGCAGCCAGTCGAGGAGCCCTTCGCAGCCCGGCCGCGCCCCCTCGGCGACCACCTGCACCCGACCGTCCGCCAAATTGAGAGCAAAACCACTCAGGCCCCCGATCTCCAGCGCCTTGGCCCGCGTGAACCAGCGGAAACCCACACCTTGTACCTGCCCACGCACCCAGGCCACCAGCCGCACATCCTCGCTCATCCCTGCAACCTAACCGGGCGATGTCACTCAGGACACTTCCGCGTTCAGCACCATGCGGTACCGTCCCGACGCAGTGAATCTCATATGAAACTCACTCGATCGAGTGAGTTTTCATTCGCCACGAAGGACGAACTGGACCGCACGCACGAGGAAGGCCAGGACATGGGACGCCACCGACGCGCCGCCGCCGGACGCGCCGCCAGGGACCGCGCCACGGGGGTCGTACCGCAGGGTTCCGGCACCGGGAACCACGACCCACGGGACTCGTACGGAGGCGGTCGCGCGGCCAGAGGCATCGCGCCCTACCTGAACCCGGAGGCGTACGCCGAGACCACGGCCCGCAGCGAGGCCTACCTGTTCGCGACCGACGACGACCACCGGGGCACCGGCAGCACCGGCGGCACTGCCGCGTCCGGCCCTTACGCGGGCTCCGACGGGTCCACCCCGCTCACCGGCGCCGGTGGGTCCACCGCCCTCGCGGGCGCCGGCGCACCGGGCACCGGCCCGCACCGCCGGGCCAGGAAGAAGGGCTCGCGCCCGGTCCGCACCGGGCTGCTCGGGGTCTCCGCCGCGGTCGCCCTCGGCACGGTCGCGGTCGCCACCGGGGTGCTGCCCGGCACCGGGAACTACCGGATCGGCGGCGGCAGCGGCGACAGCATCGAGGCCGCCGACAGCCCCACCGGCACGCCCAGTGCCCAGGGCGGCACCTCGGGCAGCGCCGAGAGCGACGCCCCCGGCGCCACCAGCGACGCCACCCAGCGGTCCACCTCCCCCACACCCTCCCCGACCGGCACCCCGGCCGCTCCCGGCGCGCCCGAGAAGAAGACGCCCGAGCAGCCGTCGCCCCAGGCGACGAACCCGGCCACCACCCCGTCGAAAACCTCTTCGAAAACCCCCTCGGAGGCGGCCCCACCGCCCCCGGCCGCGAAACCCGCCGCCCCGGCGCCGAGCCGTCCGGCCGCGAACGCCCCGGTCGCCCCGCCACCCGCGGCCCCGGATCAGCCCTCCGTCCCGGCCACCGTGTCCGAGGAGACCGCTGCCGCCGCCGAGGTGCTGCGGCTGGTCAATGTCGAGCGGGCCAAGGTCGGGTGCAGCCCGGTCGCCGCGAACAGCGCGCTGTCGGGGCTGGCCCAGGATTTCAGCGAGGACATGGCCGCCCGCGGCTTCTTCGACCACACCGACCCCGACGGCGCCTCGCCCTGGGACCGGGCCGCGGAGGCCGGGATATCCGACCTCGGCGGCGAGAACATAGCCCGCGGCCAGGCCGACGCCGCCGCCGTCATGGACGCCTGGATGAACAGCGACGGCCACCGCGCCAACATCCTGAACTGCGACTTCACCACGCTCGGCGTGGGCGTCCAGTTCGGCTCGGGCGGCCCGTGGTGGACACAGGACTTCGGGTACTAGAGGTACGTCGCCTCGGGTACCGGAGGTAGGCCGTCCACTAACTCCCAGTTAGCGCACTCTGCCGATCAGCGCTTACCTCCCGTACGCTCCCTGCCATGGACACCCCACAGGAACGCGCCGACGAGCGGGACCTCCCGTACAACGTGTTCGCCAAGGTCTGTCCCTCGCGTCGCACGCTGGAGCATGTCACCGGCCGCTGGGGCGGGCTCACCCTGGGCGCGCTGTACGAAGGCTCGCTGCGCTTCAACGAGCTGCGCCGCCGGGTCGACGGCGTGAGCGAGAAGATGCTGTCCCAGACCCTGCACGCCCTGGAGCGCGACGGCCTGGTGCGCCGCGACGCGCGGCCCACCAATCCGCCCCGGGTGGATTACGAGCTGACCCCGCTCGGCCGCCGCGTCACCGAGCGGCTGCTGACCCTGATCGCGTGCGTGCAGGACAGCATGGACGACGTCCTCGCCGCCCGGCGCCGGTACGACGAGCAGCGGCAGACCTGATCACGAGGGGACCCGCGGTGGCCGTTGGCACGTCGGGCAGAAGTAGCTCGACCGGTTCATCCACGCGCGCCGCCGCATCGGTGTACCGCAGCGCCTGCACGGCAGTCCCTCGCGGCCGTACGCGTCGAGCGAGCGGTCGAAGTAGCCCGACTCGCCGTTGACGTTGACGTAGAGGCTGTCGAAGCTGGTGCCGCCGACCGCGAGGGCCTCGCTCATCACGTCCCGGACATGGCCGAGGAGTTCGGTGGTACGCGGGCGGGTGAAAGTGGCCGTCGGGCGTTCGTAGTGCAGCCGGGAGCGCCACAGCGCCTCGTCGGCGTAGATGTTGCCGACGCCGCTGATCAGGGACTGGTCGAGCAGGGCGCGCTTGATGGTGGTCCGCTTGCGGCGCAGCGCCTGGTGGAACGCCTCGTCGTCGAAGAGCGGGTCGAGGGGATCGCGGGCGATGTGCGCGATGACGTCGGGCAGCCCGTCGGCATCGGTGTCGTGCAGCGAGAGCCCGCCGAAGGTGCGCTGGTCGACGAAGCGCAGCTCGGTGTCGAGGGCGTCGGCGAAGCGGACCCGGATCCTGAGGTGCTTCTCGTCGGCCGCGGCATGCGGCTGGACCAGCAGCTGGCCGCTCATCCCGAGATGCGCCAGCACCGCCTGCCGGGTGTCCTCCAGCGGCAGCCACAGATACTTGCCGCGCCTGCTCGCCACCCCGATGCGGTGCCCCTTGAGCCGGTGCCCGAAGTCCTCGCCGCCGGCGAGATGGCGGCGCACGGCACGCGGGTGCAGCACCTCGGCGTCGGCGACGGTGCGATGGGCGACCCACCGCTCCAGACCACGTCGTACGACTTCGACCTCGGGCAGTTCGGGCATCGGATCCCCCGTCGTGGGCCGGCCGGGGCGCCAGGTGCGGTCCCGGGTCGCAACGGCCCGAGCGCCCACCCCGGACGGAGGGGAGGGCGCTCGGGTCGTGCTGGTGTGCGTCAGGCGGAGGCGGACGCTTCGCCGTCGGACGACACCTGGTCGCCCTCGGACGGCTGGCTTCCCCCGGGGTGAGCCTGGCCGCCGTCGGAACCCCGGCTGCCGTCGTGAACCGGGCCACCGTCGGACGCCTGGTCCCCGTGGGAGCCTTGGTCCCCGTCGGACGCCTGGTCCCCGTCGGAAACCTGCTCGGCGTCGGACGCCTGGTCGCCGTCGGCGTCCCGGTCGCCCTCCGGGCGGGTCGCCTCGGCTTCCACGGCCTTGGCTTCCGCCGCCTCGGCTCGTTCGTCCGCGGCGGCGCGGATGGAGCGCCAGGCGGACTCGGCGGCCTGCTGCTCCGCCTCCTTCTTGCTGCGGCCGGTGCCGGTGCCGTACGAGACGCCTCCGACGCGGGCGGCAGCGGTGAAGGTCTTCTCGTGGTCGGGTCCGGTCTCCGTGACCAGGTACTCGGGCACGCCGAGCCCCTCGGTCGCGGTCAGCTCCTGGAGGGATGTCTTCCAGTCCAGGCCGGCTCCGAGGTTGGAGGACTTCTCGATCAGCGGGTCGAACAGGCGGTGCACCAGCTCGGACGCCACATCGAGGCCCCGGTCGAGATAGACCGCGCCGATCACCGCTTCCAGGGTGTCGGCGAGAATGGACGCCTTGTCCCGGCCGCCCGTGCCCTCTTCACCACGGCCGAGCCGGATGAAGGCGCCCAGGTCGAGACCGCGGCCGACCCCGGCCAGCGCACGCGAATTGACCACCGCGGCCCGCAGCTTGGCCAGCTGTCCCTCGGGCAGATCGGGGTGGGTGCGATACAGCGTGTCCGTCACGACGAGGCCGAGCACGGAGTCCCCGAGGAACTCCAGGCGCTCGTTCGTGGGCAGACCGCCGTTCTCGTACGCGTACGAGCGATGGGTCAGCGCACGCACCAGAAGGGCGGACTCGACGTGGTAGCCGAGCCGCCCTTCCAGAAGTGCGTGGGACGAGGACTGGTGGTCCGCCGATTTCCGGGCCTTTGGGTCCGGGTTGGCGTCATCCGCCTTCTTTGGCGTGGACACAGTGCCTCTCACCAGCCGCTCAGACCTCTAGGACCTGGCGCTTGTTGTAGGTGCCGCACGACGGGCACGCGATGTGCTGCTGCTTGGGCTCGTGGCAGCGCTCGCACGCAACCAGGGTGGGGACCGCAGCCTTCCACTGCGACCGGCGGTGGCGCGTGTTGCTGCGCGACATCTTCCGCTTCGGAACAGCCACGGCTACTTCTCCTGCTTCTCGTCGACGCCCGCATCGGCGCCGCTCAACGTGTCCTGATCGCCGTCTTCGAGTGAATCGGCGATTCCCTGCAATGCCGCCCAACGGATGTCGACGGCGTCGTGATGGTGGTCCGGGTCGTCCGCGAGCCGCGCCCCGCACTGGGAGCACAGGCCCGGACAGTCTTCCCGGCACACCGGCTGCATCGGCAGTGCGAGCACCACCGCATCACGCAGCACGGGTTCGAGGTCGAACAGGCCGTCCTCGATGAAGAACCTGTCCTCGTCGTCCTCGGCGTCGTCGCCCGGTTCCGCGATCACACGGCCCCGGTCGTCGGCGTCAGGGTACGAGAACATCTCCTGGAACTCCGCTTCGAGCGGCAGCTCCAGCGGCTCCAGACACCTTACGCACTCCCCCTCGGCACGGGCACGGGCGGTGCCTGTGACAAGCACCCCTTCCATGACCGACTCCAGGCGGAGCGTCAGCTCCACCGGGATGCCTTCCGGCACCGCGACGACGCCCTGGAGACCGAGGTCCTTGGGGGCGTCGACCGTGCGGGTCAGGCGCTGGAGCGCACCGGGCCGCCGGCCCAGCTCGTGCGTGTCGAACACGAGGGGGTTGCGGTGGTCGAGGCGGGCGTTCAGAGCCATTCCTGCTTTCGATCTGCGAGCCGAGGAGGAAACGCCGCCCGCCGGTGTTCCTGGGCAGCGCTGATCGCGGACATGCACACGACCGAAGAGCCAGGATACTGGACCTTTCGCTGAGGGCCCAATCCGGTACGTCGCACCCCGGGCCGCGGGCACCTCGCACCTCCCGCCGCCCGTACGTCCGGTGCGGCGGCGTGCGCCTACAGGCCGCGGCCCTGCTCGTACGCGCGCAGCTGCTCGGCACTGATCATGCTGGTGTCGAAGAGGCTGGTCTCGTCGAGCGCGTACCCCTGCTGCTGCGGCTGCTGCGCCTGCTGCGGCTGCTGCTGGAGTTGCTGGTGCGGCTGCTGCTGCGGCTGCTGGTGGGCCTGGTGCGGGTCGTAGCCCGGCTGGGTCTGCTGCGGGTCGTAGCCCTGGTACGCCGCCGCCGCGTACGGGTCGGCCTGCTGGTAGCCGTACGGGTCCTGCTGGGGGTCGTAGCCCTGCTGCTGGTAGCCCGCGTAGGGGTCGGGCTGCTGCTGGTAGGCGGCGTAGGCGGGCTCGGCGGCGGGGGGCTGCGCGGGCTGGGGCGGGGCGAGCGGGGCGGCCGGGGCTGCGGGGACAACCGGGGCGACCGGCGCGGCGGCGCGGGGGGCCGGGGTGTCGGTGATCGCCGCGAGGCCGGCGAGGTAGTCGGCGTCGCTGGAGTGCTGGACGGTGCTGAGGTCGTCGGAGAGAGCGCCGAGGTCGTCGGAGGCGAGCCGCCCGTGCAGCTTCTGGCGGCCGCGGCCGACCGCCTCCAGCGTCTTGGCGAGGACCGCCTCGAACGCGCCGAGCTTGACGTCGACGTACTGGTCGGCGCTGCGGCGCAGGGTCTCGGGGTCATGGCTGCGCTCGGGGGCGTCGGCGTCCTCGTAGCCCTGCTCGTCCAGGCCCGGACCGGTGCCGAGGAGCTTCTCGCGGCCCCGGCCGACCGAGCCGAGGGTCTTGTTGAGGACGACCTCGAAGTTGGCGAGCTTGGAGTCGACGTATTCGTCCGCCTCCGCGCGGATCTCCTCGGCTTCGGTGCGGGCCTCGGCGAGGATGCGGTCGGCCTCGCTCTGGGAGCGGCGGGCGACCTCGGTGCCGGAGATCAGCGAGCCCCGCTCGGCGTGCGCGCCCTGGATGATCCGGTCGGCCTCCTGACGGGCCTGCTCGACCAGCTGCTCCCGCCCGCCGATCAGCTCCTGCGCCTGGGCCAGGGATCCGGGCAGCGCCCCGCGGACCTCGTCCAGCAGCGAGAGCAGCTCCGCGCGGTTGATCACGCACGAGGCCGACATGGGCATCGACCGGGCGCCGGAGACCGCGGCGACGATCTCGTCGAGCTTCTTCTGCACGTCCACCGTGTGCTCGCCATTCTCTACAGCTGTGTTGGAGACCGACGGGACGACTGTACGGCCCTGGGACCGCGGGGGGACACCGGTTCCAGGAGCAGGCGCCTGACCGGCCGGGGGCCGGGTCACGCCGGGCGGGTGGCTCAGTCCCGCTTCAGCCGGGCGGCGAGG
Source organism: Streptomyces sp. NPDC056734 (assembly GCF_042790455.1). NCBI lineage: Bacteria > Bacillati > Actinomycetota > Actinomycetes > Kitasatosporales > Streptomycetaceae > Streptomyces > Streptomyces sp. NPDC056734. The sequence goes on from NZ_JBHTZD010000009.1 coordinate 183,003, forward strand.
GCTTCGAGGACCAGCGGCGGGACCAGGTGGGAGACATCGCCGCCCCAGGTCGCGACCTCCTTGACCAGGGAGGACGACAGGAAGGAGTAGGTGGGGTTGGTGGGCACGAAGAGGGTCTCGACGCCCGATAGGCCGTTGTTCATCTGGGCCATCTGGAGTTCGTAGTCGAAGTCGCTGACCGCGCGCAGGCCCTTCACGATGGCCGGGATGTCACGCTGCTTGCAGAAGTCGACGAGCAGGCCGTGGAACGCCTCCACGCGTACGTTGCCGTACTCGGCGGTGACCTCGCGGATCATGTCGATCCGCTCCTGGATCTCGAACAGGCCCTTCTTGGACTTGTTGATCATCACCGCGACATAGACCTCGTCGTACAGACGGGACGCCCGGGCGATGATGTCGAGATGTCCATTGGTGATCGGGTCGAATGACCCGGGACAGACGGCGCGGCGCACTTGTGATCCCTCGCTCTCAGGTCCGGTCATCGTGCGTCTGGACTGGTGGAGGCGGCGCGTCCGTACCAAAAGGTCCCTTCGCCGTAGCGACGGGACCGGAGGGCTGCGAAGCCGTCCGGCCACCGGAAATCCCCGCCTCTGGTGCTGCGCTCCACGGTGACGAGGGCTTCCCCCGCGAGCCAGCCCCCGGCGCGGAGTGTGAGCAGAATCTCCCGAAGATCGTCGTCCGTCACGGCATACGGCGGATCAAGAAACACCAGGTCGTACGAGGTGTCGGGCGCCGACCGGATGATCTGCTCGGCCTTGCCCGCGCGGACCTCGGCGCCGGGCAGGCCGAGGCTCTTCACGTTCTCCCGGACGATTCTGGCCGCGCGGGCGTCGGCCTCCACCAGGAGGGTGTGGCCCGCCCCGCGGGACAGCGCCTCCAGGCCGACGGCTCCGGAACCGGCGTACAGGTCGAGCACCCGCTCGCCGTCCAGCGGGCCGCCCAGCAGGGACTGCCAGGTGGAGAAGAGGGCCTCGCGCGCGCGGTCGGAGGTGGGGCGCGTGCCGGTGCCCGGGGGGACGGTCAGGCGGCGTCCGCCGGCCGTGCCGGCGATCACGCGGGTCATGTGGGGTCCTTCTGGGTGGGCGGCTTCCGGCTGGGTCAGCGGCTTCCGGTTCAGTGTCGCAGGCGGGGGTTCGGGGTGCCTGGGCGCGGTCGGCCGGTTGGGGGCGCGGCCCGTCGGCCGGTCGAGGGCGCGGCCCGTTGGCCGGTCGGGTCGTGGGCGGCCGGGCGCTCCGGATCGTGGGCGGCCGGGCGCGTGGTTCCCCCGCGCCCCTGAGAGCCCGGAATTCGAGTGAAAGCCCGGAATTCAAAAAGGAGTGGGCTGCCGCTCAGCCCTTTTCGAGGTACTGCTCTCTTTCCTCGTCCAGGAGGGCGTCCAGGGCCGTGTGCAGGCCCGGGAGGCCGGTGAGGTCGGGGTCGGCGGCCACCAGTCTCGTCGCCTCCTCCCTCGCCTCCGCGATGATCTCCTCGTCCTCGATGACCGCGAGGACGCGCAGGCTGGAGCGGGCGCCGGACTGGGCCTGGCCGAGGACATCGCCCTCGCGGCGCTGTTCGAGGTCGATGCGGGACAGTTCGAAGCCGTCGAGGGTGGCCGCGACGGCGTTGAGGCGCTGTCGGGCGGGGGTCGCCTCGGGCATCTCGGTGACCAGGAGGCACAGGCCGGGGGCGGAGCCGCGCCCGACCCGGCCGCGCAGCTGGTGGAGCTGGGAGACGCCGAAGCGGTCGGCGTCCATGATCACCATGGCGGTGGCGTTGGGGACGTTGACCCCGACCTCGATGACGGTCGTGGCGACCAGGACGTCCGTGTCCCCGGCGGCGAAGCGGCGCATGACGGCGTCCTTGTCGTCGGGCTGCATCCGGCCGTGCAGCACCTCGACCTTGAGGCCGGACAAAGGGCCCTTGGCGAGCTGGCCGGCGATGTCGAGGACGGCGAGCGGGGGGCGCTTCTCGGCGTCGTCCTCGGGGGACTTCGCAGCTGCGGCAGATTTCTTCGGGTCGCTCGGGTCGCTCGGGTTGGCTTTCGCCGCCCTGGCGGGCTTCTTGGGGTCGTCCTCCTCGTCGCCGATGCGGGGGCAGACGACGTACGCCTGATGGCCGTTGGACACCTCCTCGCGCACGCGCTCCCAGGCGCGCGCGAGGAAGTGGGGCTTGTCGGCGGCGGGGACGACATGGCTGGCGATGGGGGAGCGGCCGGCCGGGAGCTGGTCGAGGACGGAGGTCTCCAGGTCGCCGAAGACGGTCATGGCGACGGTCCGCGGGATCGGTGTGGCCGTCATGACCAGCAGATGGGGCGGCTGCTTGCCCTTGCCGCGCAGGGCGTCGCGCTGCTCGACACCGAAGCGGTGCTGTTCGTCCACCACGACCAGCCCCAGGTCGTGGAACTGCACCTTGTCCTCGATCAGCGCGTGGGTGCCGATCACGATGCCGGCCTCTCCGGTGGCCAGGTCGAGCAGGGCGTGGCGGCGGGCCGCCGCGCCCATGGACCCGGTGAGCAGCACGACCTTGGTGGAGTGCTCGGCGCCGCCGAGCATCCCGCCCTCGGCCAGCTCGCCCATCATCTCGACCATCGAGCGGTGGTGCTGCTGGGCCAGCACCTCGGTGGGCGCGAGCATGGCGGCCTGTCCGCCGGAGTCGACGACGGCGAGCATCGCGCGCAGGGCGACCATCGTCTTTCCGGAGCCGACCTCGCCCTGGAGCAGACGGTGCATCGGGTGGTCCGTGGCCAGGTCGGTGAAGATCTCGGCGGTGACCTTCCGCTGGCCCTCGGTGAGGGTGAAGGGGAGCCGGTCGTCGAAGGCGGTGAGCAGTCCGTCGGGGCGGGGCGCGCGCGGGACGGCCGGGAGCAGGGCGTCGGTGTGGCGGCGGCGGGCGAGGGCGACCTGGAGGACGAACGCCTCGTCCCACTTGAGCCGGTCGCGGGCGTCCGCGATGTCGGCCTTGGTGTGCGGGCGGTGGATCTTGAGCAGGGCCTCGGGCAGGGAGACCAGACCGCGGCCCTCGCGCAGGGAGCCGGGGAGCGGGTCGACGGCCTCCTGGGCGCGCGGCAGGACGGTCCGGACGGCCTTGCCGATCTTCCAGGACTCCAGCTTGGCGGTGGCGGGGTAGAGCGGGATGAGGGCGCCCGCCCAGGACTCGACCGACTCCTCGGCCTCCCCCTCCTCGCCGCGGAGGAGTTCGTAGGCCGGATGGGCGAGTTGGAGTTTGCGGTTGAAGAGGGAGACCTTTCCGGCGAACATCGCGCGGGTGCCGGGCAGGAGGTCCTTGTGCGGTTTGTGCACGCCATTGCCGAAGAACACCAGTTGGAGCCGGCCGCTGCCGTCGGTGATGGTGACCTCCAGGCGCTGGCCCTTGCCGCGTGGCGCGCGCGCCGAGGCGAAGGTGTGCAGCCGGGCGTCGGCGACCTGGGCGACCACCGTGACATGCTCGTCCATCGGCAGGTCGGCGAGGTGGGTGAGCTGGCCACGCTCCTCGTATCTGCGCGGATAGTGGTGGAGGAGGTCGCCGACCGTGTGCAGGCCGAGATGCTCGGCCATCACCTTCGCGGTGGCGGGGCCGAGCACCTTTTTCAGTGGTTCTTCCAGCGCGGGCACGAGATCCATTGCACACCACACCACTGACAATGCCGTATACGTCTGAGGAAACCCCTGGTCAGACGGCTGGTTCGGGCCCTAGGATGACCGGCCCCAGGCCATCCCCGCCCGGCTGCCCGTCGTATACCCGCCCGTACCGCCCGTCCGTTCCGCCCGTCCGCGGTCACCTCACACGGGGCCGCCCGACCCCGCGCCGCCGCGAAACCCCCCACCGGCGCAGCGACGATGGATTCCCAGACCTCACAGTCATCTGAGGCTCCCCAGCCTCCCCACTCACCCCATACGTTCCAGGTCGACCTGCGTGGTCTGGTGGACCTGCTCTCCCATCACCTCTACTCCAGCCCCAGGGTCTACCTGCGCGAACTGCTCCAGAACGCGGTCGACGCGATCACCGCCCGGCGGGCCGAGCAGCCCGACGCGCCCGCCCGGGTGCGGCTGTACGCCGAGGGCGGCGCCCTGCGGGTGGAGGACTCCGGCGTCGGGCTCACCGAGTCGGACGTGCACACCCTGCTGGCCACCATCGGGCGCAGCTCCAAGCGGGCCGAGGGGCTCCAGGAGGCCCGCTCGGACTTCCTCGGGCAGTTCGGCATCGGGCTGCTCGCGTGTTTCGTGGTCGCCGAGAAGATCCGCGTGGTCAGCCGCAGCGCCCGCGAGCCGGATTCCCGTCCGGTGGAGTGGACGGCGGCGGACGACGGCTCGTACACCGTGCGGACCCTGCCGGACGAGGCCCGGCCCGAACCCGGCACCACCGTGCACCTGGTGGCACGCGCGGGCGCGGGCGAGTGGCTGGCCGAGGAGCGGGTCCTGGAGCTGGCCCGGGACTTCGGCTCGCTGCTGCCCTACGACGTGAGGGTCGGCGCCGAGGAGGTCACCGATCTGCCGGCGCCCTGGGACCGCCCGTATCCCTCGCCCGCGACCCGGCGGGTGGCGCTGGCCCGGCACTGCCACGAGCTGTTCGGGTTCACGCCGCTGGACTCGATCGACCTGAGCGTGCCGCTGGCCGGGATCCGCGGGGTGGCGTATGTGCTGCCGTCCGCGGTCAGCCCGGCGCAGCGGGCCCGGCACCGGGTGCACCTCAAGGGCATGCTGCTGACCGAGCGCGCCGAACAGCTGCTGCCCGACTGGGCGTTCTTCGTGCGCTGTGTCCTGGACACGGACAGTCTGCGGCCGACCGCCTCGCGCGAGGCGCTGTACGAGGACGAGACGCTGGCCGCCGTGCGCGAGGCGCTGGGCGAACGGATCCGCTCCTGGCTGACGGCGCTCGCGGCCGGCGACCCGCAGCGGCTCGCGGCGTTCCTGTCGGTGCACCATCTGGGCGTGAAGTCGCTCGCGCGGCACGACAAGGACATGCTGCGCACGATGCTGCCGTGGCTGCCGTTCGAGACGACGGACGGGCAGCTGTCCCTGGAGGAGTTCGCGCAGCGCCATCCCGTGGTGCACTTCACGCGCACGGTCGAGGAGTTCCGGCAGGTCGCACCGATCGCCTCGGCGCAGGGCATCGGGGTCGTCAACGGCGGTTACACGTACGACAGCGAGCTGGTGGAGGCGCTGCCGTCGGTGCGGCCCGGTTCGTCGGTGGCGGAGCTGGACGCCGACACGGTGACCGCCCATCTGGACGCCGTGGACCCGGCCGAGGAACTCGCCCTGTCGGGTTTCCTGGGCGCCGCGCGGGCCGCCCTCGACCCGCTGGGCTGCGATGTCGTGCTCCGCGCGTTCCATCCGCTGTCGGTGCCCGCGCTGCACCTGGACGACCGGCAGGCCCGGCACGAGCAGGCTCGCGCGGAGGCCGAGGCGCAGGCCGACGACCTGTGGGCGGGCATTCTCGGCTCGCTGCGCGGCAGCGCCCCGCGCGCGAGGCTGGTGCTCAACCATCTCAATCCGCTGATCCGGCGGATCAGTTCGCTGCCCGACCGCGAGCTGATCGGCACGGCCACCGAGTCGCTGTACGGGCAGGCGCTGCTGATGGCGCAGCGGCCTCTGCGCCCGGCGGACTCCGCACTGCTGAACCGCGCCTTCATCGGCCTGCTGGAGTGGGCCACGCACGGCGAGAGCGCCGGCGCCACGGGCACCACGGGCGCCACCGGTTCCGAGGGCTTGGGCGCAGGCGCGGGCTCTGATGGCCTGAGCGCGGGCGCGGGCTCGGATGGCCACGGTTCAGGCCCGGGTAGCCCGGGCTCTGGCTCTGGTGGCCGTGGCTCGGGCTTCGACGGCTCCGGCTCCGGCTCCGGTGACCATGGCTCGGGCTCCAGCGTCCGTGGCTCGGACTTCAATGGCCCCGGCTCAGGCCCCGGGGACCGTGGCTCGGGCCCAAGCGGTCGGGGCTCAAGCCCTGGGGACCGGGACTCAGGTCCCAGCGGCCGTAGCCCAGGCTCCGACGGCCCCGGCCCCGGCGTCGAGGGCCGTGGCTCAAGCTCCGGGGACCATGGCTCAGG